>JBFWQT010000589.1:0-4208 GCA_050249295.1 Planctomycetota bacterium
CTCTTCCGATCTAACGCCCAGCCCCTTGCGGAAGCCTTGCACATACCGGCGCAGCACCGGCGTGAGGTACGCATCCACAATCGTCGTGTCGGTGCGCGCCACCAACCGCGGCAACGGGCTGACGTCACTGCCGATCGACACCTGCTCGAAGCCCACCGCCAACGCCAGCTCGCGCAGGCGGCGCTCGTGCTGCGGATGACGGTCGGCGTGCAACAGCGAGATCGCCACGGCGCGCGAACCGCCCTCGCGCAGCGCCTGCAACCCGCGCAACACAGCCGCGTCGTCCAGCGGCTGCAACTCCTCACCATCCACCGCGACGCGCGCATCCACCTCCAGCACGGCGGTGTGCAACGGCGCCGGCCGCACGATGTCGAGCGCGAAGATGTCGGGCCGATCCTGCTCGCCGATCTCGGGCAGGTCGGCGAAGCCGCGCGTGATGACCAGCGCGGTCGGCTCGCCGCTGCGCGTGAGCAGCGCATTGGTGGCCACGGTGGTGCCCATCCGCACCTCGGCCAACGACACACCCGAAAGGTCCAGCGGCGCGCCGCGCGGCGACGGCTTCGGCAATCCGAGCAGCCGGCGCAGGCCCTCCAGCGGCGCGTCGTCGTACTGCGCGGGGTTCTCGCTGAGGAGCTTGCAGGTGCGCAGCTCGCCGGACGGATCGATCGCCACGCAGTCGGTGAAGGTGCCGCCGCGGTCGATCCACACGTGCCATTGGCCGTCGGCAATCGGCATCTCACCCCGCACTGCAGCAGCGCCGGCTCGCGCGAATGATACCAGCCGCTGCCAACCGGCCGGATGCACGGCGCACAATTGCAGACAGCGGGGATGCCGGGAGTGCAGAATGAATCGTTCAGCAGACTAACGAGCCGAACGAACCGTAGACGCGCTACCGCAGAGGCCACGCGTGCCACAGCGACCCGTCCAGCCGGACGACCGTGCAGATCGTGATCGTGATCGCGACGATCATCACGATGATCCGTTGGCGACCCTGCCGTCCCGGCGGTCGTACGGTTCGGCCGCAACCGCCCGGCAGATTCCACCGTCGGTAACGCGGCTCGCCACCGGGCCCGAGCGGACGCGCACGCCGGACCTCAGCCCGGGTGGTCGGTTCGGCCGCTACACCGTCGGCGCCGAGCTCGGCCGCGGCGGCATGGGCGTGGTGGTGACGGTGGACGATCCGCAGTTGCGGCGGCAGCTTGCGATGAAGCTGCTGCTGCGGCCGGACAGCCCGCCGACGATCGACCGCTTCATGGAGGAGGCACAGATCACCGGCCAGCTGGAGCACCCGCACATCGTGCCGGTGCACGAGCTGGGTGTGGATGCGGCCGGCAGGCCGTGGCTGACGATGAAACGCGTGACCGGCATGACGCTGCGCGAGCGGCTGTCCAGGCTGCCGGACGGGCCTCTGACCGGCGACACGCTGCGCGAGTTGCTCGGCATTTTCGATCGCGTGTGTGACGCCGTGGCGTTTGCGCACAGTCGCGGCGTGGTGCATCGCGACCTCAAGCCGGACAACGTGATGCTCGGCGAGTTCGGCGAGGTGCTGGTGATGGACTGGGGCGTGGCCGCGCCGCGCGCACGGCTCGCCGGGCAGGCGCAGGCACCGGTGGCCACGCAGGCGGCAACTGTTGCCGGCGCCGCGCGACCCACGCGCGCGTCGCAGCGCGCGATCAGCGATCGACGCGAAGCCAGCCCCGAACTGACCGCCGACGGCGACATCCTCGGCACTCCGGCGTACATGCCGCCGGAGCAGGCCGAAGGGCGGATCGACCAGATCGACGAGCGCACGGACATCTTCGCGCTCGGCGGCATCCTCTATTCGATGCTCACCGGCGCGTTGCCGTACGAGGGCAACTCGCCGGTGGAGGTGCTGGTCAAGGCGGCGCGACGCAGCCTGGTGCCGCCGCGCCGTCGTGCACCGCGGCGACGCGTGCCGCGCGATCTCGACGCGATCGCGATGAAAGCGATGAGCGCGAAGCGCGAGAACCGCTACGCGAGCGTGGCCGATCTCAAGGCCGACCTCGCGGCGTACCTCGGCTACCGGCCGGTCTCGGCGCGACGCATCGGCCCGCTGGCGCGCGCCCACAAGTGGACGCGGCGGCATCCGACGGCCACCGCGGTCGTCACGCTGCTGCTGGTTTTCGGCGCGGTACTCACCGCCGTCGTCACCGGGATGCGCGCGCGTGAGGCCCGGCTGGCGGCCGAGCAGGAACGCAGCGAGCACGACCGTCGCGATGCCGAGTGGCGGGCGCTGGCGGCGCAGGGCCGGTTCGACGAGCTAACGCGCCAGATGGGCGCGGAGATGGTGGCCGGGCGCGACGAGGCGCTCGAGGAGTTCCTGTCGGCGTGGTACCGGCGCCCGGCGCGCCAGAGCGACAGCGCGTTCGTCGACAGCCTCGGCCGTGATCGCATCGGCCGGTATCTGCTGTCATTCGACCGCCTGCTCACATCGGGCGAAGCGCTGGGCGTGGAGGTGCAGGCCACCGACTGGTTCTACCGCGGCCTGTTGCGTCAGGTCGGCATCGACGATCGCCTCGGCGCGGTTGACGACTACACGCAGGCGCTGAAGCTCGACCCCTCGCTGCTGGTCGCGCGCTACAACCGCGCCATCGTGCTGATTGACCTGCAGCAGGATGCGGCCGCCAGGGCCGACCTGCAGGCCGTGACCGAGGCCGACCCGGACCACATCCAGGCCTTCTACAACCTGGCGCGCGCGTGCGAGCGGCTCGGCCAGAAGGACGAAGCGCTCGGCATCTACAACCGCCTGATCGCCCGCGATCCGCAGCACATCGAGGCGTTGAACAACCGCGGCATGATGCTCGACGCGGCCGGGCGTGACGACGAGGCGCTGGCCGACTACAGCGCGGCCATCGCGATCCGCCCGGATATGGTCGAGGCGCGGGTGAATCGCGCGGCGCTGTACCTGGAGATGCACATGCAGGCCGAGGCGGAGGCCGATCTGGCAGTCGCGTTGCGTGCCGATGAGGACTACGCCAACGCCTGGAACTGCAAGGGCAACCTGCTGCGCGAGATGGGGAGGCTGGCCGACGCCGAGGCGGCGTTCACCAGAGCGATCAAGCTCGACGAACGCACCGGGTGGTTCCGCGCCAATCGCGGCGTGGTGCGCATGATGCGCGGCGACTACGACGCGGCGTTGCAGGACTTCAACGCCGCCATCGAGGACGATGCGGAAGACATCAGCGCGCTCTACAACCGCGGCGTGATCCTGCAGTCGCGCAACGACCCGGCTGGTGCGATGCGTGACTACAACGTGCTGCTTCGCGTGATGCCGCGGCACCCGCAGGGCCGCGTGAACCGCGGCGTGCTGCGGCTGAATGTGGAGCACGACGCGGCAGGCGCGCTGGCCGACCTCGATGTGGCGGTGCAGGCCAAGCCGGACCTGTGGCAGGGTTGGGTGGCGCGGGCCCACAGCCTGGCCGATCTCGGGCGCAAGGCCGAGGCCCTGGAGTCGCTCGACAAGGGGCTGGAGTGCTGCCCGCCCGATCAGCGCGACAACATCATCCGCCAGCGCGACCAGCTTCGCGGCCAGTGATGGCAATGCGTGGGCAGCGTCCGCGCATCAGACGCAGGCGTCGGGCTTGGGAATGCCGCCGATCAACGCGGCCAGCTTGGCGGGGCCGCGCGGGAAGAGGCGATACAGGTCGCGCGTGCTGATGCCGCTCTCCTTGCCGAGTGAGCGGATCGACGGCGCGCTGCCATCCGTGGAGTACTTCTCGCGCATGAAGCGCACGACGGTCCAGTGCTCCTCGGACAGGTCGTCGATCCCCTGGGTCTTCGCCAGCTCGATCGCCACCGCGTCGTCCCACAGGGCGGGATCGACCATGTAGCCCTCGTCATCCACCTCAATCGCCTTCCCGGCAATCGTCAACCTCGGCATGGCATCGCTCCTCGCGCGCAGTTTGTGGCCACCCGATGTGGCCGCGCGGAGTTTGGTTCGCAGCGGCGGGCCTGTCAACCGCGGGCGCCCCCGCGCGGGTCCGGCGCCGACCGGTAGATCGCCGCGGTGCGAGCGGCCAACGCGGCCGGCGAATAGTCGCGGATCAGTCTCTCGCGACCGGCCTCGGCACGTTGGCGGGCGGCCGGCACATCGCCCAGCACGCGGCGCAGAGCGGCGGCAAGGGCGCGTGCGTCGCCCGCCGGAACGACCTCGCCCGCGTCGCCGACAATCGTGCGCGTCTCGCCGA
>JBFWQT010000590.1:0-4187 GCA_050249295.1 Planctomycetota bacterium
CCGGTGATGAGCACCGCACGTCGTGGGTGGTCGGCTGCGTCAGTCGCGTCGTCGTCGTTGTCATGCAGGGGTTCCCGCCGGTCGGCGCGTCGTTCGGAGAAAATGCGTTTTGCCTCGCCGACAGCCTACCCGCCCGCGAACGCCTGTTGACGGCGACACCCGGCGCACCGACCATGCCGCCGACGCAACCCGACGCCGCAACCCGATGAACCACTGGCCCGGACCGGCGCAATCGTGGTGGCAGGCGGTGCAGGCGGCGTGGCCCGACGCGCTGCGGTCGGCCCGGCCACAACCGCCGGCCGACGACCGGGTACCCGCTGCCGTGCTCGTGCCGTTCGTGCTGCTCGACGACGGCCGGCCCGGCATCGCCTTCATCCAGCGGCCCGAGACGATGCCCCATCATCCCGGCCAGATCGCGTTCCCCGGCGGCAAGATTGATCCGGACGACGCCGACGCCCTGGCGGCCGCGCTGCGCGAGACCAACGAGGAGATCGGCATCCCGGCCGCGCGCATCGAGCTGCTCGGCGAGATCGAGACGTTCACGACGATCACGTCGCGGTTCACGATCACGCCGGTGATCGGCCGGCTGCTCGACACGCGCCCGTCGTACGTGCCGAACCCGCGCGAGGTGGATGAGGTGATCGAGATGCCGTTGGCGTGGCTGCGCGACCCGGCACATCGCCGTGTGGCCGACGCGATCTACCGCGGCAAGCCGATGCGCCGGGTGGAGTACGTGTGGGGCGAGCGGATCATCTGGGGCGCGACCGCGCGGATCCTGGATGCGCTGTTGCCGCGACTGCCGCAGTTGCCGTGAGTGCGCGCTACTCCGGTACCGGCAACTCACCGCCGGCCCACTGCGTCACCAGCCGCGCGGGGTAACTCGTCGGGTCGCCTTCGATGCCGGTCCACGGCTTCGGCACTGACGCGCGCACGGCCGGCGGCTTGTACGCGTCGTCCCACGCCTTGTCTGTGCGGCTCGACGGCGCCCTGTCGGCCAGCAGCGAGCGGTTCACCACATTGAAGTCGAGCGCCACGTTCTCGAGCATGCCCTGCGGCAGCCGTGCGTCGTCGTTCTGGAACAGCTGCTGGATGCGCGTCGCACGCCGGCGGACATCCTTGCCGACGAGCACCTTGTGCTGAAGCGCCAGGTCAATCAGCTGCGTGAACGGCGCGTCGCGCATCTCGATCGGCCGGGTGTGGAACACCGCGCCGCGCAGCATCCGGTCGAGGTTGGCGCGCAACGCCGAGACGCGCTCGGGCAGCGCGCGGATCGCCAGCGCGGCATGCAGTTCGCCGAGCAACGCGTCGAACGTGTTGCGTGGCAGCCGGCGCGCGGCGAGCCGTTGCAGCACGTGGTTGGCGTACTGCGTGCGCACCGCCAGCACGTCGCCGAGGAAGTCCTCGACGGCCTCGAGCGTGCCGTGCGGGCCGAGCGCGGGGCGCACCGGGTACTCCAGCGTCACGTGCTGGCGCGCGTCGTCGTCACTCCCGTTGCCCGCCGCGCGGTCGGCCCACGCCAGCGTCAGTCGCACCGAGTCGGGCGACGACGGGTCGTACGACGGCGAGCACGCGTACGGGTCGAGCTGCAGCAGCGAGATGCGCGGGTCGCGCACGAACCCGGTGCCGCGCGGCTTGCGGAACAACCAGATGAACGGCGGGTAGATCAGCATCAGGTTCACACGCTGGCCGATCGGCAGCTGCCACGGCGCCTCCACCAGCCGCAGCTGATCGAGCATCAGGTAGGTGCGCGGGCCCCACACCGACAGCAGCCAGACGTGGATCAGCGTCGCCCAGTCCGGCGCGTTGCGCACCGGCCCCATCGACTGGCGCGCCGTCGCGATCTCCTCTTTCATGCCGTCGATCAGCGCGTCCGACGGGATGTCCGGGTGGTCCGGCTCGGTCACGCGCAGGATCGCCGAGCGCTGCAGGTAGAGGCGGAACGCCTCGTACGGAGCCGGGCCCTTCTCCAGCGTGCGCTCGATGACGTCGAGTTGCGAGCGCGCCTTCGATGTGTCGTCGCGCATCACCCGCGCCGCTTCGGCGGCGCGCGCGGCGGGCGAACCGGCAGGCGGCGGCGGCGGCGCGGTGGGCATCGACGGCGAGTCGGCGCGCGCGGTGGCCCCCGTGGCGGTGGTCGCAGCCGCCGCGGCCGCCGCAATCACGGGCAGCGCGTCAGGAATCGCATGATCGTCGGCCGAGCCGCGCAGGCTGCGCGGGACAGCGTGCGCGCCGCTGCGCGTGATTGCGCGGCCGGGGCTGATCGCCACGACACGACCCGAGCGCACGTTGCGCGGTGAACTCGGCGCGCGCGGCCCCGCGTAACGCGTGACGACCGGACCGCTCACCGGAATCGCCACCGCCACCGCGGCCTGCTGTTGCTGCTGCTGCTGTTGCTTCTGCTTCTCGCGCGCTGCGGCCACCTGAGCCTCGGCCGACGCGATCAGCTTCGCGCGCTGGTCGGCCGCGGCCTTGGCCTTCGCCACCGCGAGTCCGCGCTCGCGCGAAATCAGCGCCGCGTTCTCCTTCAATGTCTGCAGCCCGGCCGTGAGCGACTTGAACGACTCCTGCGCCTCGCGTGCGACGTCGGCCGCGGCCTTGCGCGCCCGCTTCGCCTCCTCGATCTTCTGCGGCGCGAGCTTCTTCTGTGTGAGCATCGCCACGCGCGACCTGGCCAGCTCCCAGCCCTTCACGGCGTCGAGCATCGTGGCGCGCGCCTGCTGCGCGGCAGCCATCGCAGCCTTGAGCTGGCCCACGGCCTGCGCGCCGGCGGTGTTCAGTTCGCGCGCCCGCTGCGCCGCGGTGTTGGCCGCGCGCGTGAGCTCGGCCACTCGCGCCTTCGAGCGCCGGATCAGCTCCTGGATCGCGGCCGAGCCCTGGCCCTTGTCGGTGCCGGCAACCGCCGGCGTGGCCGCGCCGGGTGGCGGCGTCGCCACTGCCACCGCCACAGCTGCCGCGGGCACCGCCGCCGCAGGCACGTCCGACTTGCGCGCGGGTCGCTGCCCGACCGGCCTGCGCACCGCTTGCGGCACCGGCCCGCTGCCCGACGGCACCAGCAGGTCGTCGTCGCCACCACCCGGCAACGGCTCGGCGCGCAACTGATCGTCGGCCAGCCCGGCGTCGAGAATCTTCTCGGCCGCGGCCGGCTCGGCGCGGCGCCGCACGGTACGCGTCTTCTTTTTCTTCTTCGGCGCGGCCGCGGCTGGCTTCGCAATGCCCGACTCGGGCAGCGCATCGGGCGGGCTGTCGTCCTCGTCGTCGTCGTCGTCACGCAACTCGTCGGGCACGACGACCTTCAGCGCCTGGCCACTCTGGCGCATGCGCCGGCTGGACTTCGACGGATCGGGCGCAGCCATCTTTTGCGCAAGCCGCGCGAAGCTGGCGAGGAAGTCGGGGTTCTTCTGCCACCACACAGCGAACGCGTTGCCGGAACCGACGCCGGCGCGCAGGTTCTCGGGGCTGCGTTCGCGCTTGCCGGCCGAGGTCTCCCACGCCTGCGACACGGCGGCGACGAGTGACTTCGGGCAGCCCTGGCCGAGCAGGAATTTCAGGCCGGGGACGAATCGGTCGTTGGGGTACGCCGGCGCGTAGTGCCGGAACAGCATCTCGAACTGGCCGAGGACGCGAGCCAGTGCCTTGCGGTCCACGTGTTCGAGGCCGCCGGCATCGCTGATGATCCGGCGGATGCCCGCACCGAATGTTCCGGCGGTGAGCATGGTCGTGGCCTGACGGCGGAGCGACTGCCGGGGGTGACGGTCGATTGTGTGGCAACCCTGCGCGAGTGGCAAGGCCGATCATGCAGTTGTCGCGATGGTGGGGAGCCCGGGGCGCGACGCGTCCTCTCCGTGTCCTCCGCGTTCTCCGTGGTCATTCTCTCTGCATGCAGATTCACCACAGAGCACAGAGACCACAGAGACGAGGGCGCAGCGAGCACAAGAAGCCGCACGCTCCTTCGTGTCGTCGTATGGAACAAGAGCCGCGACCGTGAGGGAGCCTCGTATGTGTCGCGCCTCGGTCGCGGTGGCGCCACATTCCATCCGCATGATTCGGGCTACCACAAGGTGCCGGGGACAGCGAAGCTGTCCCCGGCTGGCTGGCTGGTTAAAGGACCGCGCCGCAATGAGGCCATAACCTCATAGGGAGCCTGTTCATGTCCGGTGCCGGGATTCCGTCCTGCGCGACCTGCGCGA
>JBFWQT010000591.1:0-4187 GCA_050249295.1 Planctomycetota bacterium
TGTTGGTGGCGCGGACCTGGTGTCGCGGACCTGGTGGCGCCGAGCGCTCGCCTCAGGACCAGACTCCGGGGGCTTACACCCCCGGCTCGCTTGGAGGGCTGATTCGCTTCTAGCACCAACATCCGGGAACTTGTTCAGCGCGGCCGACCGGGCGTCCGTAACTACTTGCCCGACCGTCGCCTGGCGGCCACCACCAGTACCCCGCGGCTGACCGCGCGCCGAATTTCTGCCCGGACTGGATATTAAACTACGCTTTTTGTTTGTCCGTATTCGGCCACGACTTGCGCCGATCGCCTGACAGTTGTCGCCCGTTCGCGACGCCAGGCGTGTCAGTGGCCCGGCGTACTCTTCGGGCATGAGCGACACCGCGAGCGAGCACTTCGCGTCGCGCCGCACCAACAACTCATTCAGACGGACACGCCAGATGAAGCCCGACCGATCCAGCTGCACCCACCACAACCCCGCGACCTCGTCGCCGGCCGACGACGCGCCGCGACTGATCCAGCTGCGCAACACCAGCCGCATCGACTGCCGACAGCGTCACGACATCGGCCGCGACACCCTGGCCGTGCAGTTCGTCAGCGCCGATGCGCCGGCGCAGACCACGACGCTGCTGCTCGACACCACGTCGCTCTGCGCGCTCTACGCCGAGCTGCGCCGCTTCCTCGGCGAGTTCGGCGCACCCGGCCCCCGGCTCGACTGACCGGCCGATGGCACTGCCGCGCTACGCGATGCTCACCCTGCCCGAGGTGGCGATGCTGATGGACGTGACCGCGCGAACCATCCGCCGCTGGGTGCGCAACGGAAAGCTGCCGCCGCCGTGGGGCGGCACACAACGCGGTCGGCCGTCGAGGTGGCGGCTGATCGATCTGCTGCCGCGCTACACCGAGCTGCACGGACTCGAACCGCACGAGCCGATGCAGCAGGCCGCGCGCCGCAAGCACCTCTACCGTCGCGAACGCCGACTGCGCGAACGCGGCCTGATCCCGTCCAGCCGCCATCGCAGCGGCCCCCGATGGAACTGCAACACCACCTGACCCGACCGAAGAACGAACGACCGAAGGAACTAACAGAGGACACCGACACGATGACACAGAAGAACACACCCCCCTGCGGCCACACTCCGCCGCGCCGACGTCGCACCCGCCGCGCCCGCACCCGTCGCGCCGCCGGCACGCCGACCACGCCGACCACGACCGCGCCGACCACCGCCGCCGCGCCGCTGGCGATCCCGGCTCCGCCGTTCGGCATTCACCTCATCGCCGAGTGCGGCCTCAATCACGACGGCAGCCTCGAGCGTGCGCACGAGATGATCCGCGCCGCCGCCTCGGCCGGTGCCACGGCCGTGAAGTTCCAGAAGCGGTCGGCCGCGCGCTGGTTCGACGACCCGTTGCCGCGCATCGGCCCGCGCACGCACTTCGGCGCCACGCACGGCGATCATCGTCGCTGGCTGGAGTTCATGCCGGACGACCACGTCGAGCTGCGCCGGCTCGCGCACTCGCTCGGCCTGCGCTACGGCCTCAGCGTGTGGGACATCGAGTCGGCCACCGAGGCGCTGCACATCATCCGCCCCGACTGGATCAAGCTCGGCCGGCCGTTCGTGATCACGTGGCGCGGCCAGCAGGTGTTGCACGCCACGGCCCGCGTGCTGCCGCCCGGTGCGCTGCACGTGAGTTGTCGCGACAGCGTGGAGCTGGCCGAGGTGCGTGCGCAGTCGCCCGACGCCGTCGTCTACTACTGCCCCGGCTTCTACCCCGATCGTGACGCCCACGTGCGCGCCGCGACCAGCATTGCGCGTCTGGATGTGCGCGGCATTTCGTTGCACACGCGCACGCTCGACCACGCGGTGGAGGCGGTGCAGGCCGGTGCGCGGTGGGTCGAGTACCACGTCGCGCTGGCGGGCACGCGGCACAGTGACGCGGCGTATTCGCTCGATCCGCTCGAGCTCGCGCGGTTGGTGCGGATGGTTCGCGCGAGCGTGAGCGCGGGTGCGAGCGCGGTGCACCATCACTCCCATTGAAGCCTTGACGCCCCTTTGAAGCCCACGGGCTGCTGCCCGTGGGCAACCGCTCAGCACGCGCGACCTCTCGATCACGCAATCCACTTCCCGTCTCGCGCTCTGTGGCGCAACGACACCTGGTTTCTCCCGCAACCTTGCCCACGGGCAGCAGCCCGTGGGCTTCAACCGGACTTCCATGCACCCAACACCATCACCACCACCACCACCACTTCGCACCGTCGCGATCATTCCCGCCAAGGGCACCTCGCGCCGACTCCCGGGCAAGAACCGTCGCCCGCTCGCGGGCAAACCGCTGTTCCTCTACACCGTCGAGGCCGCGCAACGTGCCGGCATTCCCGAGGTGCTCGTCACCTCCGAAGCCGGTGACATCCTCGAACTCGCGCGCCGGGCGGGCGCCACGGCGGTGCCTCGCCCGCGCGTGCTGGCCGGCAACTGGCCGGACCTCGAGGTGGTGCGCGACCACGCGCTGCAGCACGTCAACGTCAGCGACGCCACGCACGACGCGGTGTTCATGCTGCTGCCCACCTGGCCGTTCCGCGCGGCCGACGACATCCGCCTCGCACTGCGACTGCTCGCCACCGGGCTGATCAGCGAAGTGCGCAGCGGCACCGTGATCGACCGTTGCGCCGGCCTGCTGCTGCCCCACTCGTGGCTGACCGCCACGCTGCTGCCGGCTGCGCGCAAGCGGCTCGGCGTGCCCGGGCAGTTGCACAGCGCTGCGTGGCTCGGGACCGATCACGTTCGCGGAATTGACATTGACGATGACGAAGACTGGGCGCGGGCCGAGCGTGCGTTGCCGCGCTTCGATTTCGAGCGGGGCTACGTGGCGCCGCTGTTGCCGGCTCCGCACGCGTTGTGCGCGCCCGCCCCACAGAAGGAGGACTGACGACGATGCCGATGACCCCCACGGGAGGCTGCAACAACCCGCGCCGGCCTCCGCCCCGACGCCGCTCGCGGCCTCGCAAGCCGAAGGTCGCGTCCCGCGGCACCGCCTACGTGCCATGGGAGGTGCTGGTCGAACACGCCGGCGGGCACGATCCGCGCAACGCACTCGATGCGCTGCTCGATCTGCTCGACGACCCGACCACGCCGGAGGATGTGCGCGCGACGATCCGCGACTGGCTCGACAGCTGATGACCGACCGAGTGAGTGACTGACTGACTGATCGATTCAACCCATTCTGAAACTGCCGGAGTGTGCGCAGCGATTGCGAACCCGCGCCACACACGCCTCTGGTTGAGGCAGCGCGCCGTGTCTCGGCCTGCGCCACTCCGGCCCCGGAGGAAACGACAATGACGACGACCACGACGAAGAAGACGAAGAAGCCGACGAAATTCAGGCCGAACCGCTGGCAGCGCCGACTGCTCGACGCGATCACCACGAATGTGCCGCCGTTGAAGAAGGACGACGGCCGCGAGTTGCCGGACCCGCTGAACGAGGCGTGCAAGGCGGTCGGCCTGAGCATCAAGACGTACTTCCGCTGGTTCGAGGACCCGGCCTTCCGCAAGTGGTGGCGCGAGCAGGTCGACGCGCGCAACGGTGCGCGCACGCAGGTGTTGCTCAACGCCGTGATGAGTCGTGCGCTCAGCGGTGACGCGAGCACCGCGAAGTACGCGATTGATCGTGCCGACAAGCGCGACCCCGACGCCCGTGAGGCGGCTGCCGCGTCGTCGCCCGCGGTGGTGGCGGAGCCCGCGTCGCCGCCCGTGCGTGCGGCCGCGGCGGCGGCGGCGGCGGCGGCGAGTGGTGCGGCCGCGGTGCTCCAGCACCTCGACGAGCTGGACGACACCGGCAAGGCGATTGGTGCCGCCGTCGCGTCGTCGGGGTCGTCTGCGCCGTCGCGTGTGATGCCGTCGAAGCGTTGGGCGGAGATGTCGCGTGGTGGTCTGACTCGCGACGAGTTGGAGGAGTTGGCCGCGTACGAGCGTGGCGAACTCGGCGAGGACGTGCCGCCGTGGATGGAGGAGATGACCGACCCCGACTTCGTCGGCGGCGACGACGAGTAGCGCCTCGCGAGCAGAACACGAACAGAGCGAGCAACCCGAAGCACTCCGGGCGAGCCGGGGACGGAAGTCCCCGGAGGGGAACCGCGCACACGTCACGGGGTTCTCACCGCTTTCCCTCCGGGGACTGACGTCCCCGGCTCGCCCGGAAACAACCTCACACC
>JBFWQT010000592.1:0-4183 GCA_050249295.1 Planctomycetota bacterium
ATTGTTGCCGCCAGGTACCCGGCTCGGAGCCGTGCACCTGGCGGTGACCAATGCCGACCGCGCGCTTGGTCTGTGGCGCGATGTGCTCGGCCTGTCGGTGCTTGCGCCCGCGCCCGGCGACGCCGACACCAGCACAATCCGCCTCGGCGATGCCACCGGCCGTGAGCTGATTGGGCTCACGCCGGGCGCGTCGCGGGGTGTGCCGCGGGGTGTCACCGGCCTCTATCATGTGGCGCTGCACTTCGATTCGCGCCGCGAGTTCGCGCGCGCGATTGCCCGCCTCGCGGCCCACGGCTGGCCGCAGGCGCCCACCGATCACCTCGTCACCGAGACCACCTACCTCTCCGACCCCGACGGCAACGGCATCGAGCTGACGTTCGAGACGCCGCACCGTGGCGTGCTGTTCAACGACAACGGCCGTTACCTCGCGCGCACGCCCGAGGGCGAAGTGCGGTCAGGTCGGGATCCGCTCGACGTCGAGGATGTGCTCTCCGAGCTCGGCGACGGCACTGGCACCACCGATCGCGCCGCCCTCTTCGGCGCGCCTCTCCACGGCCTGCGCATCGGTCACGTGCATCTGCATGTGCGCGACCTTGACGAGTCGCGCGCGTTCTACCAGGACGTGATCGGCTTCTACGGCATGATGCACATGACCGCGATCGGCATGTCCGACTTCGGCGTCGACACGGCCGTGCCGCACACGTTGGCGATCAACACCTGGGCCGGTCGTGGTGCGCCCGCGCCGCCGGCCGGTGTGGCCGGGTTGCGCCGGGTGACACTCGAGTTGCCGACCGCCGACAGCCTGGTGGACCTCACCTCGCGGCTGTCCGATGCCGGTGTGTGGTTCGAGCGCACCAGCGGCAGTCTGGCCGCGGGTGCCGGCATCGACGTGCTCGATCCGTCATCCAACCGTCTTCACATCCGCCCTGCGCCGCAGGCGTAGCGCGCGACCCGATTCGTTCGCCTCAGCGGATCGCCGCCAGCAGCGCCTCGGCGTCGTCGCCGAGCTCGGCCTTCAGGAAGTTCGCGATCGTCGAACGCGGGTAGTACTCCTCGCGAGTGCCGTCATGCAGCACACCGTCACCGGCATCGAGGCACGCCGCCAGCGTCGCAATCTGCAGGATGCGCAGGCCGGAACTCGTCGGCGTCACCGAGCAGAAGAAACTCTGCTGCGACTTCTTCAGCCGGGCCTTGATCTCGGCGATGTCCTCGCCGTCGTCGGCACCCTCGAACCCCATCAGCAGCGACATCGCCGCGCCACGCACCAGCGCCTTGTCGGAGCTCACGTCGAGCACCACCATCTGCGCGTCGAGCATGGTGTCTTCCTCGCTGGTCGGATCCTCCTCCAGCGTGATGAACCAGCGCGCGGTGGTCGCACCTTCTTCCGCGTCCTGCATGACGGTGGCAGGCAGCCCGAACCTGGCGAGGCGTTCGCGCACCTCGTCGATCACGACCGGATTGTCGCGGCAGCAGTAGACTGTGAACTCGAGCATGCCGGGATGGACCTTTCGTCCGTGCTCCGACCGACCGGGGAATGCGCAGACATGACGGGAGTTTAAACCGGAGAGGCCGCCGTGTCCCGCACCATTTGCCGTCCGACCGGCGCGAGCGCCCGACACCGGCCTGCCGGCGCCCGGCACCCGGACCTGTGATATAGTCGTGAGGGGTCCTTCAGGACCGACCGGATCAGCCGATGTTGCGTGCCGAAATCCTCTCTCAACTGGCCATTGAAACCGGCCTGATCGACGCCGAATCGGCGGCGTCGCTGGCGATGCAACATCAGTTCGAGGCGCCGGACGAGCCGTTCGAGCGCTGGGTACAGACCGCGCCGAAGGGGCCGGGCCTCTCGGAACGCGACACGCAGGAACTGCTGCGCCTGTTCGCCAGCACGCAGTTCCGCTGCATGGTGTGCCGCACCGACTTCGACGGCGAGAGCCTGCCGCTGGGAGCCACGCTGTACTGCCCGGTGTGCCAGCGGCCCACGCTCAAGCGCAAGCGCGAGGACAGCTCGCGACGCAGCGCGGCCGTGCGCACGCCGTCGTCCACCAGCACGCCCTCGCCGACCGCGGACGCCAACGGCGGCAACGGCGCGAACAACGCGACCGCCCCGGCCACCGCCGCGACATCGCCGGACGACGACGCGTTGCCGCCCCCGCTGCCACTCCCCGCGTCGGCGATCCGCAACGCCGCGGCGGACGACACCGCGCCCGACCTGATGAAGCAGTTCGCCAACGCCACCGACAACGGTGAGGGTTCGACCGCTGGCGTCACATCAGACCTGGCCGACATCTCGCACCTCGCGCCGATGGCCCCCGGCGAGGACGAATCGTCCACCTTCTTCTCGGGCCGCCTCGCCAGCGTCGCGCAGAGCGACTACCAGTTGCCGAAGGTGATCCTCCCCGACGGGCTCGCGCCGCCTGACGAGTCGCAACCGGCGGCATCGGCCTCGGCGATCGCGATCCCGGCCACGGCCTCCACCGACGGGCCCAACCCGTACCCGATCGACTCCGACGTGCACGGCTGGCACCTCGAAGGCATTGCCGGGCAGGGCGGCTGCAGCACGGTGTACATGGCCTTCCATCCGCAGTTGCAGCAGCGCGCCGCGCTCAAGGTGCTGCACCGCATGGATGAGCCGACGCTCGAGCGCTTCCGCTTCGAGGCCACCATCGGCCAGCGGCTGCGCCACGAGAACCTCGTCCGCGTACTCGACTCGGGCGAGTACCTCGACCTGCCGTTCCTCGTCATGGAGTGGGTCGACGGCGGCACAGCCGAGGATCAGGTCCGCGCCTACGGCCCGCTGTCGATCCCGCGCGCCGCGCAGGTCGCGATGGCCTGCGCCAATGCGCTCGCCGTCGCACACCGCAACGGCATCATCCACCGCGACCTCAAGCCGGCCAACATCCTGCTCGACAGCAACGGCGCCGTGAAGATCACCGACTTCGGCCTCGCGCGCGAGGAGCGACGCAACGTGCGCATGACCGAGGCCGGCCAGATCATGGGCACGCCCAACTACATGTCGCCCGAGCAGGCGCTCGGCCAGGAAGTCACGGTCGCCACCGACATCTACCTGCTCGGCTGCTCGCTGTGGTTCCTGCTCACCGGCCGGCCGCCGTTCACCGGCAACTCGGCCCACGCCGTGCTCGGCCAGCACATCAGCGCGCCGTTCCCCTCGCTCAAGGATGTGCGGCCGGATGCGCCGCCGGCGATCGACCAGGTGCTGCAGTGGATGTGCGAGAAGGACCCGGCCAACCGGCCGTCCAGCATGCGCGACGTCGGCGCGATGCTCGAAACCATCATGCAGGTCTGAGGCTGCCACCTGTCGGCCGGTCGCGCGCTACACTGTCGCCGTTCGCGCGTTCGCCCGGCCCTGCCTTCGTCGTCGCCATGCATCCACTCCGCTCTGCGTGCTCCGCACTGCTCCTGTCCGTTGCCGCCGTCGTGGTGCTCTGCACCACCGGCTGCTCCAACATGATGACGATCGAGGTCGAGCTGCCGCCGCGCATCGACCTGCACCAGTTCCAGACGATCGGCGTGCTGCCGTTCAACGGCACCGCCAACGACTCGATGCGGCACATTGCCACGCAGCGCTGGCTGGCCACGATGATCGCGTCGCAGCCAGGCATCCGGGTGCTCGAACTGCCGACGCCGGTGGGCGCGCTGCCGCCCCCGACGGGCATGGGTCAGCCGGCGATGTCCGCGCCGCGCAGCCTCACGCCGGCCGAGGTGGTCGAACTCGGCCAGCAGCACCACGTGGACGCCGTGCTGACGGCCGAGTTCAACGTGTCGGATGCGCGCACCGGCGTCCGCGTCTCGATCTACGGCAACGTCAATGTGCGCTCGGATGTGGCCGCGCAGCTCAATGCGGTGATCCGCGACACCACGCAGGGCGCGATTGTCTGGACCAACGGCGCGCACGGCACCTGGAACATCGGCGGCATGAACGCCAACTCGCGCGGCGCCACGATCGGCGTGTCGGAGCCGGATGCGCGCGCGGACAAGATGATCAACGACCTGGTGCGCATCGGCACGCTCGACTTCCGCCCGCGCTACGAGAAGCGTCGCGTGCCGAAGGACCAGCCGCCGCCGCCGCCGCCGTCATCGGGGATGGGTCAATGATGAGACCGGCGCCGACATCCGCGCTCATCGTTGTTGTCGTTGCCGTTGCCGCGCTCGGCTGTGGATG
>JBFWQT010000593.1:0-4177 GCA_050249295.1 Planctomycetota bacterium
CAGCCGTGGCGAATGACCGGCAGTGAGAAGAGCCGCGACCACAGACCCTGTCCGGGAATTCCGATTCCGGGCGAGCCGGGGGTGTAAGCCAGGTGTAAGCCCGATGGGCGCCAAAACAAGAGCCGCGAGCGCAAGCGAGTCGGGCCCCGAGGGCCCCGGGTCTACGGATCAACCGTCGGAGGTTTCGTGAACGCGCTTGTCAGCGTTCAAACGGTGGGCTTGCAGGCGGACCCCAACGGGGCCCGACTCGCTTGCACTCGCGGCTCTTGTTTTAGCGCTAGAGGTGTAAGCCCCCGGAGTCTGGTTCTGAAGTCAGCTCACGATCGCTCTGCAGGCCGGTCCCGGAGTCGTCCCGGAATCAGACTCCGGGGGCTTACTCCGGGGGCTTACACCGGGCTTACACCCCCGGCTCTTGCGCTCGGGCTCCAACCGCTCGCACGCCACTCAATCCGGCACTGTGCCGCCCAGCTGGCGGATTGTATCGACAATCTGTGCGCGCTTCGCAGCATCCGGACAGTCCGCCAACGATGCGCGCAGCGACTCGATGCCCTCGGCCTTGCGACCGAGCTGGATCAGGATCACCCCACGATTGACCGACGCCTCCCAGGTGTGCGGCGCCACGTCCAGCAACTCCTCGTAGTCGCGCAGCGCATTCGGCTTGTCGCCCGCGGTGAGGTACAGGTTGGCCCGGTTGTAGAGCGCGTCGGCATTGCGGGGCGAGACGCGCAGTGCCTCGTTGTAGTCGCGCAGCGCACCATCGCGGTCGCCCTTGCGGTGCAGGCAGCTGCCGCGATTGATCAGCGTGCGCACGTTGGTGGGCTCGATCTGCAGCGCCTCGTCGTAGTCGCGCAGCGCCGAATCCAGCTGGCCCGCTTCCATCCGCAGGCCGGCACGGTTGTAGAGCGTGTTCACATGGCGCGGCTCGATGCGCAGCGCGTCTGCGTAGTCCTGCAGCGCGGCCGCGTCGTTGTGGCGCGCGTGCCACAGCGCACCGCGATTGCAGAGCGCATCGACCTGTCGCGGGTCGATCCGCAGCGCCTCGTTCAGATCCTTCATCGCGTCGTCGGCGTTGCCCGCGGCGCTGTGCGCGATCGCGCGGTTCACCAGCGCGGTGGTGTTGCGCGGGTTGATGCGCAGCGCAGCCGCGTAGTCGCGCATCGCCTCGGCCGCGTGGCCGGCCGCAAACTGTGTGATGCCGCGCACCACGAGGGCGTACGCGTCGTCCGGCCGGATGCGCAGCGCCGCGTCGAAGTCGGCCAGTGCGCCGGTCAGGTCGCCGGCCGCACGGCGCGCGTCTCCGCGGTACGACAACGCCATCACGTGCGCCGGGTCGATCGCCAGCACCGCGTCGTAGTCGCGCAGTGCGCCGGCCGGGTCGCCCAGCTCGCCGCGGGCCACGCCACGATTGAGCAGCGCGTGCACGTTCTGCGGATCGAGCTCCAGCGCGCGGTCGTAGTCATGGATCGCCGCTTCCGGATCGCCGCTGAGCTGCAGGATCGCCGCGCGCGAGTAGTAGTCCGTCATCTCCGGCTCGCGGCCGACCGTGCGACAGAAGCGGAACAGGTCGTCGTACGAATCCAGGTAGCGCCAGACCTCGGCCCGCGTGAGCGACGCGCCGAACTGTTCGAGCGTCTGCCCGGCCGCCTGCGACTCGTGCCAGCGCTGCGCGAACTCCCGGATCGTCGCGATCGTGGCCGCCGAGAGGCGTTCGCTGGCCGCTTCCTGCGCGACGTCGCGCTGCTGCTCGGCCTGCTGCTTCCCGGCCGCCGCGACCAGTTCGCGCGCCTCGGCCGCCGACTTCGCCTCACGCGCCGCCTGTAGCTGGCTGAGCAGCACGGCCACGACCAGCGCGCCGACGACAACCAGCGACGACGCGAGCGCGGCAGTGGGGTGCCGGCGCGTCCACTTCACGGCGCGTTCGATCGGACCGGAGCGCCACGCGGTGGTCGGCCGCCAGGACTGCCACGCCGCCAGGTCGGCCTGCAGGTCGCGCACGGTGCGGTAGCGGTCGGCCGGGCGCTCGGCCATCGCCTTGAGCACGATCGCCTGCAGCTCCTTCGGGATGCCGGCGCCGGGCGCACGCTGGCGCGGCGGAACGAGGTTGCGCGTGATCGCCTTGTGCAGCGTGTCGATCGCGGTGCGGCCCTCGTACGGCACCTGTCCGGTGAGCATCGCGTAGAGCACGCCGCCGAGCGCGAAGATGTCCGACCGCTCGTCGATCTCGTCGATGCGCCCGTCGGCCTGCTCCGGCGGCATGTACGAGGGCGTGCCGAAGACGTCGCCGTCCACGGTGTGCTGATCGCCGGACGCGCGCCGCGCGGTGCGCACGGGCCGCAGAAGCTCCTCGCGGTCGGACGGCCGCGCGAGGCCCCAGTCGACGACGAGCACTTCGCCGTAGCTGCCGACCATCACGTTCTGCGGCTTGAGGTCGCGGTGGATCACGCCGCGGCTGTGAGCGAACGCCACGCCGTCGCAGACCTTGTCGAACAGCGCGAGGATCGCGTGCAGTTGTTCCTGCCCGAGGCGGCCGCCGGCGCGGCGTTCGCGCTTGCTGATCCAGTCGGCCAGCGATTCGCCCTCGATGCGCTTCATCGCCAGCCACGGCCGGCCGGCGTCGTCGCGGCCCAGCTCGTAGACCGGCACGATGTTGGGATGCTGCAGCTGCGACGTGATCTGCGCTTCCTCGACGAAGTGTTCGGTCGAGTCGCGGTCCACCGTCTGCAGGAACTTCACGGCCAGCTCGCGGCCGAGGTCGGGGTCGTCGGCGAGTTGCACCGTGCCCACGCCGCCCTGCCCGAGCACCACGCCGAGGTGGAAGCGACCGAGACGGCGACGCTCCGTTTCGTTGTGGCGCGCCGGAGGTGGCGTGGATGCGGCAGCCGACGACCGCGCAGATGCCGGCCGCGTGCGCGCTGACGGCGGCGGCGGTGGTCGCAGTGCGCGCGTCTTCGGCACCGTCGGGTCCAGCGCGTCGGCTGGCGATGGCGGTTGCGTAGCCGGCAACTGCGGATGCCGCGACGTCGCACGGCCCGGCGGACGCGGAACGGTCGGATCGAATGGCGGTTCGCCTGCGCTCATGGTGGCTACTCGTCCTTCACCACCTCGAACGACTTCACCATCGAATCGAAGTCGGCCTTCAGCGCGCGGAAGTTATCCGGCAGCGTCCACTGGCACAGCCACACCGCGCGGTCGCCGTGGTTGAACACCGTCACCAGGTACGTCGTGAACGGGAACGACGCGCGGTTCTCGAACTGTACCTGCCACGCCTTCTCGCCGGCCACCTTCAGTTGTGCGCCGCGGCCCTGCGCCTGCACCGTGTCGTTCTTCTGGTTCAGCTGCGAGATGCTCGCGGCAATTTCCTTCGCGAACGCCGGCAGGTCATCCTTGTTGCCCTCCACCGAGCCGAGCAGCGAGTACGCCGCGAACGGCTGCCGCGTGAAATTGAACTGCGCGCTCGACGGCTGGCCCGGCCAGTAGCTGCCGTCGTCCATCTCCCACAGCGGGTCGGGCGTTTCCAAAGACAGCTTGAGCGCCGCCAGCACGTGCCGCACCGGCTTGCCGCTGGCCGGCTTGCCGAACTTCACACTGTTGAGGATCGACAGGAACTCGTTGCGGAACTTCGCGAAGTCGTCTTCGGGGCACGCGAACAGGAAGCCGAGCTTCCACTCCTTGCTGCCGGTCGCGACGACCCACACGGCCACCTTGTCGCCGTTGGTGGTGGTGGCGCGGTAGCGGTTGGCCACGCCGGGGCCCATGCGCAGGCGCAGGGCCTCGCCGCTCGCGACCTTGTCGGTGCCTTCACCGAACACCTCGTCGAGCTGCTCCATGTACTTCTGCGGCGTGATCGTCGCGTTCCACTGCACCTCCATGTGTCCGGTGGCGGTGCGGCCGTCGCGCTCGAAGTACGCCTCGGCCGACTGAACGCCCGAACTGCTGCGCGCGTCGTCGCCGCCCTCGACCGCCCAGCCGCGCGGCACGTCCAGCTCGAAGCCGAACAGGTGGTGGGCAAAGTGCAGGTCGGTGATCTCGTAGCGGACCACCGGATCGTCGGCGTGCGCATGGCCGGCCAGCACGGCAAGCGCGATCAGCAACAAAGCAACAACAGTGTGGCGCGAATGGCGCGAATGGTGGGTCATGGTGGTGCCGGGGAGGCGAGTGACGGGGGAGGGGCATCTGC
>JBFWQT010000594.1:0-4160 GCA_050249295.1 Planctomycetota bacterium
TCCGCTCGCTTTCGGTCGCGGCTCTTGTCGCGGCACGTGTCACGGCTCGCCGGCGCGCTCGCGCATCTGCGTGCCGTCATGGCTGAACACGTGCGGCTCGCCTTCCAGTGTCGTCGCCAGATGCACCGGCCGGTCCCAGATGCGCTGCACGTTGGCCAACGTCTCGCTCGCGTAGTCCTGCCGCACATCCACGCCCATGTGCTTGTGCCAGAGCAGCAACTCGCCGCGGTTCTGGTAGTTGGCGTCGCGCACGTAGATGAAGGGCTGGCCGAAGTTGGTCAGCTGGAACAGCAGCTTGCGCTTCACCGCGTTGAACTCGCGGCTCGTGATCACGTAGTGGTCGGTCTGTTCGTTGTACTCGTAGACGAACAGGCGGTTGCGCTCGCAGAACTCCTGGGTGAGGAACTCGTCGATGAACGTCACGTCGCTCTTGGTCTTGCGCACCTCGAAGATCTTCGCGCGGCCGGCCATCTCGCGGGTGTCCCAGCGCTCGCGCGTCTCGCGGTCGTCGCACTCGTCCCAGTCCTTGCCGTGACGGCCGCGGTTCCAGCGGTCCTCGATGTCGCGGTACAGCTCCAGGCCCAGGCGGTACGGATTGAGCCCATTGCCGCCCATCACGCTGCTGTGCAGCGCGGCGTAGTCCACGATCTCGGCCGCCGTGCAGATCCGCTGTGACATCAGCGTGCTGTGCCAGTAGCTGGCCCAGCCCTCGTTCATGATCTTGGTCTGCCGTTGCGGCGCGAAGTAGCAGCTCTCGGCGCGCAGCATCTGCAGCACGTCGCGCTGCCAGCTGCGCAACGGCGCATGTTCGATCAGGAACAGCAGCACGTCCTTCTCGTCGCGCTCCGGGAACCGGCCGACTTCCTTCTCGCGCGCCTCGCGCAGCCGCGCCCGCTCCTCCGCCAGCTTCTCCGGCGGATTGATGTAGCGGTCCATGTACTCCTTGTCGGTCGCGAACCGCGTCGGTTCGATCGTCTCGCCTTCCACGTCGGTGCGGTCGCGCCGCGGGTCGTACTTGCGCTTCTTCAGGTAGTCGGTGCCGGCAAACGGCAGGAACGGATCGATCAGGTCCTCGATGCTGAGGCACGCGTCGATGAACTTCTCGACCTCGTCGATGCCGTACTTGTCGATGTATCGCCGCACCTTCGTGGCGTGGTTGGCGATCTCGTCCATCATCTTGCGGTTGGTCCGCGCGAAGCAGGCATTGTTGCGGAAGAAGTCGGCGTGGCCATACACATGGGCGATGACAAGCTTCTGCGCGACCATCTCGTTGCTGCGCATCAGGTACGCGTAGCAGGGGTCGTTGTTGATCACGAGCTCGAAGATCTTCGACAGGCCGAAGTCGTAGCCCTTGGCCAGCTGGTCGTAGCTCATGCCGTGCGACCAGTGGGTGTAGCGCGTGGGGAAGCCGCCGTACGCCGCGATCTCGTTGAGCTCGTCGTGATCAACGACCTCGAACATCACGTCGAAGAACTCGAGGCCCGACTCGATGGCGTAGCCGCGGATGCGGTTGACCTCGTCGCGCAGTTCGGGAGTGAGTGAGGTGTCGTATCCCATGCCGCCGCCTGCCTGCTGCCGTCTGGCCCCGCGCAGATGATAGCACATGGCGCGTCGGGCGGGCCGGCGCGTCGGGCGGCCGGGCGCGCCGTCGCGCAGCGGGGCGCGGCAAGGTTCAATGTCGTGGACGATGCAGCCGCAACCACCGGAGCACACATGATCGGCGTGGTCGGACCAGGGCGGGTCGGCGGAATGCTGGCGCAGCTCGCGGCCGCCACGGCCACGGATCCGCCCGCGGCCGTGACGGTGGTGGGTCGCGCGCAATTGGGCGACCTCGCTGGCGATGCCCTGGCCGAGGTCGACCTGCTGCTGATCGCGGTGCCGGACGATGCGCTCGCGCAGGTCGCGCAGCAGCTGGCGGCACGCCTGCAGACGACGGCCACGAGCGGCGCAGTGGCGACCCACACCTCGGGCCTGCACAACGCCGACGTGCTCGCGCCGTTGCGCGCGCGCGGCTTCGCACTCGCCTCGATGCACCCGCTGAAGACCGTGCCCGACGCCGCCACCGGCGCGGCCACCTTTGCCGGCACACCCTGCGCAGTGGAGGGCGACCCCATCGCGGTGGCCCGCGTGACCGCCTTCGTCGAGCGCATCGGCGGTGTGCCGTTCACGCTGCCGGCCGGCGGCAAGGCGCGCTACCACGCGGCCGCGGTGATGGCCTGCAACTACCTCGTCACGCTGCAGCACGCCGCGTCGCAGGTGTTCGGCCTCGACGGACCCGATGGCCCGTCGCGCGCGCTCGGCCTGCTGCTGCCGCTCGTGCGCGGCACCGTGGATGCGGTGGCCGCGCACGGCATTCCCGCTGCCCTCACCGGCCCGATCGAACGCGGCGACGTCGAGACCGTTCGCGCGCACATCGCCGCGCTCGCGGGTTCGCCCTGGCTCGACGCCTACCGCGTGCTCGGCCGCCACACGGTAGACCTGGCAGTGGCCGGGCAGTCGATCGACCAGGCAACGGCCGGGCGATTGCGGGACGTACTGCGCAGCGCGGCACCGGGCGAGCCGTGATCGGCCGCGCCTGGCGTTGACGCGACCAGCCTCCGCCGGGTCCAATGTCAACACGTTCGCGCCGCCGGAGATGTCGCGCCAATGGCCGCAACAGATCGAATCACCTCCTGGGTGCCGTTCGTCAGGCTCTGGAACGGCCCGGCCGGCGAAGTCTGGCGCGCACTGCCGTCGCGCATGGCCGACGCTGGCGGCGAAGCGGCAGCCACCGGCGGCGAGCCCACGCACCATCACATCCTCAAGGTGGCGCTGGACGAGCACGGCGCGGCACTGCTGCGCGCCGAGGCCGACTGCGTGAGCCGGCTCGTCGGAGACCTCGATGCGCCGGGCTCCAACGCCGTGCTGCGGCTGGCCGATGGAGCGACCGGATTCGATCCGCCATGGCTGGCGTACGCCGATCGCGGCGCGTCGCTGGCCGCGCACGTCAGCAAGCGCGGCGCGCTGCCCGAGTCGAGCACCGCCAACCTGCTGCGCGACATCCTGGCTGGCCTCGCGTTTGCCGAGTCGCGCGGCGTGGTGCATGGTGCGCTGACCCCGGCCAGCGTGCTGGTCGATGGCGGCTTCAATGCCATGCTCACCGACTTCCGCGGCGAGGTCTGGTTTGATCCGTCGTCTGCCGGCGAGCGCCCCGCCACCGGCCGCGACAGCGAGCGCGCAATGGTCGACAGCAAGGTCGCGACCGCGCAGCGCCCGATTTCCGGCGCGTCGACGATGGCTGCCACGCTCTCCGCCAGGCAGTTGCGCGACCTCGAAGAGATTCCCGGCTGGCGCCTGATGTACGCCGGCGACGCGACACACTTCTGCGATCCGCTCGCGTACATCGCGCCCGAAGCACGCCGCGGCGTGCCGCTCGCCCGATCGGACCTGTACTCGGCCGGCATGATCGCCGCGTTCGCGATGCTCGGTGACACGCCGGGCCGCAGCTTCGACACGCAGCTCGAACGCGCCGGCATCTCGCTGACGATGCGGCGGATCATCCTGCGGCTGACCGATCCGAACCCGATGCTCCGCTACGAGTCGGCGGCGGCGGCGATGGCCGTGGTCGAGACGATCTATCTCGAACGCTCGCGCAGCGTGAAGTTCGGACGCATCACCAGCGACCCCCAACTGATGGAAGAGGAGCGCACGATCGGCGACGTGCTCGGCCGGTACAAACCGCTGCTGGTGGCGGTGCTGGTGCCGCTGGTGATCGGTGCGCTGGCCCTGCTGATGATGATGGTCAGCAAGTCGATGAACGGGCCGTTTGTGCCCTGACAGGCCCTGACAGACCCTCACGGAGCTTCCGCACATGAACCCGACCAACCGCACCGGCAAGATCCGCGTGCGCCAGGACCTGCTCGATCGCGCCGGTACTGCGGCGACCGCCGCCGGGTTCTCGAGCGTCGAGGAGTTTGTCGAGCACGCGATCGAGCAGGCGCTCGGACGCGCCGCCGCGTCGGGTGCGGTGTCGGAGGCCGAGCGCGAGGAAATCGAACGGCGGCTCGGCGGCATGGGCTACGTGTAGCGGCCTGGCGTTGCGGCGGTAAAAGCCTGCGCGAAATGTGGCATGTGCCGGATTACGGTACTGACGTGCCTGTAGTCAGGGCAGCACATTTCCA
>JBFWQT010000595.1:0-4148 GCA_050249295.1 Planctomycetota bacterium
GCCCCCTTGCCGTCCGGGACAAGAGACGCGACCGCACGTAGCTGCCAGGGTACTCGGGTCGGAGGCGAGCCGGGGACGTAAGTCCCCGGAGGGGAGCGTGCAATCGTCGCTCGCTTCGTCGGTGTACCCCTCCGGGGACTTACGTCCCCGGCTCGCCCGGAATCGCGATTCGCGGACATCCGCCCCCTCACGGTCGCGGCTCTTGTTTGCTCCACCGCGGGATGTCCTCCATGCCCGGCGGCACTGGCGCGTCCACATCCACGCAGTCGCGCAAGCGCGTGACCATCTCGGCCAGATGCGCGAGTTCGTTGTCGCTGAGGCCGTGCGTCCAGGTGTCGAACAGCCGGCGCATGTACTCGCGATTCCCCTGCGCCAGCACCGCTCCGGCATCCGTCGCGACCCATCGCGGGCCATCTCCATCGTCTCGACGCTCGGCCAGCCCGATTTCGACAAGGCGTTCCACCAACTGCTCCGGATGGTCGTGCCACACGATCATCCGGCTGAACGCGTCGGCCGCGATACCCTTGTCGCCCGCACCGCTCATCATGCGTACGAGGTTGACGGTCGCCGCCTCGTCGATCTCGCCGCGCTCACGGTGGAACACGACCGTCGCATGCGACACCAGCCAGGCGAACCGCTGCACCGCGTAGATCGCCGACTCCAGCGGCGGTGCCGGCGAGGTGAGCCGCAGGTCGGATTGCAGCATGCCGACGTGCGCACCGTGGCGGGCGGCGTGCTGCAGGTCGTGCACGCTGGGAAAACGGTCGGCGCGTTCCGGCGCGAGCGCGCGCATCGCAATCTGCTCGAGTCCCGACGGCACCGGCCGGTCGGTGCGCGTCGATGGCAGCGGCGGGTTGCCGGCGCGCACTCGTCGCAGCACGTCGATCGCGTTGTCGCCGTCGAACGGCGCGTGCCCGCAGAGCAAGAAGTAGAGCACCGCCCCGAGCGAGTAGACATCGCTGCGCTCATCCACCATGTCGAGGTCGCCGCGCGCCTGCTCGGGCGGCATCCAGGCCGGCGTGCCGACGACGGTCCCGTCGAGCGTGGCGTCGATGCCGGCGTGCGCCGCGGTCGGCGTTCCATTGTCGGCCTGCGAGTCGCGCGTGCGGGCCAGGCCCCAGTCGAGCACCAGCACCTCGCCGAACTCGCCGACCATCACGTTGGACGGCTTGAGGTCGCGATGGATCACCCCGCGCGAGTGCGCGAACGCCATGCTGTCGCAGACACGCGAGAACACCTCGATGCGCTGCGTGAGGTCGGGCGGTGGCTGCTGCGTGGCCCAGCGGTCGAGCGTGAGGCCGTCGATGTACTTCATCACCAGCACCCAGTTGCCGTCGTCGCGGTGGTAGAGCTGGTGCACCGGGATGATGCCGGGATGTTCGAGCTGCGCGGTGATGCGGGCCTCGCGCAGGAAGCGTTCGCGCTGGGCCGCGGCCAGGTGCGGGTGCAGCGTCTTGATTGCCACCGGCCGGTCGAGTTGCGGGTCGCGGGCCAGTGCGACGTCGCCGAAGCCGCCCGCCCCGAGCACCCGCACATGCAGGAACCCGGTCGGCCGCGATGCCATCCGGGTTGGCACCGGCACGACGCGCGTGTCGGATGCCACCAGCGTGGAGCCCGGCTCGATCGCCGGCAGCGTTGCCGCCGGCAGCGCGCCGGCGTCGCGATCGCGATCGACGATGTCAAAGCTCCACCCGGCCGCGGCCGCCTCCTCGATTGCGGCCCGCAGTCTCGCCGCCACGTCCGGCGGAATGCGCCCGGCCGCTTCGCGCTCGCGCACTCGATCAATCGCCGGATCGGGATTCACGTTCGCCCCCGGAATGTGCATGCGCCGATTCTACGCCGTCGTCGGCGAGTGGCGCGACCCGCCGGTGTGTGGGACGATACCAGCGTCCCGACTGCTCCCGGTTGCCTTC
Source organism: Planctomycetota bacterium (assembly GCA_050249295.1). Taxonomy (GTDB): domain Bacteria; phylum Planctomycetota; class UBA8742; order SKZP01; family SKZP01; genus JBFWQT01. The sequence continues at coordinate 1,914 of JBFWQT010000595.1, forward strand.
ATGATCCGCATCCTGCCGACGACAATCGCTGCGCTGCTGACGATCGGGCTGTTGCTGCCGGCCGCGGTCGCGCTCGCGCAAGGTGACGACGCAGACGCGATCGAGCCCGACCCCACGCGGCCCACCGCGCCCGACACCACCGCGCCGCCGGACCGGCCGACCACGGCGATCAGCGAGGAGACGTTCTTCGCGGCCGGCGCGCAGAAGGTGCGTTTCAAGGGCGAAGCCTGGATGGGCTGGGCCGGCGACCTCACCGAAGGCCACGGCTTCCCCAACCAGTTCTTCATCAACCGTATCGACATCCGCTTCGAAGGCAACCTCGACAGCGAAGGCCGCTTCGGCTTCCGCGTGCGGCTCGAGACCGGCCCGATCACGGCCACCGTCACCGACCCGTCCGACGGCAGCACCCTGCAGACCACCGTGGATCAGACCGGCGGCGGCTACCTCTACGTCAAGCAGGCGTACTTCCAGATCTTCCGCTTCCTGCTTTCCGACGACAAACTGCAGATCGGTGCGACCGCGCTGCCGTGGGTGCCGTTCGCCGAGGACATGTTCGGCTACCGCATCCTGCGCGCCTCGGCCCCCGAGCTGTGGGGCTACCAGACGCCATCTGACCTCGGCATCACGCACTACCTGTTCTTCGACGACAAACTCGTCACGGTGCAGTACGGCATCTGGAACGGCGACTACACCGCCAAGGGCATCGACGCATTCGGCAACGGCGAGAACATCTCCGACTTCTTCAAGGTGGTCGGCCTGCAAGTGATCTTCCGCGACAAGCAGACGCCGTTCCGCGCGACCATCGCGTTCATGCTGCAGAGCGAATCGGGCGACGACCCGCGCGACAGCAACGGCAACCTGATCGGCGTCAACGGCATCCCCGTGCACTCGTCGGAAGACGGCTTCCGCGTGTTCGGCGGGCTCTACTACAAGTCGCCGCGCGACCTCACGCTCGGCCTGACGTTCGGCCTGATCGCGCAGCGCGGCCCGCAGGACGCCCTTTCGGCGTTCCTCTCGTTCTTCACCGTCGTCAACCTCTCGGTGGTTTCGCCGGATCTCGACCACATCGAGGTGGTGTTCCGCTTCGACGTCGGCCAGCTCGACTTCAAGGATCCGACGCGCAACGAGCCCGGCAACATCAAGTTCATGCGCCCCGACGGCAGCCTGCGCTTCGGCGGCATTGACCTGGTGAACAACACCGAGGCCGAGAACCTGCGCTTCCTGGGTGGATGGGAATTCGCCGTGACGTTCGGCGTGGCGATCCGCGTGCACTCGCTGGTGACGATCATCGTGCCCGCCTTCCGCGGCGACTACTCGGCGGCGAAGCGCGACACCAGCGTGGTCGGCGCCTTCGTCGATCTGAAGTTCTGAACGGCCGCTTCATCCGTAGCCTTCGACCACGTTGCTGAAATCGGCACGCGCGAGGTCATCGCGGCTGATGAAGAACCGGAGCGGGCAGGCATCGCCCCAGAACCAGCCCACATCGTCCTGACTCGGGCACTCCAGCAACTGGCACCAGTCAGGCCCTGTGTCACGCTCGCTCGGTGGGCACGCTGGTCCCGGTATCAGACTCCGGGGGCTTACACCGATGGGCGCAAACATTGGAGCCGCGAGCGCGAGCGAGCGGGCCCCGGGGCCCCGGGTCTGCGGATCAACGGTCCGGAGGTTTCGTGACGCGCGTGTCAGCGGTCAAACGGGGGGCGGCAGGCGTGTCCCCTACGGGCCCCGCTCGCTCGCGCTCGCGGCTCTTGTGTTACGCCCATCGGCTTGCACCCCCGACTCGCCCGGATCAGGCATTCGCGGACAGGCTCTTGCGCTCGCGGCTCCTGGCGTCATTGCATTCGCTACTCGCGATCACGTTCCCTGCGCGTCGTGCGCCCTTCGGGTCGACTCGGCCGCAGGATCTTGCTCGTGTCGGTGCTGCCGAACAACTGGCCCGCACCGAGGTCCGGCAACTGCGGCGCCACACCACCGCCCGCGTTCTCGTCGCCCAGCATCGCCAGCGAGTTCGCCGACTCCGGTGTCTCGAGCACGTCCCACGCGAGGAAGTCGTTGCCGTCACCGGTGGTGATCGGCCGCTCGCGGAAGATCAGCGGGTAGTCCTCGAAGTACAACGGCGACGTGGGGTCACGCCGCTCGCGCATCACGGTCCAGCGCAACGACGAGTTGACCACCACCGTGCCCGCGCCACCGACGGCACAGCGGCGCGCACGCTCCACCGTCGCGCCCGACACC
>JBFWQT010000596.1:0-4142 GCA_050249295.1 Planctomycetota bacterium
CGCGTGCGCGTGCGCGTCGAGAAGCCCGGCGCCGTTCCGGCCGCGCGTTCGGTGGGCGTGGAGATCGACCGCACACCGGCCGACTTTGACCGCACGTGACCGGTTGATGCGGTAGAGTAGGTGGACTCGCGCCAGCTTCGGCACTCGTATGCCAACCTCGAAGGCCCGGGCCGGAGCAGGCACACCCGACGGCGGCAACGACCGTGGCAACGACGCAGCAGCTGTCGATCGGCTGTTCCACGAACTCGTCGGCCGGCACATCGGCGGGCTGATCCACGAGGTCAACAATCCGCTGGCCGTGATTCTCGGCTTCGCCCAGGAGGCGCTGGCGGGCACGTTCGACCCCGACCGGCTGCGCAGCGACCTGCTGGAAATCATCGGCGAGTCGCGCCGCATCGGCACCCTGCTCTCGACGTGGCGCAACCTCGTGCGCGGCGAATCCGACGGGCTGGGCGACGACCTGCGGCTGAGCCTGCGCCGGGCGTGGCACCTCGTCGCGTGGACCGCGCGCTCGCGCGTGCGCGTGCATGGCTTGCCGTTGCCGCCCGACGATGACGACGAGCCCGACAAGAGCATGGCGGGGCCGTCGTGGCCCAGCGTCCTGCCGGTCGGCGTGCAAACGCGCTGGTGGGTGATCGTGCTCGTCGCGCTGCTGCATCGTGTGCCCGGCGGCAGTCGTGGCGCCCTCACGGCGACCACCGACGACGCCGCGTTGCACCTCGCGATCGACCACGCCGCCCCGCTGCCCGCCGACGACAGCCTGCCCGCGACCTGCCGTGTACAGTCAGCGATGATCGCCGCTGGCCACGGCCTGACCATCTCGTGGAGCGACGACGGCCTGTCCGTTCGCGTTCCGCTCCACCGCTGACCCCGCACCGCCTCGCCTCACATGGGCATTTACGACCGCGACTACATCACAAAGCCGGAACGCGGCTCGCACAGCCACTTCGACAACGACGTCGCGATCGATCGCCTCGCGCCGACGACGCTGGTGATGATGGGCATCTCCCTGATCATTTTCTTCATGTGGCGCCACGTGGCGCCGGGCTGGATGGTGACGGGCCGCGGACGCCCGATGATGCCGGTCGGCAACGCGGACGGGATCGCCGGCATGTTCGCCAGCTTCTCGGCCAGCAATGCCACCACCTTCGGCGACGGCCACCTCTACACGCTGCTGACCAGCGCGTTCGCGCATCCGATGGTCGGCGTGTTTGCCATCGGCCTGATCTGGATGTGGCTGATCGTCCGGCCGCTGGAAGTGGCCGTGCTCGGCTGGCGCAACACCGCCGCGCTGGCCGTGATGACCGCCGTGGCCGGCAGCCTGGCGCATGTGATTGCCGACGACATCATCATGCAGCCGGTTCCGCAGATGGGGTCGTACGCGATGCTCGCGGGCATCACGATGGTGGCAATCCTCACGCTGCGCGACGCCGGCGTGCCGCTGGTCGTCTCGTCACTCACCGTGCCGGCGCGCTGGCTCGGCTTCATGCTGATCGGCGTCGTCTCGGTGATGGCGCTCGACCGCACGCACAACGGCGTGTCGCTGATCGCGATCGCCGGATCGTGCACGATGGGCTACTGCTTCTGGCGCTTCGATCTGCGGCCGTTCCGCCGCGACGGCACGCGCATGGCGCGACCCGCAAAGCGCGAGGCCAGGCTCGGCGTCCCCGACGTCGAGGAACGTCCGCCGGCCGCACCGCCGACCCGCGTGGACGGCGAGACGCGCGACCGCATGGAGCAACTGCTCGACAAGATCTCGGCCGGCGGCATGGAGTCGCTCACGGCCGAAGAGCGCGAATATATGGCGCAGGCGAGCGAGAAGTTCAGGAAGTAGCACGCGCGTGGCATACTGCGCCGACACCCCTGCAATCGCCACCACCGTTCCGTCAGCCTTGGCGGCGAGCCTCCTGACGAATGCCGAGATCCGCTCGCAGCGCACGCCAGGTCGGGGGTCCGCCACAGACAACTCGTCAGCGGTGTAGCGGTGCATCCGCGTTGCGGCTGACGCCAACAACCGGGCCGGGCTGGGCAGCACAAGGCAGGCGGATGCCTGCTTGCGGCCAGTCGCGCGGCGCTCGTGGTAGCGGCGCGCGCCGAAGCATGTTCGAGAGTCAAGGACTCCAGCACTACCGGTTGACAAATTTGGACTGCCCGCGGGTGACCGCCCCACGCGTTGACCAGTCGTGAAGACGACCAGCCGGCGCTGCACTTTTTGCCGCCCCTGGCATACCGATTGCGCAGACAACGGGACCGCGACAACACGCATTCCTGATCCAGAGGCACCGATGGCAGAGCTTTCCCTGGCGGTGGCGATTCCGCGCGCTCCCGTGACCCTCGTTCCCGAAGTCCCGGCCATGGAGGCCCTTCAGTTGATGGATCACCACCGGGTCACTTGCCTGCCAGTGTGCACACTGATGGGGATCCTGCTCGGCATGGTGCACCGCGAAGACTTGTTGCCGTATGTCAACACCGACACGGTAGTTGGCCTGCTGCGCAGGAGTTGAACGTATCCGTTGGTTATTCCCTACAACCCCGACTCGATCATGAATCAGAACATTGCCACTTCGTCCGCCACCCTCACTGACGGCGCTGTTGCGAAGACCCTGCGCGCCACGGCAACCCCGACCCCTACACGCGAACAGATTGCCGAACGCGCCTATCACATCTACTTGGAGAACGGTTGCCCGGACGGGCAGTCGGTCGAGCACTGGCTGCAGGCCGAAAAGGAACTGACCGATCAGTTGAGCAAGGCCCGCGCCACAAAGTAGCAATGTAGCGGCGGTTGGGGGCCCAACCACAGTCTGGCCCGACCGAGGACGCCCGCCGAGGGCGTCCTCGTTCTATGTGTCAGGTTCAGGTGCGCCAGTGGGTGTGGGTGAAATCTCGTGGCCGGTCCGACGAATCCCCACCTGCATCCCTCAGCGAGTCCTGTTGGTTGTTCGCGTTGTCTGCGAACGACTCGACCGCACAACAACGCAGCCACCGTTCACCTTCCGGCGAACGGTGGCGGGTGGAGGGTGCCTCCAGCGTCAGGTCTTGATCGCGATCTTCTTCTGGGCCTTCTTGCTCTCGGCGGTCTTCGGCATCGTCACCGTGAGCACGCCGTTCTTGAACTGCGCGTCGATCTTCGCCATGTCCACCTCGCACGGCAGCAGCATGGTCCGCTCGAAGCGGCCCCACGTGCGTTCCACGCGGTGGACGTTGTCCTTCGTCTCCTCGGCCTCGGTGCTGCGTTCACCGCGCAGCGTGAGCTGGCCGTTGGAGTACGAGAGTTCGATGTCCTTGACCTCGAGCCCGGGAAGGTCGGCGGTCAACTTGAGCGAGTCGGTACTCTCGGTCAGGTCGATTCGCGGCGTGAAGGTGCTCAGACCCGATTCCAGGCCGATCGTTGGCAGGAAGTTGAAGTCGTCGCCATTGAAGAAGTTGTCGAACAGCCGGTTCATGCGCTCACGCAGTGAGTGGACGGAAGCAGCCGGGGCGAGGGTCTTCTGTTGCTGACCATTGGTACGAGTGAGGGTCGCGGTCATTTCTTCTGTCTCCGGAGTGGTGGATTCGAGGGCGAGGACGTGATGTGCGTGCGCACAGGACGTGATGTGCGTGCGCACAGGACGAGATGTGCTTGCGCACAGTGCGTGCCAAACCTCAGCGTGAGCGTCTCCTCCGGTACCGCACACCGAAGGTGCCGATCACGCCGATGGTCGTTTCGCGCAGGGAGAATTCCGCACATTGAACGGAGAATCTCTCGCGCCGGGGGCCCGGGGCTGCATGAGAGCGAGCCCCCGACCTGGCACGTGCATTGCGTGGCTCATCGTGCCGCTCGTACTTGCACGGAGTCCGCATGCTTCCCCGATCCGACCTCTTGACACTTGGTGCCGCGTTCCTGGCCTTCCTGCTCTCGGTGTACCTGTGGTTCGTCAGCGAACAGCACGACGCCGCGCTGTTCGTGGCGATCTGGGTGCCATCCATCCTGAGCAGCGGCATCTTCATCCGGCAGAGCCTGCAGATGCGCCGGCAATCCGGAAGCCGCCAGCAGCCGAGGGAGGACCAGCCATGATCGCCAACATCGTCCTGCTGAGGGCCGGCATTGTGATGTGCCTGAGGGGGGTGGCGGCGCATGTGCTGGAGAGCCGCGCGCATGCGCG
>JBFWQT010000597.1:0-4116 GCA_050249295.1 Planctomycetota bacterium
CTACCACCCGACAGCGAGCCGAGCGACGGCGCCTTCTTGCGCTTGCTGCCGGCCGACGCACCGGACGATGACACCACACTGTGGCGCACGTCCTTCGTGCGGATCTCGGTCTTCAGCCCGTCGAACCGCGTCATGTCGGCGCCGGCCTTCACGGCGGGCGCGTTGGGGAAGCTGAAGTCCGGCAGGGCGTCTTCCGGAATCTCGATCTCCATGATGTGCCAGCAGCGGCGCACCCACTTCTTGACCATGAAGCCGAGGCTGGCGGCCAGCCACGCGCGGGTCGCATCGGAGTGGCCGAGCCGCTTGATCAGCGCGTTGCACTGGTCGCGCACGCCGAGCGGCGTCTGCTGCACCTCGCCCTGGAACTCGTCAGCGGCGTAGCGGTGCAGCGCCCAGACCACGGCGATACTGGAGCTGAGTCGCTCGGGCTCGTCCTGCAGCACGAACTTCAGCGACCAGTTGCACGGGCCGAGCATGTCGAAGCTGATCATCTGCCGGCTGATCATGCCGATCAGGCGGTCCACGTCACCGAGCGTGCGGTAGTTGCACAGATTGGTGAGCACCGGGTAGTGGCTCTTCGCAAGGTCCGCCAGAATGCTCTTGCGGCTCTCGAGCTCGGGCAGGCGCGCCTTCCATTTGGCGAAGATCGGCGCATTGCCCGCCTCGTACGGGCCGGAGAAGAGGTCGGCGATGAACTCGATGTCCTGGCGGACTTCGGTGTTCGCTTCGGAGACTTCGCCGAGCACGTCGAACAGCAGGTCGGCGATCACCGGCTCGGCACCGAGGCCCTCGGCCAGTTCGGCCAGCAGCTTGTCGCGCTTCACGCCCTGCAGCCACGCGATCAGCACGCGACGGCGGAGGCCGAGGCCGGCGACGGTCTCGAGCGGGATATCACCGCACCAGTGGGCGCGCCGACGGAAGGTCGCGTCGGCGATGTCGTCCATCAGGCGGTCGAGCGTTTCGGGCCAGCGGGCGTGGCACATCTCGACGCCGCTCGGTGGCACGGTCGGGAACTCCTGCCGCAGCTGGGCCGCCCACTCCGGAAGGTCCGCCGGCTCAAGCGCGTAGAGCGCGCGAACCTCCGCGGAACTCGGCGCGAACTTCTTGTACCAGGCGTGCCAGGCGCGCGACATCCCGTCCCACTCCTCGATAAATGACCGGGCTTGGTCCGTGTTGGCACGGGCCTGCGGGTCGAGCGTACAGCAATCACCAACACCCCGCAACGGGAAACGCGCCGCCCGGAGAAGATGACAATGAATCCGCCGGGTCTTGCAGCGCGCGACAACTTTCGTGGAGGACGGAACATATGTCGGACGACAAAGTTGTTTGCCCCTGCCCTCTTACACCTTGCCCCCCCGCCCTCCTTGCCCTTGCCCCTGCCCCTGCCCTTGCCCTTGCCCTTGCCCTTGCCCCCCTTCTCGCATTGCCATTCGGGGCAAGGGCAAGGGCAAGGGCAAGGGAGTGTAGAGGTGGGCCGCCGGCTCACTGTCTGACCGCACTGTTACAACGTTTTACAGCGACAGAACCTCCACTGGTCGCCACGTCATGTAGGATGCCCCGGCCACGAGGACCGCCCCGGCCGCTCGCAAGTCACTCAGACTGCCACAGGTACTCGCAGGCTCCCACCGCCGTGCGAGGAGGGCGTTCGGCCCTCCCCGCGCGTACAGCCAGGACTCCACACCTATGCCAGCGACGCACGCGAACACCCCGGAATCTCCGATCGGCCCGCATCCCGCTCAGCTGCGCACCGTCGCCGCTGTCGCGCTCGAAGCCGACTGGGCCGATCCGCATCCGCGCATGGCCACCACTGCCAACCCGCGGCTCGACCGCGACGTGCTGACGGTCACCGCGCCGGCACCCGCCACGCCGATCATCACCGACGCCGATCGCCGGCGCACGATGGAGCCGTTCGCGAAGGAGTCGAAGCTGCGCAGCTGGTCGGTGCTGCTGTCGTCCGTCTTCCTGATGGTCGCGGCTCTCGTGGTGGCCGCGCTGATCCCGATGGCGCTGTGGCCGCTGCGTATCCTCGCGTCGGTCGTCGGCGGCCTGATCATGGTCCGCATCTTCATCATCTATCACGACCACTGGCACGGCTCGTTCCTGCGCAACTCGCGCATCGCCGGCTGGTTCTTTACCGCCTACGGCATGCTCGTGATGTCGCCCAAGCGCATGTGGAAGTACAGCCACAACCACCACCACGCGCACGTCGGCAAGCCCGCGAAGAAGGGCGCCGGCGACATGCCGCTGGTGGTCTCCGAGATCGGCTCGTTCCCGCTGATGAGCATCGACCAGTGGCTCAACGCGTCGTGGCAGCACAAGCTGCTCTATCGCGTGACGCGCCACCCGATCACACTGGTCTTCGCCAACATCACCGTGTTCGCCCTCAGCCTGTGCCTGATCCCGGCGATCCAGAGCCCGAAGAAGTTCTGGGACGGCCTCGTCGCGCTCGCCGTGCACGCCGCGCTGCTGACCGGCATGATCGTCGGCCTCGGCTTCGAGATCACGTTCTTCGCGCTGATCCTGCCCTACCTGGTCGCGGCCTCGGCCGGTGCGTTCCTGTTCTTCGTGCAGCACAACTATCCCGGCATGAAGCTGATGCCGGAGGCCGAGTGGACGGTGCAGGAGGCGGCGATGGAGTCGTCGGGCTTCCTGGCGCTGGGCCCGATCGGCCGGTGGTTCACGGGCAACATCGGGTTCCACCATGTGCACCACCTCAACTCGCGCATTCCGTTCTACCGCCTGCCCGCGGCGTCGGAGGCGCTGGCCAACCTCGAGCCGCTGCCAGTGGTGAAGATCGGCCTGTTCGACATGTACGCCTGCACGCGGCTCAACCTGTGGGACGCGACGCGCGACGAGCTCGTGCCGTACAGCGCGGCGCGCAAGCAGGCGCGGTTGCGTCGGGCCGAGGCGCTGGCGGTCGGCGCGCTGCCCGTAATCGACAACCCGGCTGCGGTGTCGGTGCCGTCCGGCGGTTGATACAGTGCGGTCTGCACGCGACGTCCCCCCGCGCCTGACCACGCCGCATCCCATGCGCCAGTTCCACGCACTCCTGCCGACCCTCCTTCTTGCCGCGGTCGGTGTTCTTGTCGTCGTCGGCTGCTCGTCGAGCAACGGCAAGGATCCGATCAAGGAGTACAAGGACGAGGACCTGCAGCGGAATCCGTTGAAGCAGGAGACCAACCTGCAGTTCGACGAGATCCCCGGCGTGAACATGCGACTGCCGGCCGGGTGGCATCTGCCCGAGAAGGCGCGGACGGATCGCTGGGTGTTTGACGCGACGCCGTACGCCGGCGAGCCCGCGTCAATGCGGCTGGATATCGAGTACGACGAGAAGTACCAGCTCAACGCGGACGACATTGACCAGAAGCACTACACCGAGTTGCGCGCCTGGCAGGCCGCGGCCGACATCCACGGCACCGGCAGTTTCCGGGTGCTGGTCGAGCGGCTGATCAAGGTGCACCCGGTCGGCGGCAAGGGGATCATCCCCGGCTGGATGTGCATCTACGTGGACCGCGAAGATCCGGTCAACAACACGGGTCCGTTGCGCGTGCGCATGGTCTGCAAGCTGTGGGAGAAGTCGCGCGCGTTCAGCTTCTTCATGGCGACGACGATGAGCGGCTACGAGCAGGTGTTCGGCAAGATGTTCCAGCAGATGGTGGAGTCGTTCCGCAGCAAGCGCGCGCTCGGCATGGAGTAGTAGTGGAAGAGCAATGCCCCATTCAAGCCCACGGGCTGCCGCCCGTAGGTAGCGCTTCGCCTGCCGCAAGCTCATCAAGCATGCAATCCACCCGCTTTCCTGCTTCGATCCGCGCCTGCCTCTGTCGTACGGCGACCACGGGCAGCAGCCCGTGGGCTTGAACCCGCGAGCTCATTCCCCGAGCCACCGCTTCCGCACCACGCGCTCCGCGTCCTCGCTCGTCCTCACACCACGCAGTCCCCACGCCTCGCGCCCGTGCGCGACTGCGCGCCGCACCAATCGACCCAGCCAGCTCAACCCCAGCGCATACCGCACCCCGGTGTGCGACTGCAGCACGCGGTACGCCGCGCTCGCATCCACGTCCACCATCTCACGCTCCTCGCCCACCTCGGCCATCGCCTCCAGGTTCTCGAAGCCCC
>JBFWQT010000598.1:0-4119 GCA_050249295.1 Planctomycetota bacterium
CCGCCGAGCAGCTGCCTGCGCAGCGGCGACGGCGGGCCCGCCGCCACCGGCGCACCCCCGTCGAGCGGCGCGCGCATCAAGCGGCGACCACTGCGAGTCGCGACGAGCACGCCAAGCGCGATGTTGAAGAACGCGGCGCCAACGACGAGCGAAAGTTGCTGCACGGTCTCCAGGTCGCTGACGAGGCCGGTGCGCGGGGCTTCCATCGGTCCGCGCAACAGCTCCATGCGGCCGGTGAAGCCGGCAGTCGGGAACACGCCGATCTGCGCGAGCACGATCATCGCGAGGCCCACGGCCAGCCACGGCATGCGACGCGCGAGGCCTTGCACGGCGCCAAGGTCGTCGCGACCCGCCAGACTGCGCGCGGCCGTGGTGCCCACGACGAGGCCGGTGAGCAGCGCGAGCATGATCCAGAGCCAGAACCCGCACGCGCCGAGCAGCTGTGCGATGTGCGCGACGCAGGTCAGCGACAGCTCGGAGTCGGGCGGCGCGAGCAGGCCGGCCGAGTACGACATCGCCGTGGCGAGCGCGCAGAACAGCAGGCCGGCGTTGGCCAGCGCGAGACCGCCGATCATCGGCGTGAGGCGCTTCGCCATCAGCGCGATCGCGTGGCCGGTGGTCATCAGCATGATCGCGAAGATGACGAACACCGGCACCCATTGCACGCCGTCGAACACCGAGCCAAAGCCCACCGGCGATTCCATCGCGACGACGAGCAGGCGCACGATGATGCCGAACGTGGCGATGGCGGGCAGCATGCCGAGCCACAGCGCGCGGCCGGGATCGCGCTCGCCGTCGCGTTCGCGCGAGCTGATCAGTGCGGGCAGCACGAGCCACGAGCCGGTGCCCACGAGCAGGAAGATCATCGACATCGTGCGCGCGGCCGACGACGACCGGCCCGCCAGCGGCGGTTGCGCGAATGACGCGAAGAACGCCGTGCCCGCCTCGCTGCAGATCAGCGCTGCGCCGACGACGAGCAGCACCAGCGAGAGAACGCCGGCACCGATTGCCAGGCCGCGCCGCAACCGGCTGCTCGCGCCGTCAAACAGCGCGGCCCACGTGGCGGCTCCCTGCAGCACCACGCCGACGACCATCAACGCAAGGTGCGTGGCCGACGCCGCCAGCACGCATCCGGCCAGGGCGAGTTGCGCGCCCACCGTGCGACGCACCGGCCGTGCGGGCCACCCGGGCCCGTCGCCTCCCATCGCCGAGGCCGCGAGCGCGACCGCCATGCTCGCCAGCGCCAGCAAGGTGACGAACACCGAGAGGCCGTCCACGCTGAGCAGCGCGTCCATGCCGCCGCCGCGCACCGGCTCGCCGAACGTGGGCGCCGTCGCCGGTGTGCCGAGCAGCAACGGCGCGCCCGATCCGCCGACTGCCGCGAACGCCGACGCCGCCACCGGCGCGAGCAGCACGATCGCGCCGACGACCAGCCAGTGATGCATCAGCCGTCGCACCCGCCATGCGGCCAACGCCAGCAGTGCCGCGTTGCCGGCCAGCAACACGATCGGGCTCATTCCACGCAACGTGTCGATCATCAGTTACCACCGCCACCGCTGCGTGGCTGCCAGCCGAGCTGACGCAGGAAGTCCTTCATCTCCTCGAGTTCGTCGAGCTGCCGCTGTTGCTCGGCCAGCTGCGCGCGAAGCTGCTCGAACTCCTTCTGGTGCTCGCGGTCGCGCTCTTCGCCGGCCTGCATGCGCTTCTCGAAGTTGTCGAGCCGCTGGTTGTCGCGTTCGCGCTGTTCGCGCAGTTGCTCCACCTGGCTGCGCAGCTCGCCGTACTCGCCGCGCAGGCGGTCGTGGTCGCGCTGCAACAGGTCGCGGTGGTACTTCTCGTTTTCCTGCTCGCGGCGCAGGCCTTCCTGCTCCTTGCGCAGCTGGTCCATCCGCTGCTGGTTGCGCTTGCGGAAGTCCTCGAACTCGTTGCGCTGCGCGTCCTGCTCGAGGCGCAGCTGCTCGATGCGTTGCTTGTTGCGCTCGATCTGATCCTTGTTGGCCTCGCCGTCGAGCTTGAGGTGCTCGGTCTCGCTCTCGAGCTTCTTCAGTTCCTGGCCCTTCTCCTCGAGCCGCAGCGAGAAATCCTTCTGCGCGTCGTCGAGTTCCTTGAGGCGGTCGCCCTTCTCGTCGAGGTCCTTCTTCAGACCGTCCATCTTGTCCTTGTTGCGCTTCAGCTCCTCGTTGTTGCGATCCGCCTGCTGGCGCCACGCCTGCAGGCGGCCCTGATACGACTTGAGCTGCTCCTCGCGTTCGGCCGCCTGGCGCGCGAGCTGCGCCATGCTGATGCGGGTCATGTAGTGCAGCACCATCAGCACGGCGATCACGATGATGATCGTGCCCGCGCCGACGAGCCAGACCGGTAGCGGCACACTGGCCAGCAGATTCTTCTTCTTCGGCTCGGCTGGTGCCTTGGGGTCGTGCCCGCCATCGCCGCTGCTGACCGACGGCGTCTCATGCGGCGTAGCGGGTGTGAGGCCGGGCACGCTGGGGCCACCGGTAGCCGCGGCAGGCGCGGCCGCGGGCTTGTCGGCCGGCTTGTCGGCCGGCTTGTCGGCCGGCGCTTCCGCGGGCTTTTCGGCCGGCTTCTCCGCGGGCTTGTCGGCGGGTGCCTCCGCAGCGGCCTTCTCCACCGGCTCCGCTTCGGGCGTCGGCTTCGCGGCAGCGTCGTCGGCCGGGTTCGGCTTCACGTCCGCGTCGGCCTGACGACCGGACTTGCTGGCCGCGTCCTGCGCGCCCTTGCCACCCTTCTTGTTGTTCTTCTTCTTGCTCATCGTGATCGTCCGTCCATCGAACAGGAATCCGGATTGTGCGAGTCAGCCGGCCGCCACCGGCCACAGCTCGTGGATCATCGCCACCGCCCAGCCGAGCGCCGCCACAAACCCCACCATGCGGTGCCACGGCCAACTGTGCGCGCGAGCCGTCACGCGGGCCAGGCCAATGCCGATCGCGGCGCCGCCAGCCAGGCCCACGTACTTGAGAACGAGCGAAATCACTCCCTGGTCCGCGCCCGCCGCAAAGGCCGGTACACCCACCAGCGCGGCGACCATTGCCACCGTCCACCACCACATCTGCGGGCGGTTCTGCCAGCCGCAGAGCCGGCAGTGCAGCGCGCGCGCATCCACCTCGCGGCCGCACGACGGGCAGGTCTCGTCCTCGCTGACGTCGTCGGGCAGCGGGGCGGGGCGCACGCCGCAGTTGGGGCAGGTGTGTTGCGGGAACCATTCGGCCGGCGCGACGTATTCGCAGTAGCCGCAGCGCACACCGGCGAAGCGCACGCCGCAATGCGGGCAGCCATCCGCATTGAGGGTAACCGGACTGCCGCACACCGAGCATCGGTAGCCCAGCGCATCGGGGTCGGAGCCCATCGGCGGTCTGCGGCCTGGCTTGCGGGTCATGCCGGTATCGTCCGTCGCCGTCGCAGTGTGCGTGTCTACCGTGCTGGCAGACACGTTGCCAGCGTTTTTGTCGGTCGCGCGCGGCGCAAACGTGAGCGCGACCACCACAACAGACTCGCTATCGCGACCAGCCCTCGAACACCTGCTCGCGCAGCACGGCCGGGTCGGTGGTCGGCCGCTGGCACACACCGTGGTGGCACACGTACGCCGTCGGCTTCCCGTCGATCGCCACCTTGCCGGCCAACGGCGGCGCGAGCGCCAGCATCGCCCCGGAGGGGCCAGCAGCCGGCACGCGCAGGATGCTGATCCACGTTGGCTGCGACGCGCGCAACACCGCCAGCAGCGGATTGTCGTCCGCGTCGTCGGCGGCAATCACCACCTCGCGCCACGGTGCGTGCAGCCACAACGCGGTGTCGTACAGCGTCACGGTGCCCATCGGCCCGCGCAGCATCAGCCCGGCAAACGCCGAGACCGACCGCTCCACCTCGGCGTGCCACTGCTCGTTGCCACTGATCGCCGCCGCGCGCAGCAGCACGCGCAGGCCGACACCGTTGCCCGACGGCGTGGCATTGTCGAACAGGTCCTGCTGGCGGCCCATCGGCGTCGGCACGTCCTCGCGCGTGTGCCAGAAGCCGCCGCCGTCCCCACCGTCGTGCGCAAAATGCTCGCGCAACTGCGCGACGAGTTCGAGCGCGCGCGACAGGTGTTGCTCGGCGCCGGTCGCG
>JBFWQT010000599.1:0-4106 GCA_050249295.1 Planctomycetota bacterium
AGGCCGAGGCGCATGTGCTGGCCGGTCCGCGTGGGCTACGCGTGGCCCCGGCCGGAGCAGCGCCCGCGCCGTCATCGTCATCGGCGAACGGCGGCTCCGACCGCCAGCGCGCGCCGTTCGCGCCCGCATCGGCGTCACCGGGCTCGCCCGCGATGATGGTCAACTGGCCGTCGCGCGCGGCGCTGGGCCGCGTGACCACGGTTGTGGCGCGCGTCGCCGAGGCCTGCACCGTGCGACTCAGCGTGCCGGGATGCGTCGTCACGCCGGTGGATGTGATCTGCGAGGCGGGCGAGTCGGCAACGTTCCACGTCACGCCGCTGGCGAGTGGCACGCACCCGGCGCAGGTTCAGTGGCGCACGGCCGACAGCGAAAGCTGGCACAACGCTGACCACACACTGCCGGTCGTCGGCGCGGCGCCGTCGCGCGATCTGGCGCGCCTCGGCGTTGGTCTGCTCGTGCTGGCCGGGCTGGTGGCGGCGGGCGCGGCGGGCGGTGCGCTGGCAATCGTCACGGCGGGTGCGATCGGCGGCGGCGTGGCGCTGGTTGCCGCGTGGCGACTGGCCTGACGCGCGATTGAACGCAATTGATCGGGACAGGGCGGCGCATCGGTGAGACAAGCTCGCATGCGCGCTCGCACTCGCCGGGCCATGCCGACCGACACCGATCACACCGGCGATGCGCCGCAAGAGCCACTGGCACCGGCACCCGCGGCCCGCGCAACGCTCGTGGCCACTGTCGCGCCGCCGCCCGACGGGCAGATCCGCAGCGGCAAGCTGGCCGGCAAGTCGGTGCCCGCCGCGATCGTGATCATCGCGCTGCCGGTGCTCTGCGAGCAGTTCGCCAACGCGTTCGTCGGCCTCGTCGATCAGGTCATCGCCGGTTCGCTCCCGGCCGACGTCGTCAAACCGGCGCTCGACGGCATCGGTGTCGGCACCTACGTCGGCTGGTTCATCAACATCTGCATCTCGGCGATCGGCATCGGCGCGGCTGCGCTGATCGCACGTGCCATGGGTGCCGGCGATCGCGAACTCTCGCACTCCACGCTCGCGCAGGGCTGCACGCTCGGCCTGATCTGGGGCGGCATCGTCGGCATCATCCTCTGGCTCGTCGCGCCGCTGATCGCCACCTTCCTCGGCCTTGCACCCGCGTCGGCCGGCTACTTCGTGCAGTACGTGCGCGTGCTCGCCTGCGGTCTGCCGGTCACCGCCGTGATGCTCGTCAGCATGAACTCGCTGCATGGCGCCGGCGAGACCACCCGGCCGTTCCTGATCATGATCGTCGTCAACATCGTCAACGTGGTGGCCAGCTGGTGGCTCGCCGGCGTGCCGGTGGTGATCGGCGGCATCCGGCTGGCCAGCCCGCCGGGCGCGCCGCTGCATGTGGTCGGCATCGCGCTCGGCACCGTCATCGCGCAGGCGGTGGGCGCGGTGCTGATGATCGTGCTGATGCGGCGCGGCATCCGCGACCTGCGGCTCGAGTGGTCACGCCTGCCGGTGCAGCGCGCGCTGTTCTGGCGACTCGCGCGGATCGGCGTGCCGGGCTTCCTGGAAGGCATCGGCCTGTGGTTCGGCAACCTCTGCGTGCTCTCGGTGATCGGCGTGATCGCGGCCGGCAACGCGGGCCTCGTCGGTGCGCACAGCATGGCAATCCGCTGGGAGTCGTTCGCGTTCCTGCCCGGGTTCGCCTTCGGCACGGCGGCCGCGGCGCTCGGCGGGCAGTTCCTCGGCGCGGGCAATCCGTCGCGTGCGGCACGCGCGATCTGGTCGTGCGCGCTGCTCGGCGCCGCCTTCCAGGGGCTGTGCGGCCTCGCGTTCATCTTCTGCGGCACGCAACTCACCGCAATCATCAGCCGCGATCCGTTCCACCTCGATCTCGTCCCGCGCCTGCTGTTCCTCGGCGGCATCGCGCAGGTGCCGTTCGGCCTGGCGATGGTGCTGCGCGTGGCACTGCGCGGCGTCGGCGACGTGAAGGTCGTGATGGCGATCTCGTGGATCACCACGTGGTGCATCCGCCTGCCGATCGCGTGGTTCGTCGGCGTGTACCTCGGCCACGGCATCATCGGCGTGTGGATCGTGCTCAGCACCGAACTGTGGTTCCGCGCGTCTATGTTCGTCGCGCGCATGCTGCACGGCGGGTGGAAGACCGTCCGCGTCTGACGCCGCAGGCGGCGCGCGTCACACCTGCACGGTCAGCAGCGTCTTCTCCATCATCATGAACGTGCCGTTGGTGATGATGTTGCGACCGTGCTCGTCCTTGAAGGTCCAGACGTTGGCGGCCGGTGCACCGGGCTTGCGCGGCAGCTCGATCGGCATCGGGATCGGATCGAACGTGAACGACCGGCAGCGGCCGTCGAGGATCCGCGCGATCGTGCGCTGGCTGTGTTGCGCGTACTCGGGCCTCCACTTGCCCGCCGACTCCGGCCGCGAGTTGTCCATCAGCACGGCGCGGAACTCGATGTCGTACGGGTTGAACATCCCGTCGACGAGCAGCAGCCCGCCGGGCTTCACCAGCGAGAGCAGCTGGAGCAGTGGCGTCTCCGGCTCGCCCGGCAGCAGCGTCAGCACGTTGATGAACGTCACGACATCGAACGCCTGCCGGGCGTCGATCGCGTACATGTCGCTGACGTGCAACTCGATGCCGGCCATCGGCGGGTACGCGCGCCCGGCCGCGATGAACTCCGGCGTAAGGTCGTAGCCGGTGTAGCGCCAGTGCGGGAAGCGCGTGCGCAGGTGATAGAGCAACTCGCCGTTGGCGCAGCCGACATCGGCCACGTGGCGCGTACGATCCGGCCCGTCGTCGGCCGTGAGCTCCGCCAGCTTCGCAGCCACGAACCTGAACGACTCCTTCGGGTTCTCGTAGCGCTCGTGCGACACGTACGGCGACTGCGACGGCAGTGCCTGGTACGACGCGAGGTCGAAGGCCGGATCGCGGGGTGCGGTGTCGGTCATCGTGCGGTCAGAAGCGGGCCAGCAGCACCGCGCAGGGCAGGTGCTCGAGCACGTGGCGAGTCGCGCTGCCGAACAGGAATTCGCTCACGCGGTTGTGTCCGAACGCGCCCATCGCCAGCAGGCCGGCCTTTGTGGAGGCCGCATGCGCGACGATCTGCTCGCGCGCCTTGCCGGCCAGGCGGTGGATGTTCGACGTCAGGCCCCACGGCGCGAGGTAGTCGCGCGCCTCGTCCATCGCCGGGGCGGCCTCGTCGTCGCTGCGCGCGACCGTGATGACGTCGAGCGACGCGCCCAGCGTGCGGGCCAGCGAGGCGCACTCGCGCAGCGCCCGGCGGGCCGTGTCGCTCGCGTCGTAGGCCATCACGATGTGCGACAGATCGGGCGACGCACCGGCCGGCACGAGGATCACGGGACGGTTGCTTTCGCGCAGCAACGACTCGATGCGGTTGCCGGGGTCGGTGCCATCGCCGCCTCCCGACGCGCGCCGACAGCCGAGCAGCACCAGGTCGTGGCGATGCGACGCGTCGATCATCTCTTCGACGATGTCGCCGCGCACGGCGCTGAAGCTGGCGCGCACGGCGGGCAACGCGGCGGTGGCCGGGCCGAAGCTGGCGCGCAGGTGGTCGGTCTCGGCGCCCACGGCCTCCTCGATGCGCGCGAGTTCAGCCGCCGGGAGCGGCACCGGGATCGTTGGGGCGGCCCCGAGCGCCGCGCTCATTGCGTTGATCGGCGGGAAGTAGAGGAAGCGGCGTTCGTCCTCGACGTGCAGCCCGCGCAGTGTGGCGTTGGCCTTCGTGGCAATCGCCACGCCCAGTTGCAACGCCGACGCGGCCGCTGCGGACGTATCCAACAGGACGAGAATGCTGGCAAACATCAACCACCTCCGTGCGGTGTGGAGCTTTGATTGCGGCCGGTGGAGGTGGCACCGGCCTGTTGACGCGACGGTATCGTGCCGGCGGTGCGACGCCAAGCGGGGAGTCCGGTGGCCGGGCAGGTTGCGCCACTTTCGCCCCTTGCCCTTGCCCCCTTCACCCCTTCACCCCTTCACCCCTTGCCCCCTTCACCCCTTGCCCTTGCCCTTGCCCCCTTCACCCCTTGCCCTTGCCCTTGCCCTTGCCCTTGCCCTTGCCCTTGCCCTTGCCCTTGCCCTTGCCCTTG
>JBFWQT010000600.1:0-4094 GCA_050249295.1 Planctomycetota bacterium
CCGCTACCACGTTGAGATACGGGTCGTGATTCTGCATGCGGATGCGAAAGCCGCGTCGTTCGTGCAGCATGCCGAGCGAGGCAGATGTGAGACCCTTGCCGAGCGCGGAAACGACGCCGCCCGTGATGAAGATGTACTTGCTCATGCCGCTGGAGAAATCGCTGGCCGGACTATCGGTCTTACTCGTTTGTGAGGATTCCGACAACAGGAAAGCGCTGCTGGTGGCTGGTTGAGGGGTGTGCGTTGTCCACAATTGTGGATTGCGATTGTGGATAGCACGTGGATGGAGCGTGCGAATGACGACGTGACGGACGTTGAATGACTTTGACGGACAATCACGCGCGTTGACGGACGTTCAAGCCCACGGGCTGCTGCCCGCGTAACCGCGCGCGACCCGCGCGCCTGGATCGATTCGCGCGGATCTCGACTCTGTGGGCTTGCACGTCATTCAACGCAGCACTCACGCGCCCCCGCTCACTGCGGCACGCTCGCGGTGTGGCCCTGCTCGCGGAGCGCGGCCCGGATGCGATTCATCGAATCGTCCATCTTCTCCGCCGACGGCTTCGGGTCGGCGTTCGCAAAGTTCATGTCGCCGATGCCGTTGATCGGCGAGAGGTGAATGTGCACGTGCGGCACCTCCAGACCGATGACGCACATGCCGACCTTCTTCGGCGCGAACGCGGACTGGATCGCCTTGCCGATGTGCTGCGACACGGCCGTCAGGTGGGCGTGCAGCGCGGGCGGCAGGTCCAGCCAGTGGTCGACCTCGGCGATCGGCACCACCAGCGTGTGACCCTGAGCCAGCGGCTGGATCGACAGGAACGCCACGCACTGCGAGTCGCGCCACACGAACCGGCCGGGCAGTTCACCATTGATGATGCGCGTGAAGATCGTCGCCATGGTCGAGCGTCGGGTGAGCGGGAGGTTGCACGTTCAACGGCCTGCAGTATCCGGCAGAACAGCGGTCGCGGCAACCGCGAGCGCGGCTCACTCCGGCACCCGGCCGCCCAGCGTCTCGATCGTCTTCGCGAGCATCTTGCGGCGCTCCGGGTCGTGGCACCGCAAGTACGCGGCACTGAACGACTCGACCGCGCCCGGGGTGTCGCCGGTCTGCATCTGCGCCGTGCCGCGATTGGCGAGGTACTCCCAGCGATCGGGGTCCATGCGCACGGCACGCACGAAGTCCTCCAGCGCGTCCTTCGCGCGCCCCGCCGACAGATGCAGGCTGCCACGCAGGCTGAGACTCTCGGGCGCCGGCTGCAACTCGATCGCGCGGTTGATCGCCGTCATCGCCTCGTTGAGCTGGCCCAGCGCCACCCGGTCGCTGGCGAGCGTGTGCCATGCGCGGGGGTTGTCCGGAGCGAGTTGCACGATCCGCGACAGGTCGGCCACCGCGCCGGCGTAGTCGCCGCTACCATGACGCACGCTGGCACGCACCTGCAGCGCCTCGACGTTGTCCGGCTCGAGTTGCAACGCAGCCGAGGCGTCCTGCCCGGCCTGCTGCAGATCGCCGAGCGACAGGCGCAGCGAGGCGCGCAGACCCAGCGCCTCGACCAGCGACGGGTTGATCTGCAGCGCGCGATCGGCAGTCTTCAACGCCTCCGCATACCGGCCGACCGCCGCATACACGCGAGCCAGCGCGAGGTGCGATGGCGCGTAGTCCGGCTCGAGTTCCACGTCGCGCTGCAGGTCGGCAAGCGCGCCGGGAACGTCGCCCTCGAGGTGGCGCAGCACGCCGCGCAGGTAGAAGTACTCGGCCGGCGCGTCGCCATCGCTCGCGTCGATTGCCTGGTCGAGGCCGGCCCGCGCGAGCTGCCCCTGCTCGCCCGGCAGCTCGACCAGCGCCTGCCACCGGGTGTGGCCCGCGGCGACCGCCTTGTCCACGATGTCCAGCAGCGCAGCCAGGTGCTTGCTGATCGGCGGCGCGTCCGGCGTGTCCGACGACGCGTCGTCGCCGGCGAGCACCCGCGCGATCGCCTTCAGCCTGGCCTCCGCGGCGAGGCGCGCGTCACGCTCGCGTTCGAGTTCGGCGCGCACCTTCGCCAGTTCCTCCGACGTGAACGCCTGCTCCTGCTCGACTGCGCGCAGCTGTTCGGTGAGCGCGGCGAGTCTCGCCTCCAGCGCCGCGATGCGTGCCGCGTCGTCGGTGTCCTGCGCGGCGGCCGGGGTGGCCGACAGGAGCGAGGCCAGAGCGAAGACAGCGGCCGCGAGCACAGTGGCGGCCGGAAGCAGACGGTGAGTCATCTGGAGATCCTGGTGCGGTTGCCTGGTGACGGAAGGCCGGAAACGAGAACTCTGACGGAGTCAACCGGAGTGCAGAGCCCGACTCACTCGGGCACCTTGCCGCCCAGCTTCTCGATCATCTGACCGAGCATGTCGCGCTTGCTCTTGTCGGCGCACGCGCGGTAGGCGCCTTGCAGCGACGCCACCGCCTCGTCGGTGCGGCCGAGTTGCGCGAGCACCGCGCCGCGATTCGCCTGGTACTCCCAGTGCCGCGGGTCAATGCGGATCGCCGTGTTGAAGTCGGCGAGCGCGCCGTCGAAGTCACCGCCCGCAACGCGCACGGTGGCGCGCAGCGCGATGCTCTCGGCCGACATCGGGTCGATTTCGATCGCGCGGTTCAGGTCGGTGAGCGCCGCGTCGAGGCGACCCAGGCTGCGGTTGGCCGCCGCGCGCAGGCGCCACGCCGCCGCGTCGCGCGGGTTCAGCTTCACCACGTTGGTCAGGTCGGCGAGCGCGCCGGCGACGTCGCCCTGCGCCGAGCGGGCCTGCGCACGTGCGCGCCACGCATCGGCGGCCGACGGGTCGAGGCGGATCGCTTCGGACGCATCCTGCATTGCGTTCGCCACGTCGCCCGTCGCGAGCCGCAGGTTCGCGCGCATCGTCATCGACTCCACCGACGCCGGGTCGAGCGCCAGCGCGCGGTCGAGATACTGCAGCGCCGCGTCGGCCTGGCCCGATGCGGCGAACACGCGCGCCAGGCCAACGTGCGCCGGCACGTGCGTGGGGTCGCGCTCCAGCGCCTGCTGCAGGTCCTCGATCGCGCCGGACACATCGCTGGTCAGCTCGCGGAACGTCGCGCGCAGGCACAGGTCATCCACGGTGGCGTCGCCGTGCGCGGCCTCGATCGCCGTGGTGAGTGCGGCGAGGTAGCGCTTCTGCTGCGCGGGTGTCAGCCCGGCCACCACCTCGCGGGCCGAGCGGCCGGCCTTCACGCCCTGATCCACGGCCCGGCGGAGCTCGTCGATCGCGGCGGTCGAGCCGGCTTCGACTCGCTGGGTGAGCAGCCGCGCGAGATCCTGCAGCTTCTGCTCGGTGGCGAGTCGCGACATGCGCTCCTGCTCGAGCTCGGCCTGCAGCTTCGCGATCCGCGCCTGCGCCTCCTGCAATTCGGCGGTGGTCTGCGCGAGCCGCTGCTCCAGTTCGCGGATGCGCTCCTTCGCGGTGGGGTCCTGCGCGGCGGCCGGGGCAGCGGGCAGCAACGTGGCCAATGCGAGAGCAACGGCCACGATCGCGGCGGCCGGGAACGGGCGATGAGACATGCGATGGTCCTTCGACTGGTGGCCGGGGATGGCCGGGTGGATCGCGAAAGCGCGTCAGCGGCCGTCGTCGGACGAACCACCGCCGCGCGGCTTGATGCTGTCAAAGTAGCGACGAGCCAGCGGGCGGTACTCCGGCGGCAGGCTCTGCCGCGTCATGCCGTCTTCCGCCTGGCGCTGCGCGCTGCGCCACGCCGACTCGTACTGGGTGCGCGACTCGCCGGCATCCGGGATGCCCATGCGGCGCATGCTCGAGATGATGTCGCCGCGATGCAGCGGGCCGTGCTGCAGCCACGGCAGCAGTTCGTGCTGGTCGAGCGGCTTGTCGGAGCCGGGCACGCCACCCCCACGACCGCGGCCGCCCGGTGTGCCCTGACCCTGGCCGTTACCGTCCTGACCCTGGCCCTGGCCCTGACCCTGGCCCTGGCCCTGCTGTGCGTCCTTCAGCATGTCGAGCAACTGCTGGCGCTGCTTCTCGGTGGTCTCCCCGGGGCTGAACGGGTTCTGCTCGCCCGGCTTGTTGCCGCCGTCCTGACCCGACGGTGGCGTTTGCAT
>JBFWQT010000601.1:0-4086 GCA_050249295.1 Planctomycetota bacterium
CGACGCTCTTCCGATCTACAGCGCGTCAAGTATTAATTTACGTGAAGCGCCGCTTCAAGCCCACGGGCTGCCGCCCGTGGGTAACGTTGCGAATCCAGACACGGTGGATGCGGGCTCGTTCGCCCTGGATTCGGGGTCGGGTGTCGCGGGCGGTTGCCCACGGGCAGCAGCCCGCGGGCTTCAAGGTGCAATCAATCACCCACCACCCACCTGGATTCGGGGTCGGGCGTCGCGGGCGGTTGCCCACGGGCAGCAGCCCGTGGGCTTCAAGGTGCAATCAGTCACCCACCACCCCACCTGGATTCAGGGTCGGGCGTCGCGAGCGGTTGCCCACGGGCAGCAGCCCGTGGGCTTCAAGGTGCAATCAACCACCACCACCCCACGACCCTCGCTCCGAATCGCGAACCACTGGTAAGCCCGCGCGCACCGCCGGTGTCTCAACCCTTCACGCCTCGCCGGGGCGGGTTGCTTGCCATCGCGGACAGCCACGGGTACACTCCGCGGCTGGCTGCCGAGGGCCGATGCAGCGGGCTTCCCGCCCGTTCCACCACCCGGCGCGGCCATCCAACGCCCCCCACCGATCGCTCGTCAATCAAGATCCCCTCGTCGCCGAGGCACGGTTGCACCACCACCACCACCGGTGCACCACCACACCCCGGCGCGGGACTTCCGACCATCCTTCCTTCACCTGCGTGGCATGCCGTACCTGATCTTCACTCGCAACGGCCCGTCCGAGCCCATGGAGATTGGTTCGGCCGCGATCGTGCTCGGTCGTGCTCCCGATTGTGACGTGCAGGTCAACGACAACCAGCTGTCGCGACGGCACTGCCGGTTCGTGCCCAAGGGCAGCAGCGTCCTGATCGAAGACCTCAAGTCGGCCAACGGCACACGGCTCAACGGCGTGAAGCTCGAGAAGCCCAGCCCGCTGCGCCCCGGCGACCGCGTGCAACTCGGCGGTGCCGAGGTCGTGTTCTCGCTCGACGGCAAACTGCCCGACGGCGTGCCCGCGGCTGGCGAGGCGCCCGACAGCATTCACCTCGCACTGAAAGCGGTGCCCGATGGCGTGACGCTGCCGCAGTACATCCCGCTGACCGCCGACGCGATGAAGGTCGGACGCAAGGCCGGCAACGATGTCGTGCTGCGCGCCACCGTCGTGTCGGGCGAGCACTGCGAGCTGATCAAGACCGGCAACGCGTACCGCATCCGCGACCTCGGCAGCACCAACGGCGTGAAGATCAACGGGACGAAGGTGCCCGACGCGATTCTCCGCAACGGCGACGAGATTGCGTTCGACACCGTCAGCTACGTCTACGTCGATCCGTCCGGCCCCGCGCCAAGCGCCGTGGAAGTCAGCGGCGCGCACCTCGTGGTCGAGAAGGGTCCGATCACGCCGGCGAAGATCGCGCTGTCGGCGGCCGTGACGTTCGGCCGCAAGCCGGGCAACACGTTCGTGATCAAGGGCGACTCCGAGATCTCGAGCAACCACGCGAAGATCGAACAGGGCGACGGCGGCCGCTGGGTGGTGCTGGACACCGGCTCGACCAACGGCACGAAGCTCGATGGCAAGCCGCTGACCGCCAACGCCGCGCAGCCGCTGCTCAATGGCTCGCTGATCCGCATGGGCGGTGTGGTGCTGCGCTTCGTCGATCCCAACGCGCCGGCCGCGCCGGCCGCTCCGAAGGCGCGCAGCAAGTCGGTGCGCGAGAAGCCCACGCCGGCGCAGGCCGGGGCCGACACGCAGATCAACGAGGGCATCGGGCTGGCGGACGAGCTCGACCTCGACATGGACAAGGCCGAGACGCAGCGCGTGGCGGCCACGTCGGTGGGCCCGGCGATTGCCGATGCGAGCACGCCGGACGACCTGCAGAGCGCGCTGGAAGAAGAGATGGGCGCGTTCCTCGCGTCGGGCAGCAAGCGCCGGCGCAGCCCGGTGTGGCGCTTCGCCGAGGTCGGCGTGGTCGTGGCCGCGCTCGGTGCCGTGGTGTTCGCGATCGTCACGAGCCAGCAGGTCAAGCCGGCCGTGGTGGATGACGACCGGCCCGCGCCCGCGCCGTCCGACTCGCTGGTCAAGACCAACTGGTCGTTCGAGACCTCCGACGGCCTCGACGACGGCGGTGGCGGGCGGCCGCCGGACGGCTGGGATTTCATCATGGGCCCGCAGGACAGCGCGTACCTGGTGGGCGACGGCAAGACCGGCAAGAACTCGCTCGAGATCCAGCGCGGCGCCAACGATTACTCGACCACCGACGTCGTCTACACCGACGCGATTCCGCTCGACGGCAAGTCGGTCGAGGCGCACACGTGGGTCCGTCGCACCGGCGAGGTGGGCGGCTCGGGCGCCGGTCTGCACATCCTCTACTATGGTGGCGCCAACGGCGCCGAGTTCATCAGCGCGGTGCTCTCGCCGTGCGCGGCCGGCACCGAGGAGTGGCAGGAGGTGGCGTTCACCGCGCTGCCGCCGGCCGGCGCAACGCATGCGCGCGTGGCCTGCTGCGTGGTCGGCGAGAAGGCGCGCTTCGCGTTCGACGACGTGACCGCGAAGCTCGTGGCCTCCGAGGGCACGCCGATGAAGAAGGCGCAGCTCGTCTCGGGCAGGCTGCGCTGGGACGTCAACGAGGCCGGCCTGTTCGACCTGGTGCGCCTCGAGGAGGACCGCACCGACGCGCTGATCCGCGACGCCGACGTGACGTTCACGTCGCGCAACCGGCAGTGGAGCAACGGCCTGCTCTCCGACATGGCCACCACGCGCACGATCGAGGATGTGCCCGGCCAGAACCCGGCGATCCGCCTGGTCGTCTCGATGATCGAGCCGTTCCAGAAGGGCCCCGGCGGCAAGCTGCCGGTGTGCACGGCCGTGGTCACGCTGTCGTTCGTCAACGGCCAGCCGACGGTGCTGGTGCAGGCCAGTGGCGAGGTGTCGCTGGCCGGCGTCGGCGTGTCGGGCCGCGTGCGCGGCGTGAACCGCCTGCGTCCGTTCGCGCGCTTCAACTCGCAGGGCCTCACGTTCCATCGCTACTCCGACGGCATCGGCATCGGCCGCGGGAAGGAACTCGCGACGCGCCTGGTGATGCCGCGCGGCGAGGAGTTCCTGCAGTTCGAGACCGCCGACGCGCCGTTCGTTGTGCGCGTCGAGCAGGATCGCCAGGACGGCCTGCTCGACGTGTTCACCGCGTCGGGCAGTTCGTTGCAGCTGGCGCTCGCGCTCAACCCCGATGCGGCCGAGCGCACGTCGATCTCCAACGAGATCCAGGCGGCCCGGTCCGAGGGTCGCTGGGGCGATGCGCTCGACGCGATCCTCCGTTTGATGCAGCTCTCGATCTTCAGCCGTGGCGCGATCGTCGAAGCGGCCAACTCGGTGAGCACCGTGGTGGCGCGCCTGCGCTACCGCATCACCGAGCTGGAGGACGCGCTCAACAACCTGCGCAACGGCTTCACGCGCGACGGCTTCCTGCGCATGCAGCAGCAGTACAACTCGCTGCTCGAGGCGATCGGCAAGAAGCCGATCACCGGGACGCACGGCCCGTTCCTGCGCACCTACGGCAGCGTCACCGGCACGCCGGACCGCGAGCTCGACTACTCGCGCTTCTTCCGCGACATCCAGAGCGGGCTCAACACGCTGGATTCGGTGGAGACGCAGTTCGACACGTGGATCCAGCAGAACCGCGCCAACGTCGATGCGGCCACGCTGTCGCGCATCGAGGACGACGCGCGCAAGCTGCTGGTGCGCGCGCTCGACTTCGACCGGCCCGAGTCGCGCCGGCGCACGATGGCGATCGAGACCTACCGCGAGGTGCTGCGCCAGTTCCCGCTCGGCCGTCCGGCGACATACGCGCGCCGCCAGCTGGTGCTGCTCGCCAACGAACTGAACCGCGAGGCCGACGCGCAGCAGCGCACCTACCCCGAGATGGCCGCCGGCAACCGCGCGCTGGCCAAGGCGATTGCGAAGTCGGCGCTCTCCAATGTGTGGTCGGACGGCGACGTCGACCGCAAGATCTGGGACACGCAGACCGACACGTGGAGTTCGGACCGCACGGCCGAGTTCGTGTCCAACAGCTTCCGCGTGCGCAACGCGCCGCCGGCCACCAC
>JBFWQT010000602.1:0-4083 GCA_050249295.1 Planctomycetota bacterium
CCACGCCGGCGGGCCGGGCGGACCGTTCCCCGTGCCCGGCGTGCCCCCCGACGAGTCGGGAGCCGGCGTCGAAACGGCCGGGCTGTTGCCGCCGTTGGCAACCCCGGGACCCGTCGGCTGACGATCCGGCAGCAGCAACAGGCCGAGGCCCAGCGACAGGATCAGCATGGCCGCGACGGCCGGGTGACGAGCAATCTGGAAGATGGAGTGCAGCGTGCCGCCCGCGGCATGCGCGTCGTCGCTGTCGGCGGTCGCACGGCTGGCCGCGGCGGTCGGCAGCTGGATGCGATCGAGTACCGACGCACTGACCCGCGCCGCCAGGTTGGCCGGCATCGGGCCGGTCGGCTGGGCGCTGCGCAGCGTCGAGCGGAGGCTCGCAAAGCCACTCAACTCCTCGCCGGCTTCAATCAGGTCGGCGGCCGGCAACGAGGCCAGCACGTTGGCCGTCACACGGCTCGCGAGGTCGGCGGGCATCGGACGGGCATTCTGCCCGGCGTTGCGCAGCTGTTCGCGCGCCGCCGCAAAGTTGTGGACGTCGGCGCCGGCTTCGATCGCCTCGGCCGTGGGCAGCGATCCGAGCGCCGCGGCCACTACGCGCTGCGACGCCGCCGCCGGCATCTGGCCGGCCAGCTGTGCCGCGTGGAGCGCAACCCGCTCCGCGGCGAATGCCACATCGGTGCCGGCTTCGATTGCGTCGGCTGTGGGCAGCGAACCGAGTGCCGCCGCCATCACGCGCTGCGACGCCGCTGCCGGCATCTCGCCGGTCAGGCGGGCCGCCTGCAACGCCGGGCGCTGCACGTCGGCGAAGCCGGGCACATCGGTACCGGCCTCGATCGCCTCGGGCGTCGGCAGCGAACCCAGCACGGCCGCCTTCACACGACGCGACAGCTCGGTGGGCATGCCGGCGTCGCTGATGCGATCGAGTTGTGCGCGCAGTTCGTGCAGCCGCGCGAGTGTCTCGCGGTAGGCGGCCACCTCGTCGGCAAACGATGCATC
This sequence comes from Planctomycetota bacterium, assembly GCA_050249295.1. GTDB lineage: Bacteria > Planctomycetota > UBA8742 > SKZP01 > SKZP01 > JBFWQT01. The sequence goes on from JBFWQT010000602.1 coordinate 997, forward strand.
GGCTGACACGCGAGCCTCGAACTCCGCCTGCTGGTGAGCCGGCAGATCGCCGCTGATCCCCAGAGGAATCAGGCCGTCAATCTCCGGAACTTGCTCAGCGGGGTTCATCGTCGGCTCCTGCGGCGGCGTTCACTAGAGATACGGTCCGATAGCGCCGGGCGATTGAACGACTTTGCATTTTTCGGGTGGTGGCTCGAGGCAAGCAGACCGCGGCGGACGCGGCCGCACAGCACGAAGCGTCGCTCGACATCGGCCTCGAGACCCGGGTTTGCCGAGCGGCAGTCCGGCCGCGTAGGCTCCGGCACTCCCGTCCCGTACTGTCGCCCAGCTGCCCGCCCCCGGGAGATGCGGATGATGACCTCGACTCCGATCATGTTCAGGACGCTTGCCGGGGCCGCGCTGTTGGCACTGACTGCCACCGGCTGTGCCGGGACCGCCAACGACCGCCCGGCGCCGGTGATCGCGCGGCCGACGATCGGGTCGTCGGTGCCGGTGCAGCCGTTCGCGGTGGCGGCCGACGCCGTCGGTGGCCCGGTGGAGACACGCAGCTACCCGGCCGACGCGCTGCAGCGGCTGCGCGACATGCGCTGGTTCAGCGCGGAGCCCGGCTCCGACGACACCGGCGTGGATGGCGCATACGATCGCCTCTGGCAGCTGATCCGCCGGTTCGTCGGCGAGGCTGCGTTCCGCCACCCGGCCAGTTGCCTGGTGGTGCGCACCGGTGCCGACGGCGAGGCGACCGGGCTGCAACTGACGGCGACTGCGGCCGTGCACGAGAAGGTGACCGAACTGCTGCACGACCTGGCGACGGCCGACCCGCACCGCGGGATCAGCAGCGAAGTCCGGCTGATGCACATTGCGCCAGGCGATGTCGCGCAGCTCGGCCTCAACCTGCAGCGCATTCGCGGCAGCCTGTGGGGCTGCGTCGTGCTGCCGGGCCAGCGCGCCCTGCTGGCCGAACGCGCGCATCGCGTTGGCCGGATGATCTCGGCACCGCGGATCACGCTGTTCGAGGCGCAGCGCGGCAACATCTCGGTGGTCAATCAGGCGGCTTGCATCGCCGACTACGACCTGCAGGTGACGGACGGGACGACCGTTGCCGACCCGGTGATCGAGACGCTGAACAGCGGGCTGCTGATTGATGTGCTCGGCGTGCCGGTGGGTGCGGACACGGTGCTGGATGTGGACCTGCGCCTGGTGGCTGCATCGGAGTCGCCGGCGACGATCACGCTGTGGCACGGCGGTCAGGTGCAATTGCCGGATCCGCTGGAGACGCGCGCCCGGACGACAACATGGTTGCCGGTGGGCGCGACGCTGGTGTTGCTGCAGCCGGCGAACGGGAGCGACCAGCTGGTGTGTGTGCTGATCACGGCTGAGCGAGTGGAGTTGAGCGAGCCCGGCGACTGATGCCGCCGATCGCGCGCGATTGTGTGCGAGCCGGGGTGCAAGAAGCCGTCAGTGAGTTGCTTCGGGCAAGAGCGCGACCGAAAGGGAGCTGAGATGAAGGCCTGCCGTGCGGCGACGCGGTGGGCCTTCGCTCCATGTGAATGAACCGGCGGCCGAAGAATAGGGTGCCGCACAGGCCGGTCAAAGAGGGCGATTCCGCTCTGGGCCATGAGCCCGTCAGGGAGCTTGTTCCGTGCCCGGCGACCGGTGCTCCGTGTTGTCGAGGTCCGCTTGCGCGGCCTCACGTGTGGGAACGGCGCGTCGCAAGGACGCTATGCGCGCCGGCGCCCCGGCCTGTACAGCACGTCAATCACTGCCACAGGAGATGGTTCATGCGCAACGCAGTAACGCACCACCACCCCGACCCTGACCACGACCCCGACCCCGTCGAGCTGCCGCTCGTCGGGATCGACGTGCACAGTGCGATCCTCTACGTCGCTGTGCACACGCCGCTCGCGCGGCGCAAGTGGACCGAATGGACCACCGGCGTCACGCGTCGCGACGTCGAGGAGCTGGCGAATCGACTGCGCGAGATGCGGGTCACAAGGGCCGCGATGGAGGCCACGCACGTGTTCGGCACCATGCTCGTTCGCGTGCTGCAGGCCGCCGGCATCGAGTGTGTCGTCGTCAATCCGCAGCACATGCACGGCGTGAAAGGTCGCAAGACCGACAAGGCCGATGCACAGCGGCTGGCCGAGTTGCTGCGCGCCGGGGCGTTGCGTGGCAGTCGCATCCCGTCCGCCGACGAGTCGAAGCTGCGCACGCTGACGCGCGCGCGAGTCCAGACCGTCGAGGACGAGACGCGCTGCAAGAACCAGATCCTCAAGCTGCTGCGCGAGGCCGGCATCTCGCTCGACACGATCCTCGCGACCGTGTTCTGCGTGACCGGCCTGCAGATCCTGCATCAGCTGGCGGCCGGCATCGCGCCGGACATCAGCGATGAAGCGCTCGGTCGCATCCGGCGGAGCAAGCGCCCGCTGGTGCGCCAGGCGCTGGGATGGCCACTCGAGCGCGAGCAGCAGATCGTGCTCACGCAGAAGCTGCGCCGGCTGTCCGCGCTGGGCACCGATCTGCGCGAGCTCGAACGCGAGATCGATGCGGTGGTCGCGAGCGACGCGCAGTTGCAGCGCGCCGTCGAGATCGCCGATTCGATCCCCGGCATCGGCACACTCGGCGGCGCCAGCGTGCTCGCCGAAACCGGCTGGGACCTGAGCGCATTCGCCTCCGCGGCGCACCTCGCGTCGTGGGTCGGCGCGTGTCCGGGTCGCACGGAGAGCGCCGGGAAGCGGCTGTCCGGCAAGTGCGCGAAAGGCAACCGGTATGTGCGCCGGCTGCTGAACCAGTTCGCGAACACGTTGCGTCGCCAGCCGGCCGAGGGGATGCCGGGCATGTGGCTGCACTCGTGGTTCAAGTCGATGGTGCGCCGGATCGGCTGGAAGAAGGCAGTGGTGGCGTTGGGCCACAAACAACTGCGGCTGCTGTATCGCCTGATTCGTGGTGATGAGGTCTACGACGAGGAGCGACACAGGAATTCGGGCCGCCGGGAAAGGGATCAACTGCGTTACCTGGAGCGCCGGGCCCGCGAGCTCGGCTATGCAATCGCCTACCGCCGGATCGAACCCGAGCCAGCGCCTGCGGCGC
>JBFWQT010000603.1:0-4081 GCA_050249295.1 Planctomycetota bacterium
TTCGTCCCGGTGAATGAAAAATAGTGCCGCGCGCGCCGATAGTAAGGTTCTCCGGTGGGTCGCAGTCGGGCAGACTTTCCAACTCCGGCGGAACGCCGGAAGAACGCTGGATCATCCACGCCAACCCGCTGCGGCGCATGGCTGGGTGCGCGGGCGCAGCGACAGAGGCCTTGTCGGCAGCACTATGGTCAGAGAGCAAATCAGGGCGCGCAGTCTAGCTGATCGGCCGGCGGTGGGCAATTCCGGGCCCGGGCGAGGCGGTCCGCCCGGATTGGAATCGTGGAAACGCCGCGTCGGCTCGCGCGTCTCATCCATACGGCATTCTGCCGTTCGATTTCGCCCATGACAGCCGCAGGCGGCGGCACCCGAATGGAGTCTCCTTTATGCGTCGGAAGACCACTTTTGTCGGTCTGCTCGCGGTCGCGGCGATGGTCGCCCTGGCTGCGGGCAACAGCAGATATCAGGCGGCCGAGGCGTGTTTCATGCGCGCGCCGCAGCCGGTGCAGGTCGTGCTCGACCGCATCGACGTGGAAATCAACGAGAACGTCGCGGTCAAGCACTACGACTGCCACTTCGCCAATCCCAACGGCAACGCCATTGTCGGCGGCGTCTGCTACATGGAGCTCGACCCCGAGGCGCAGATCGACAACCTCTCGATGAGCATCGCCGGCGAGAAGGTCGAAGCCGAAATCCTCGAAGTTGCCAAGGCCAACGAGGTCTTCCAGGACATCGTCCGCAACGGCGGCAACCCCGCGCTGCTCGAGTACTACGGCAACCGCCTGGTGCGCACGCAGGTGCCCAACGTGCCGGCCGGCGGCGAAGCGGTCGTGCAGCTGCAGTACACCCAGGTGCTCAAGCCGCAGAGCGGCGTGTATCGCCTGAGCATGCTGAACACCAATCCGAAGATGAAGATGGAGGTGCTGAAGAAGGCCGAGGTCAGCATCAAGATCAAGAGCGAGCACGGCGTGACGAATCTCTACTCGCCGACGCACCCGATCCAGATCGACGAGGCGGTGGAAGACGGCATCCAGGTGCGCTGGAGCCAGGAGAACTACCTGCCGAAGAACCCGTTCGTCATCTACTGGTCGCTCGATGACTCGAAGATCGGCGCCAGCGTGCTGGCCCACCGCGAAGCCGGCGACGAAGACGGCCACTTCATGATCATGGTCAGCCCGACGATGATGAAGGGCGACGCCGCGGGTGCGGTGACCGACGCCGACGTGATGGCCAAGGACATCGTGTTCGTGACGGACACCAGCGGCAGCATGGTCGAGAACAACAAGATCGAGCAGGCAAAGGACGCGCTGCGCTACTGCGTCGAGAACCTGCGCGACGGCGACCGCTTCAACATCGTGGACTTCTCGACCACGACCCGCACCTTCCGCGATGGCGGTCTGGTGCCGGTGGACGCTGACTCGCGCGCGGCCGCGCTGAAGTACATCGACGGCATGAAGGCCCGCGGCGGCACGGCGATCAGCGAAGCGCTGACCACCGCGATCAACCAGTTCGCGGCCGACGACCGCCTGAAGATGGTGTTCTTCACCACCGACGGCATGCCGACCATCGGCGAGCGCGATGCCGACAAGCTGCTGGCCAACGTGAAGGAAGCCAACGGCAAGAACATCCGCCTGTTCACGTTCGGCGAAGGCGTCAACGTCAACAGCCGGTTCCTCGACATGCTCGCCTACGAGAACCGCGGCGAGAGCGACTACATCCTGCCCGAGGAGAACATCAAGACGAAGATCGCCACGTACTTCGACAAGGTGGGCAGCCCGATGCTGGCCGACCTCAGCGTGAAGGTGAAGGGCGACGGCGTGCAGGTCCGCGACGTGTATCCGCGCACGCTGCCCGACCTGTTCCGCGGCGACCGCGTGGTGATCTTTGGCGAGTACACCGGTGCGGGCCCCGTGACCGTCACGGTCACCGGCCTGATGAACGGCGTCGAGCGCAAGTACGACTTCCAGGTCGAGCTGCCGGAAGAGAGCACGAAGAGCCCGTTCGTGCCGCGCCTGTGGGCCGGTCGCAAGGTCAACTACCTGCTCAGCGAGGTCCGAAAGGACGGCAAGGACCAGGAGTTGATCGACGAGATCGTGAAGGTCGCGCTGCGCTACGGCATCGTCACGCCGTACACCGCGTTCCTCGCGATGACCGACGGCGTGAACTCGATGGAGGAGCAGGCGAAGTCGGCGACCAACGGCTTCCGCCAGCTGCGCAACCGCGAGCAGGGACTTGGCGCACCCGGTGGTGCCCCGGCCTCGCCCGCCGACATGGACGCGATGACGCGTGCCGCCGGCCGCCTGGCCGAGGCCCGCGACGATCGCGCTGGCGCCGACATGTACAACTCGGCCGAGATGGAGCGGAAGGCGCTCGGCGGCGAGGGCTCGGTCCTCAACTCGATGCGCTACATCGGCAGCCGCACGTTCTACAACTTCAACGGCGTGTGGACCGACAGCCAGTACACCGAAGCGAACAAGGACAGCCTGGTCGAGATCAAGGTCAACAGCGAGGAGTACTTCAAGCTGCTGGGCGACAACCCCGGCCTTGCGAAGTACTTCGCGATGAACAGCGCGATCGTGAAGTGGAAGACCAGCTGGTTCAAGCTCGTGCCGGATGGCGAGCCGGGCCACTGATCAATTGACGGCTGATCGCAACTGATCAACACGCACGGCGTGATCTGCCTCGGCGGATCACGCCGTGTGGCGTTGTTCAGGCGTGGCAGTGAGTTGCGCCCCTACTCCACGCTGCACGCCGCGCGCACGCCGACGTAGGGATACTGACCATCCGGCGCGCCGAACCGGAACGCCGAGCGGCACCAGTACGCCGTGTTGCGCCAGCTGCCGCCACGTACCGGGCGCTTGTCGCCACGACCCTCGCGCGGCCGCGCGTCCTCCGGCGCACCGCGATAGTCATCGAGCCACACGTCGGCACACCACTCCCACACGTTGCCGTGCATGTCGAACAGGCCGAGCGGGTTCGGCTTTCGCGCCGCCACATCGTGCGCGCGGCACTTCCACTCGCCGAACACAGACTCCAGATCGTACGCGGTGTCGTAGGGCAGCAGTTGCCGGCCCGCGTTGATGTAGAACCAGCCGTGCGCCTCGAGCGACTCGTTGATGTGCTCGTAGCCGCCGTATGACCACGGCGTGGTCGTGCCGGCGCGGCACGCAAACTCCCACTCGGCCTCCGACGGCATGCGCAGTCCGGCACCCACCAACAGGCGCGCCGACTCGGCCCAGCTGGCGTTGTAGGCCGCGACGCGCGGGCCGGCGCCGAGCGTGCGCAGGCGGGCGTCCACGGCCGAGCCACGCAGGCGGTCGAACGCGGCCTGTGTCAGCTCGGTGCGCGCAATCAGGAACGGCGCGACACGCACCGCATGCTCGGGCGTCTCGCCAACAAAGTCGTCGGTCGGCTCGCCGAGCATCGAGAGCGTGGCCAGTTCGGCATCGCTGGTGCCCATGCGGTAGCTGCCGCCCGGCACCAGAACGAACTCGCACGCCGGCTCGGTCTCGCTGTCGGCCAGGCGCAACGATTCGGCCAGCGCTGCATGGCGGAACACGGCGACAACAGGTGTCGTCGAGTTGGCGCCGGCCGCACCCGATTCGATCGCATCGACACGCCGCCACTCGAACTCCGGCCGGCTGTGCACGCGCAATGCGATGGCGATCAGCGGCGCGCCGAGCCGGCGCAGGCGGTCGGGCGCAAACCCGAGCAGCAACGCCTGTGTCGTGGTCGACAGGCCGGCGAGCAGGTCGATCGTCGCATCGTCGAGCCGCAGCGAGTTGGCGCGCAACTCGGGCGAGAGCGCCGCGATGATCTGCTGGCGTTCGGGCGCGAGATCCTTGAATCGCTGGCCGAGCGCAGGGTCGGCGAGTCCGGTGACCAGCGCGGTGTAGCGTTCGGGCCAGGCCTCGGCGAGGTTGTTGGCGACAGGCGGCGGTGGCTTGCGCGTGTCGTTGCCGGCAGCGGTGTTGGCGGCGGTGTTGGTGTTGCCCGACTGCGACGTGACCGCGACGATCAGCGAGACGATCGCGCCGATGGCGAGCACGCCAGCCAGCGCAACCAGCGCGCCGAGGTTCGAGCG
>JBFWQT010000604.1:0-4069 GCA_050249295.1 Planctomycetota bacterium
CGCGCCCGCGCATTGCGCATCACGGCGGCCGCGGTGGCGGGCTTGCTGATCGTGGCAGGTTGCATCGCGTGGCCGGGAACGACGGCCGGGCCGGGTGAGTCCGCGATCGGGCTGATCGAGTTCGTGCGCGGGGTCGGGCTGCAGGACCCGGCGCGCATCCGTTACGCCTCGGCGATCATCGAGCGCGCGACGGCGAACGACCCCGGCCCGGAGTCGCTCGTGTTGCGCGCGGCCATCGCGTGGCGCGCCGACGATCCGCAGCGTGCGCGCGAACTGGCCACTCTCGCGATCGACCTGCACCCGGACAACGCCGGCACGCGCCATCTGCGGGCCGTGGCCTGGTACTACGACGGCTACCCGGCGCGTGCGATGGAGTGGCTGCTGCAGGCCAACGAGCTCATCGCCGATGCGTCGCTGCATGACGACAAGTTGATGGCGGCGCTGCGCGACGGCATGGAGCGCGAACGCGAGTGGCTCGCGGAGCAGCCGGGCGAGGCCGGCAAGACCGGCAAGACCGGCAACGAGGGCGGCGTCCGCAACCGGCTCGCCGCCCTCGCCCGCCAGACGTATCGCTACTGGCCGTTCAAGCTGTCGATCGATGAACCGGCACTGCGGCTCGGCGGCGGCATCGGCAACCTGCGGCCGAATCCGGCACCGGCAAACGACTGACCGCTGCGCGAGCGGCACGGCATCAGGGCCGGGTCAGCGACTCGAGCTGCCAGCGAATCACCAACTCGGTACCGAACTGAGGCGTGGTGTTCTCCCGGCGCTCTTCGATGTAGCCGATCGGGAAGTCGGCGCAGTAGACGCGATGCTTCAACTCCTGCGACCCCGGACTGCCGCCGGCGTGCGCCAACGTCACCTGGACGCAATTGCGCTTCTTGCCGAGTACGTCGAGGCGTGGCTTCGCGCGGGTCGCCGTGTCGCGGTCGCTGGTGATCCGGTCCACCACATTGTTCGCCCAGGTGCAGGTCAGTTCCTGCTCTCCCCACGTGACCGATGTGGGCGTCACGCTTCGGGGGTAGCTGTGCTTCAGCGTGTACCCGAGGCTGTCCACGGCCATCACCTCGTACGACTCCGGCGGCGTGACCATCGAGTCCAGCATGTGCCGCCGCATCTCCCACTTCAGGCCGACGACGATGAACGCCCGCGCCTCGCTCAGCGACCACGGCATGTCCTCGATCCGCTCGCCCTCGCTGACCACGATGTTGAAGTCGAGCAGCGCCTTGTTGCCGACGCCGTTGCTCGCGGCCAGGCGGATGCGCGCGCGGCCCTTGTCGCCGTTGCGCGGCACACCCCACAGCTGATTGCCGTCGAGGATGAGCCAGTCGGGCAGCTTGCCCACAACACTGACGGTCGGCATCGGTGTGCCAGCCACCTCGATGTTCCATTCGTAGCGCTGCCCGCCAACGGCCGTGGTCGGGGGCTCGTTCAGGAAGCGCGGGCCGCATTCGACATCGATATCGAAGGCCTGCGACGCATCCGGCTCGATGCCGTTGCTGGCGACAAGCTGCACGTGCACCGGCGAGACCACGTCGATCGGCGGAACTCCGCTCAGCACGTTGCCGGTGATGGTCAGCCAGTCGGGCAGGTCGTCGCCGGTGAGGGTGGGCTCGGGCGTGCCGGTGAGCACGACGTTGTACTCGTACCGCTTGCCAACCGTTGCGCGGCGGCCGGGCTGGCTGGTGATGCCGGGCGGCGTGCCAACCAGCAACACGATGCGCTGCTCGGCGTCGCGCCCGACACCGTTGCTGGCGATCAGCACGATCTCCTGCGTGCCGACGTCGGCGAGCGACGGCGTACCGATGAGCGTGCTGCCGTCGAGCCTGAGCCAGGCGGGCAGCGGGTCGGCCGTGAGTGTCGGAGCGGGCGTGCCGGTCGTCTTCACGTCGCGGCGCCACACGACGCCGGCGGGGATGCAGGCATCGCTGCCGCAGGTGAGTGTCGGCGCCACGCCGGTCGGCGTGCGGGGCTCGTCGTCGCGCTTCACCTCAGCCGGATCGTCGATCGGGTCGGGCACCGGCTGCGGCATGGCCGGCGCCGCGTTGTTCGTGACCGGCGGTGCCTCGGGCTCGCGGTTGGTCGGCGGCACGTTGCTGGCAGCGGGCTCCGCGCGGTTCGTGTCAGCGGCCGGCAGTGCGGGTTCGTTTGTCGGCTCGACATGGTGCGTCGAGGTGACGTTGATCGGCGGCACCGGGCCGAGCGCCAGGCTGTTGCGTGCTGGCGGGGTGTCTTGCCGCACGGTCGTGGGCGTTGCGCCGGGGAGTCCGGCGACCGCGGCACCGAGCAGCAACACGATCGCGGCGATGGCCGCGGTGATGATCTTGATCGACTTCATCTGCGCCGAACGGATGCCGGCCATGATCGCCGCATGCGCCGGCGCTGCACTGGCCGCGGCATGCGATTCGCCGGCCCGGCGCAGCGCATCGGTCAGCTGCGCCATCGTGATCGCCGCACCCACCGCCATGTGGCTCGCCAGCATATTCTGGCGCAGTGCGTTGAGCGCCTGGCGCTGGCGCGTCGCCACGGTGCCCTCGGGAATGCCCAGCGCGTCGGCCACCTCGGCCCGCGCCAGGCCGAAGGCAAAGCGCAGTTCGATCACCTCGCGCATCGCCTCGGGCAGGCGCTGGGCAAGGTCCCAGGCGCGCGTCGCCATTGCATCGGGTCGGGCCTCCGGCTCATTCTTGCGTCGCATCACGTCCGCCTCTCGTTCGCGGTGCCGGCGGAGGTGCTCGTCGCGGACGTGGTTGCGGGCCAGGTTCCGCGCGGTGCGGAAGCACAGACCCCGCAGCGAGCGCTGCGGATCCACGTTGCGGCGACCGTGATAGACGCACACCATGGCATCCTGAACGATGTCGGCTGCGCTGCCCGGATCGCCGGTGATCGCTTCCGCGTAGCGGGTCAACGGACCGGCAAGCGCGGTGACAAGATCCCGGAATGCGGCGGTGTCGCCGCGGCGGATCGCAGGCACGAGTGAGTTCAGGTCGTCGATGTCGATGTGGCCGTCCACGGCTCGCTCCTCAGACCAGCGGTTCATGGTCATCGGCGGCACTACACGCACCACGACGCATCGTGATTTGCGACTTCACTTTTTTCGCAGGCCCGCCGGTGCCGGATCGCGGCTGGTGATCAGTCGTCATCGTCGAACTGCAGCGCGTCGAGATCGACCTCGAAGTCGTCGGCTTCCGCCTTGCGCGGCGGTTCGGCGGCGGGCTCGGGTTGCGGCGGCGCTGCGGGCGGGGCCGGACGGCGCGACGACGGCAGGTCGTCGGCCACCACCGGGGCGTTGCCGACTGTCATCAGCGGCTGCAGGTCGTCGGGGTCGTCGTCCATCGCGGCCGACAGGTCGTCGAAGTTGACGAACGCCGAGTCGCCACGCTTGCGCGCAGCCGCGCTGTGGGCCGCCGGGTCGTGCACGGGCGCGGGGCCGTCAGGCGCCTCCTCGCGGCGGTCCAGGCCTTCGCCCTTGAAGCGCTCACCGCGCACGAGAATGCCGAGGCTGGCCAGGTCGACGAGGTCGCCGGCGCGCAGCGGGCGGATCACGCGGGCCTCCAGCTTCTCGCCATTCACCATCGTGCCGTTGCGCGAGCCCATGTCCTGCACCACCGGCACGCCGTCGATCATCTCGAACCGCGCATGCTGGCCCGACAGGTCGGGCTGCGGCAGCGGAATCACGTTGTCCGGCCGACGGCCGATCGTCACGGCGCGATCGAGCCGCACGAGCTGGTCCTTCAATCGGCCGCTGAGAATCTCGAGGATGATCGGCGTGTGCACCGGCACATCCGGAATGCCGAAGTGGAACTCGAGCGAGATGTCGGCGACGGTCAGCACGTCGCGATCCTCGACGACGTGGGTGCGGATCGGCTTGCCGTGCAGCTGCGTCGTGCCGTTGCCGGCCGTGTCGTAGACGATCGGGAAGCCGGTGAGTTCGTCGGCGTCGATGCGCACCTGCTTGCCGGCAATCTGTCCGCTGGCGACCACGGTGACGTCGCACGACGGGTCGCTGCCGATGTGCACCGGATAGCGCGTCAGCCGGTAGGTCCGGCGCGCGCCGTCGGGCGCAATCACA
>JBFWQT010000605.1:0-4061 GCA_050249295.1 Planctomycetota bacterium
TCGTTGACCGCCACGCAGACGTTGTTGTCGCTGTAGCGCAGCAGGATGCGCGCGCCGTTGATCACGGTCGGCACGGTGCGGCGGATGAACCCCGCGTTGAACACGTTGACGCCGGCGATGATCGGGTGTGCTTCGACGATCGTGCCCTTGGTCGCATCCGAGAGCAGCGAGTAGACGTCGGCCGCCACGATGCATGAGCGCGAGTCCCAGGTGCCGTGAACGCCCCACGTGGTGGTGGAGGAGGCCGGCAACTCGACCACGCCACGGCCGCCGGCAACGTAGGTCGCCAGGTTGTTGCCGAACGTCACGGTGTCGAGCGGCGCGAAGTCGCAATAGATCAGCACCGCGTCGTAGTTGTTCATCGTCGCGACGGTCGGCGTGGTCGACGACGTGTCGACGATGTCGATCTGGCCGATCAGGCCGGTCGCGGTGAGGTAGGTCTTGAGTTCGTCGGGGCCAGCCGTGTCGCCCGCGGCAATCAGTACGTTCGGTTGGGCGTAGGCGGTTGCGCCGGCCAGTGCGAGTGCAATGCTCGCGAGGATCGTGACGGCCACCAACTGAATGGAAGCAATCGGTTTCATGGGAGTACGCGCCGGGGCGCGGGCGTGTGAGCGGGTAGGAATGCGCGATCGCGACAGCGATGCACCGCTGACTTGACCACAAAACGAGTCAACCCTGCAAGCGAAACCGGGTTCCGTAAGAACGCCCCTATATCAGGGTGTAATTAGCTGTCATTCCTATGGCGAAGGTTCATGACCACCTGCCGCACCGCTGCTTGCGAGGCATGGCCCGGAGTTGGTATCGCCACGCCACCCGCTCGCCACACCTCGATGCCCCTCATGCCCGTACCGTTTGTTGACCTCAAGGCCCAGTACGCGCCGCTGCGCGAGTCGATCCGCGCCGCCATCGATCGCGTCTGCGATGCGCAGGCCTTCGTGCTCGGTGCCGAGGTCGAGCAGTTCGAGGCCGACTTCGCGGCGTACTGCCGGTGCAAGCATGCGATCGGCGTGACCAGCGGCTCGGACGCGCTGATCATGGCGCTGATGGCGCTGGACGTGAGCGCCGGCGATGAGGTGATCACGTCGCCGTTCACGTTCTTTGCCACGGCCGGCGCGATCCACCGGCTCGGCGCGAAGCCGGTGTTCGCCGACATCACCGCGACGACCTTCAACCTCGACCCGACCGAAGTGACGCGGCACATCACGCCGCGCACGAAGGCGATCCTGCCGGTGCACCTGTTCGGGCAGTGCGCCGACATGGAGGGCCTGCGCGAGGTGGCCGGCGACATTCCGATCATCGAGGACTCGGCGCAGTCGATCGGTGCCGAGGCCACGATCGACGGCCGCGCGATGCGCACCGGAGCGATGGGCCACATGGCCTGCGTGTCATTCTACCCGGCGAAGAACCTCGGCTGCTTCGGCGACGGCGGCGCGGTGACGACCGACGACGACAACCTGGCCGCGCGCCTGCGCCGGCTGCGCAACCACGGCCAGACCACGCACGGCCAGTACCTGCACGAAGAGGTCGGCGGCAATTTCCGGCTCGATGCGCTGCAGGCCGCCGTGCTCCGGGTGAAGCTGCCGCATCTCGACTCGTGGACGGCGGGGCGCGAGGTCAACGCGCAGCGCTACACCGAGCGTCTGGCGGGCCACGGCATTCTGGCGAGCGAGGGTGGCTGCGTGCATCTGCCGGCCGAGGTGCAGCCGCGTCACGTCTGGAACCAGTACACGCTGCGCATCACCGGCGGCAGTCGCGACGCGGTGATGAAGGCGTTGCGCGCGAAGGGCGTCGGGTGCGTCGTCTACTATCCGCTGGCGCTGCACCAGCAGCCGTGCTTTGCGGTGCACGGCCAGAGCGCGGCCGGCACGTGCCCGGTGGCCGAGGCGGCGTGCAACGAGGTGCTGTCGTTGCCTGTGGCGCCGGAGCTGACGGAGAGCCAGCAGGACGAGGTGATCGACGCGCTGGTCGCGGCAGTGAAGAACGCGAGTTGACGAGCGCCCGGCGGATGAACAACAGGAGCCGCGACCGTCAGGGAGCGGATGTACGGCGAACCACGCACCGCGACATCCGCTCCCTCACGGTCGCGGCTCTTGTTTCTTTCATTTTGCGATCAGGCGCGATCAGGGCTCGTAGAACGCCTTGAACACGCCGCCGGAGTCTGTCAGCACGCGCACGCGGCGCAGCTGCGGATCGGCCACGTCGGCAATCACGAACCGCGCACCCGCCTGATCACTCGAGAGCAGGCCGGTTGTGGCGCGCGGAATCTCCACCCACGTGTGCACCTCGACGTAGATCGTGCGGTAGCCTTCGCCGAATCCGAAATCCACGCGCGGCAGGATCGTGTCGGCGTCCGCATCGCCACTGTTCGGGTCGGCATTCACCTGGTCGGCCATCACCCACTTCGTCTGGCGCTGGTAGACATGGATCCGACCGGCCGCGAAGGCCGTGTTGAGCTCGGACGTCGACCGGCTTGTCGTCATCGCCATGTCGATCACCACGCCGCGCTGGTTGGCAAACAGCGACGGGCTGAGATCGAAACCGGCGCGTCGCAGGTCATCGTTGTCGCCCGGCGTGAGCCGCGCACCGAAGCGATTCAGCGGTGTCGCGCGACCGCCGGTGTCGACTGTGCCCTCATCGGGGTGCTGGTGCAGTCGCACGTCGCCGCTGACCACCCACGCCGCCGAGAGCGGCTCGAGCTGGCCGGGCAGGCTGGGCACGTTGAGCCGCACGCGGTTGTAGAAGTCGTTATCGTTGAGGATGTCGCCGGCGCGCAAGTCGTCGGGCAGGTCGTCGGACCAGCACTGGTAGTAGCGCTGGCCGATCGCGAGCACGCGCGAGTTGCCGAACGCGTCGTTGCCGCCCGGCAGGCCGCCGACGATGTTGCCGGTCTCGGGGCCGGGCGTGAAGGCGGTCAGATCGACCGACCAGTCGCCACCGATGCGCCGGCCGAGGTGCACGCCGACCGCGTCCTCGAAGTTGCGCGCGACGGCCAGGTCGGGGGTGGAGTCGGCATTGAAGTCGGCCACGCACAGGCCCATCGGCCCGTAGCCCGCGATGATCGGCACGCCGGTGGCGACGAAGGTGCTGTCGCCCTTGCCGTAGAACAGGAACACGCGGCCGTCGCCGGAGTTGCTGCCGAGTATGTCGATGAACCCGTCGCCGTTGATGTCGGCAACCGCGACGCCGCCGCCGGTGCCGCCCAGCGGGAACGTCGACGACGATCCGAGCGTGCCGTCACCGTTGCCCTTCATCAAGACGAGGTCGCCGGTGCCCTGGGTGACCACCACCAGGTCGAGGTCGGTGTCGGGGCCGAACGCCGCCGCGGCCAGGTCGATCGGGCCGGAGCCGCCGCCAAGCGAGGTCGGCGACTGTGCGCTGAAGCTGCCGCTGCCGTCGCCGGTGAGGACCAGCACCTCGCTGTCGGTAATGCAGGCCACGGCAATGTCGACCTGCTTGTCGTTGTCAAAATCGCCGAGCGCCAGGCCCATCGGTCCGCGCGACGTGCCGATCTGGCTGTCGAACGAGAATTCGCCGCCGCCGTCCCCGAAGTAGATCTCGACGTTGTCGTCGTTGAAGCACGACACGGCCATGTCCACGTCGGCGTCACCGTTGAAGTCGGCCACCACCAGCCGGTGCGGGCCCTGGCCCGTCGACACGCTGTGGCCGGCGCTGAAGCCGAAGTCGCCATCGCCGAGCAAGACGGCGACCTCGTTGTCGCCCTTGCTGGTGATCAGCATGTCCAGGAAGTTGTCGCTGTTCACGTCGGCAAACGCGACGTCGGTGGGGCTGGTGCTGGTGCCGTAGTCGAACCCGAACTCGAACGTGCCGTCGCCGACGCCGGGCAGCACGGTCACGCTGTCGCCGCCACCGTTGACGACAACCAGGTCGAGCTTGCCGTCCATGTCGAGGTCAGCGGTGCGCACGGTCTCGGGGTACAGGCCGGTCGAGTAGTAGTCGCTGGAGGCAAAGGTCAGCGACGGCGTGTCGCGGCTGAGCAGCACGCTGGCCGTAACGCCGGTGATCTGGTGTGTCATCAGGATGTCGGTGTGCCCGTCCTGGTC
>JBFWQT010000606.1:0-4059 GCA_050249295.1 Planctomycetota bacterium
CGGCGGATCCCGCGTTGGAGTGTCCGATGGCTGCTAGTACGGCCTTGATGCATGACACGGCATCGCACGCTACACTCCGCGCGCTTCGCACCGCCGCGCAACCACCGCATCTGCATCATGGCCAAGGTCATCCTCCAGCCGATCGGCAACCCGATTGATCGCGTGATCGGCCAGGCTGAGCAGCAGCGCCAGGCGGCGCACATGGGCAAGCTGGAGGGCACGCTGCAGGCGCGTCGCAACGAGGTCCGGCTCGGCTGGGGCGAGGAGTACGCGGCGCGCGTGCAGAAGAAGGGCAAGCTCACCGCGTGGCAGCGCATCGAGCAACTGAAGGACAACGGCTCGCCGGTCTTCCCGATCAACACCTTCTGCAACTGGGGCCGCACGTTCCGCGTCGGCAACGTCGATCGGACGTCGCCCGGCGCTGGCGTGATCACCGCGTTCGTGAAGGTGCACGGCAAGTGGACCGTCGTCATCGCCAACGACAACACCGTCGCCAGCGGGTCGTGGTGGCCGCAAACGCCGGAGAAGATCCAGCGCGCGCAGAAGATCGGACTGCGGCTGCGACTGCCGGTCATCTACCTCGTGGACTCGTCCGGCCTGTACCTGCCCGAGCAGGCGCGCACCTTCCCCGGCCCGACCGGCGCCGGCCACATCTTCACCATGAACGCGCGCATCGCGGCGGCCGGTGTGCCGCAGATCGCCGGCGTGTTCGGCGACTGCATCGCGGGCGGCGGCTACATGCCGATCATCAGCGACAAGGTCTACATGACCGAGCAGGCGTACATGGTGATCGCCGGCGCCGCGCTGATCAAAGGCGCCAAAGCGCAGAAGCTCAGCAGCCTCGACATCGGCGGCCCCGACGTGCACGTGCACATCAGCAACTGCGCTGACTTCCGCGCGCCCGACGACGAGGTCTGCATCCGGCTGATCCGCGACGAGGTTGCCACGCTGCCGTCGTCCGGCATCGGCTACTACCGCTACGGCGCCGAGCCGGCCGCGCCCGCGCACGACCCGGCCGAGCTCGGCTCGCTGTTCCCCAGCGACCATCGCCACACCTACGACATGAGCCAGGTGATCGCCCGGCTCACCGACAACTCGCTGTTCCTCGAAGTCTTCCCCGATGTCGGCCGCGAGATGATCTGCGGCATCGGCCGCGTGAACGGCCTGTACGCCGGGTTCATCGCCAACAACGTGAAGCTGATTGACCACCCCGTGAAGGCCCATGAGAAGCGGCCCGGCGGCATCCTCTACAAGGAGGGCGTCGCGAAGATCGCGCAGTTCTCGCGCGCCTGCAACGACGACGGCATCCCGATTGTCTGGCTGCAGGACATCGCCGGTTTCGACGTGGGCGTGGAAGCCGAGAAGCAGGGCCTGCTCGGCTACGGCTCGTCGCTGATCTACACCAACAGCAGCAACGAGACGCCGATGATCAGCGTGCTGCTGCGCAAAGCCAGCGGTGCCGGCTACTACGCGATGGCCGGCGCGCCGTACGACCCGGTGCTGCAACTCGCCACGCCGCTGACCCGCCTGGCCGTGATGGAGGGCCGCACGCTGGCCGTCGGTGCGTTCGCCACGAAGCTCGACGACGACTGGAACATCATCGCGCCCGAGGGCTCCGACGAGCACGCCGCCGTGAAAGCCGGCATGAAGGAGATCGAAGACCGCATCACCGCCGACATGGACCCGTTCGCCGCCGCCGCCCAGATGGATGTGGACGAGATCATCGCCATGGGCGAGCTCCGCTCCTGGCTCGAATGCATGCTCGAGTGCTGCTACCAGTCCATCGGCTACCGCCGCGCCAAGAACCCCCGCATCTGGTCGATGCACGACCTGGCCGTGCTCACTGGCCGGGATCTGCGGCCGTGAGGAGCAAGCAAACAGCGGTTGTGGCATCACATGCCGGCGGCGGATCGTACTAGCACGTTGAACTCACTGAACCCTGGAGGACACCCGATACCGGATCTCTCGCTTGCTGACCGCGAATCCTACCAGAGCTTGTGTCGCCATCTGCGTTTCCCCGCCCAACGGGTATTTCACCCCTGCAGGCAACGCACGGCTCCACCCGACCCGTCCTTTCGCCCGACCGGAAGTCGCGGTGCCACCGAGGTAGTGCAGTTGTTGGCAGCTTTCCCGCATCGCACGTGCGTGCGATGGCTGGTAGAAGCGGCCATTGCGGTCTTGCCAGCACACGATCTCCTGCGGCCATCGGATCAGGCCGCACGGATGGCGCTGAGCGCGACCATTCGATGGCTCCAACATGACCCGACCGTGACTCGCGAACTGTTGCAGCATTGGATGCAACATGCATGGACGTACGCCCTGAACCAGGATGCGGCCGATGCAGCTGCGGACGCTGCTGGCTGCGCAACGCGCATTGCCTTTGACGGATTTGATGGCGAGCAGATCGAACATCCGACGGCGATCGGGCACGCGGTCGATTGCGCCTCGGACGTCCGGGTGTTCGAAGCCGGCGTTTCGCAGACCGACTATCGCCAGTTCAGGTACGGCCAGGCGTCGAACGAGCGGATTGCCGCATTGCGCGCCGCGTTCATGGAGTGGTGGTGGAGTCGCTGCCGTGAACTCCTGCCGATCAAGGATGCCGATACCGCCGACATCGAGTGGGGTGAAGTCCCGCTACCACCTCTTCTCCCGGAGAAGTCGTAGTCACGCCAGTCGGCTGTAGTATCCTTGCAGGATGAGCGGCGACGGAGGTCTGCCATGAACGACCAGTGGCGATCGCGAATCACGATTGCACCCGGCAAGCGGGGCGGGAAGCCGTGCATACGCGGCATGCGCATCACGGTGTACGACGTGCTCTCGTACCTCGCCTCGGGCATGAGCGTGCAGGAGGTGCTTGACGACTTCCCGTACCTCACCGCCGAGGACATCCGGGCGTGCTTCGCGTACGCGGCCGAGCGTGAGCGGATGATGACGGTGACGGCCGGGTGAAGCTGCTGTTCGACCAGAACCTGTCGCCGCACCTGGTGCGACCGTCAGGTTACGCCGCATCAACACGTGGCGCGCGGCGCACGCGAACAGCCAGCCAGACCATGAACGGTGCGTGCCACAGGACGCTGCAACCGAGCAGCGCGACCATCGTCATCGCGCCATCGGCGTTGCCGGCCTGGTGGCGCATCGTGCCAACGTAGATGATCACCGCGAGGTTGAAGCCGAGAATGCCGTAGTACAGCCCGGCACCCGCCAGCCCGGCCGCGAAGCCGCCATCGCCATGGCGCACCGGCTCGCTGCCCCGGCGCGGCAGCACACGATCGACCAGCGCGAACGCAATGATGATCAGTAGCGCAACGCCGAACCAGCCGGCGAAATTGGCAAGCAGGATGTCGAAGTACTCGCCATGCACCGGCGCCTCGGCCCGGCCGTAGCCGTAGATCTGGCCGAGGAACCACTCGTCACCCTTGTGCGCGATCGGATCAACCACCACGTCCATCAGCATCGTCAGGAACGCGCCGAGCACGATCGGCCCCGGACGACGTCGGAAGGCTGCGTCCCCGGTCCAGCGCACGTCGAGCGCGGGGCCCGCGGGACGGCGTTGCAGCGGGCCGAGCAGCGTGATCGCCATTGACCAGCCGACGTACGAGAGGAAGACGTAGCTGATGCTGTCGAACATCGGCACGCCGGCCACGAGCAGGTCGTTGCCGAGGTTGTCGTAGCGGTAGTGGTACCAGCCGTACGGGAAGCCGGTGCTGATCGACAGCTTCTCGGAGGCCCAGGCGATAGCGTAGCCAACGGGGATGAACGCGACGGCGCGCCGCCATCCGAGCTGCATTCCGGCGACAACCAGGAACGCCGCGAGGAACGCGAAGACGTACGGCCGGCCGGTGAGTGTGCCGAGCAGTCTTGAGAGGAGTTCGTCCAGCGTGGTGTCCTCGCAGGCGAGCCGGGGACGGAAGTCCCCGGAGTCTGGAACGTCTGGAACTGGAGTGTCGGGCGCCGATCGCAGCAAGAACACCGGGGACTTCCGTCCCCGGCTCGCCTGGAATCGACCCCACAACACGTCACAACACATCACATCAGTCGTGCGGCAGCGCGCTCCAGTCA
>JBFWQT010000607.1:0-4048 GCA_050249295.1 Planctomycetota bacterium
TTCCTGCTCGGGCGTCTCGATCGAGCCCGGGCGCAGCTCGCGCACGAGGTCGATCGCGGCGTCCGGGTCGTGGCCGTGCGCGACGAGCACACACGCCAGGATCGTCCCCGTGCGGCCCACTCCGGCGGCGCAATGCACCGCCACCGCAGTGCCGTCGTTGCGCGCATCGCGCACCACCTGCACGGCGCGATCAATGGTGGCGGGCGTCGGCGGGCGGAAGTCCGGGATCGGCAGGTGGTGGTAGTCCATGCCCGCGTCGGTCACCACCTGCGCATCCAGCGGACGTTCGGTCAGCGAGATCAGTACGCCGATGCCGAACTGGTCGCGCAGCTCGGCCAGATCCTCGTCGAGCGGCAACGCCCAGCCGGGGCGCGCCATGCCGCCGACCAGGTCGGGGATGATCCACGAAAAACTGTCAGAGCCCACGAGCGTGCGGTGGTCGGTGTGACGGTCGGGTCGGCAGGGTCACTTGTCGAGCGCATTCCAGAGGCGCCAGATATCCTCGTTGGTCGGGTCGTCGGTGAGCGCATCCTTGACGTCGGAACGCGCGAACGACTGCTCCGACGTGAGCGCCTTGACCACGCGATAGCGCGCCTGGAAGAGGCGGATCGAACTGCGCAGGTGCACGAGCGAGAGCCGGCGCCAGTCGTCGGCCTCGAGGCCGCTCAGCGGGGGGTTCGCCAGCCGGCTGCCGATCAGGCTGATGGCCTTCTCGCTGGCGGTCCAGGCCGGGAGCATGGTGTCGAGGCGCTGCTGGCGCGAGTCGTTGCGGTGCGCGTCGGACTCGACCGCGTGGAAGTACGCGCAATGGCACCACAGCGTCACGAACAGCGGATCGTCGTAGTAGTACATCACGCCGGGTCGGCGCACGCCGGCCGGCGGACCGACCAGTTCGCTCCACTCGGTGAGCTTCGTGAAGGCGGCTGACTGGGCGAATGCCAGCGCCGACGGGCGCGTCCGGTCGCTGATCGGCAGCGCCAGCGCGCGGTTGAGCGACAGCCATGCGCGGGCCAGCGTCGCGGGTCCACTGCGCTCGTCGAGGATCAGGGCGCGGTCGATCAGCCCCTCGGCCGCACCGCCGCGAAGCGCCAGCGCGAGCCCGCTGAACGCATCCTCGCAGGCCGAGTGCACCGAGGTGAATCGCTCGCGCCGCTTCTCGGGGTCGAGGTCGCTCCCCTGTGCGGCCCTGCCGAAGCGCCACGCGAAAGTGCCGGGGTTCTTCTCGTCGAGAATGCCGTTGAAGCGTTCGCGCGCGTCAGACTGGTAGCTCATCGCCAGCAGCCACATCAGCTTTTCCTTGAGCTCCAGACGGACCGTGCTGATCAGCCAGGTGGGCTGCAGGTCGCGCCACTCCAGCCGGAACGGATGCAGCGGCTGATCCGGAACCACGTCCATCGTGGTCAGGCCATCGACATCCACCTTCTTGATGCGCAGCTCGAACGGATCGCGCTGCCCGGCCACGTGGATGGTGGCCGCGCGCGGCCGGTTCTCGAGCCACTTGAAGTGCGAGTAGAACGCGGCGTAGATCGCGGCGAGTTCATCCAGCTCGTCGAGCAGGCGTTGCGCCTGCGGCCGCAACAGCGCGCGCGACTCGTCGACGATCCACTCGGCATGGATCTGCTCGCGCATCTTCTTCAGTTCGCTGGCCGAGCGCACGGCCGCGTCGACCACCGGCAGCATGTTGCAGAACTCGTGCGCGAGCCGCTTCTGCTCCTCGACGAGCCGCCCCACCGCCACCTTGCGCGCCGTCTGCCCGGTGGCCACGTCGCGCGCGATCGCGGCAATGCGCGCCTCGAGCTGCGCAACCAGCACCAGGATGCCGCCGTCCAGGTCGGGCTTGACCAGCGGGCTGCGGCCCAGCTTCGAGATGTCGTCGACCGTCGTGCGCAGGTGCTCGATCGCGCCGAAGTAGTTGGGCGGCATGTCGCGCAGCCGCTCATCGGCGTACTCGAGGCGGCGATCCACGTAGCGGCGCGCATTGTCGAGCACCTGCTGCGTGCGCGTGTCGAGCGCGGCCACAAAACCCTGCATCGCCGCGTCGGCCGGGTAGGCCAGTGCCAGGTTGCGCAGCTTCACCACGTCGCCCTGGTGCAACTCGTCGAGCGCCGCCTGGAAGTGCACGGCATCCTGCTGCGCGTCGGCGCGGGCCAGCGCCGCGGCCAGCAGCTTGCTGCTGTGCTCGCGCATCTGCTTCATCACCTCGTCGAGCAGCTTCCCGGCGTCGGCCGCCTTCGCGGTGCCGGCGAACGCGTCGAGGTAGTCGCGCACACTCGCCTCGGCCGCGCTGAAGTTGCCGCTGGCGAGGTACGCGCGCGCGGTGCGGTCCATGTCGGTGTACTTGAGCAGCGCGAGATCCTCGCGCGCATTGCCCGCGTTGGCCGGCGTGTTGCCGGTCGAGTCCGGGTCCGACGTGCTGGACGGATCGTTGCTGGTGTTGGTGACGACGCGGTTGGCGTCGGGGTCATCGGTGGCGTTGCCGCTGGTGACCACGAGGCCGACCACCGCGCCGATCAGCAGCAGGACGATTGCGCCACCGACCAGCACCGACCAGTGCGGCAACTCGCTGCCGCCAGCCGACGCGCCGTCTGCTTCCGACTGCTCGCCGGAGGCATCGAGCGACGCCGAGGTCGCGGCGTCGTCGGCATCCACCAGCATGCCCACGGCACCCGACGCGCCCGAGCCACCGCCCGACGCCGCGTCGGGGTCGTTGCTGCGCGCCACGGTCGGCAGGCCCGGCTCGGTCGCGTCCTCCATCGGCGGCGACATCTCGCCGATGGCCGTTGCCGCGGCCTGCTCGTGCACGCCCGTCGAGCCACCCACCGGCATGCCGCGGTTGCCCATCAGCGCGCTGATCATGTCGAGCGGCGACGCCGACTGCAGTGCGCTCTCGGCCCGCTCGAACGCCACGATCAGGTCGGTGCACGACTGGAACCGCTCGGCCGGGTTCTTGGCCATCATCCGGCAGATCAACTCGTTGACCACGTCCGGCGTGTCCTTGCGGATCTCCTTCGGCGGCGTCAGTGGCTGGCGCAGGTGCATCAGCGCGGTCTGCACCGGCGTGTCGCCGCGGAACGGCCGGCGCCCCGTGAGCACGTGGTACATCGTCGCGCCGAGCGAGTAGATGTCCGACCGCGCGTCGCATTCCTTGCCGGCGCACTGCTCGGGGCTCATGTAGTAGGGCGTGCCGACCGCCTTGCCGGGCCGCGTGGTGGTCGTGTCGGTGTCGGTGTTCTTGGCGAGACCGAAGTCGGTCAGCTTCACGTGACCGGTCTCGTCGAACATGATGTTGTCGGGCTTGATGTCGCGGTGGACGATGCCCTTCTCGTGCGCGACAACCAGCCCCTTCGCGACCTGGATCGCGACGTGCAGCAACTCGGCCGGGTCGAGCGGGCCCTCGCGGCGCAGGCGGTGCCGCAGGTCCTCGCCCTGGATGTACTGCATGATGATGTAGTTGACCCCGCCATCCTCGCCCACGTTGTGGATCTGGACGATGTTGGGGTGCTCGATCTGCGCGGCGCTGCGGGCCTCGCGGCGGAACCGTTCGACGCGCACATCGGTGTCGGTCATGTTGCGCGGCAACACCTTGATCGCGACGATCTTGTCGAGGCCGATGTGGCGCGCGCGGTAGACCGTGCCCATGCCGCCTTCGCCGAGCCGGTCGAGGATCTCGCAGCCGCCGATTGTCGTGCCCAGCAGCGGATCGGCCGGCGCAGCCTTGCGCACGCTGGTGCCGCCGTCCTCGCTGGTCGGCCGGTCGGAGAACACCGCAAGGATCTGCTGCGACGCGCTGCGCGGCGCCTTCACCTCCACGCGCTCGGGCGATTGCAGGTTGCCGTGGGCCGACTCGGCGGCGAGCGCCTGCACCGCGAAGTGGCGCGACGAGCTCTTCGGGTTGGCCGCGGCGGGTGCGGCGGCGCTGACTCGCGTGCTCTTGTTCTTGCGGTCGTACTCGGCACGCATCGCCAGCGCATCGTCCGGCGTGATCACACTCTCGCGCAGCAGCAGTTCGACGAGGCTGCCGCCCGGTGTGCCGGCCTTCCGCGCCTCG
>JBFWQT010000608.1:0-4048 GCA_050249295.1 Planctomycetota bacterium
TTCAGTGCCGACGCTGCCCGGTGGGCGAGTGTGTTCCTCCTGGTTGTGGTCGGCGCCGCGGTCATCGGGTGCAGCGCGCCCGCGCCGGGCGCTCCGCCGCCGCCCGACAACGACCCCGTTCCGCTTGATGTGCGCCTGCTGATGGCCGACGGAAAGCCGATGGCTGGTCAGGTGGTGCAGGTGCGCCACGCCGACGGGTCGGGCTACGACCTCGCGCGCGTCGGCGAGGCCACCACCGATGCGGATGGGCGCTGCCGATTTGCGAAGGTGCCGCCCGGGCGAGTGGAAGTGCTTGTCGAGGAGGACGACATCATTCCGCTGGTGCAGCGTATGGTGCAGCCGAAGCTGACGCCGAGCGTCGAGATCCGCGTGCCGGCACCCGGCGTGTTCAGCGGCGTGCTGCGCGACGCCGACGGCAAGCCGATCGCCGGGGCATCGCTTTCGATGACCAACACCGGGCTGTGGTTCGTGCCGCGCGAAGAGCTGCACCCGGGCGGCACGACCGACGCCGACGGCCGCTTCCGCATCGAGGTTCGCGCGGGCGGGTGGTTCCTCGTCAGTGCCGACACCCATGCGAATACCGCTGAGCTGATGGGGATGATGTGGGCGGTGCAAGTGCAGCGGGGCGACGCCGTGGAGCGTGATCTGCAGCCGTCGCGGATGGTGCAGCTGCGTGGCACCGCCACTCGCAACGGCAAGCCGTACAACGGCTCGCTGACGTTCATGCACATTGCCGCCGGCAGGACGGTCACGCGCGGAGCGGAGGCCGACACGAGTGGACACTACGAGGTGATCCTGCCGGTCGGGGACGCGCTGGTCGGTTGCTCGTACACCATGGATGGCGGCCGTCGCCGCATCCGGGTGCCGGCCGACGCACCGGAGTCGTTCGACCTCGCACTGCCGTACGCCGAAGTGGCGGGGCGCGTGGTGGCCGACGGGAAGCCGGTGAGCGGGCTGCGCGTGATTGCGCGGCCGGTGCGCGCCGAGCGGATTCCGCGCGGTCCCGACGAGTTGGAGCAGTTGTTCCCGGCGGCCGTTGCGCGCACCGACGACGACGGCAAGTACCTGCTGGATGGGCTCGACGCCGGCCGCTACGAGATCTGGACCCAGCCGTCGATCAACGACTCGCAAGAGCCGCGCCGGCCGTTGATATGTCACGAGGTCACGCTGGCGGACGGCGACACGACGGTGCAGGACTTCGACCTGCCGGCGGCGCACGCGCTGAAGCTGCGGTTCGCCGGCGTGATGGGGCAACCGGGTTCGGTCGGTTCGCAACTGGACGTCTACGACGCCGACGGCCGCTGCCTGCCGTGGCTGATCCAGGAACAGTACCGGTCCTGGGCGTTCGCGCGGTTCGAGCTGCACGTGATGCCGGGCACCTACTCGGTGCGCTACCAGCCCGTCGGCGGCGCGTGCAAGTGGATCACCGGCTTGAAGGTGCCGGCGAGCGACAGCGACGGGCAGCTGGTGACGATCGTCGATGGTGGGTGCCTGCGCGTGCACGCGCTGACCGGCGGCAAGTCGGAGCCGGCAGCGGTGTGGCGCATCCGCGACAGCGACGGTCGCGACGTGACGCCGCGCATCGACTACCTCGTGTCGTCGTTCGACGCATCGCGACGCGCCGACGCAGGCGGGTGGTTGCAGGCTGCGGCACTCGCGCCGGGCGTGTATCGCGTCGAGGTCGAGTCGGCCGACGGCAAACTGCACGCGTCGGTGCCAGCCAGGATCCGCGACGGCGACACAACGGTCGTCGAGGCCGTCCTCGAGTAGCCGGTGGCGCCGCAGGTTGGCGGGAATGCAATCGCGGCCGGCCCCGTTGGGTGACTGCCACCGCATTTGCGATTGCAGCCACACCGGCAACCCGCTGCGCGACGGCGTTGTATAAGGCAGCGGATTGCCTGCCGTGCCGGCGCTCCGCCTCCCGCACTCCGCTTCGCACCGCGAGACTCACCCCGCCACCCGCATGCCAGACGCTTCTGCCGCCGTCGCGCTTCCGCCGCCATCTGCCGCCGCCGATACCTTCGTCAGCCTGGACACGCCGAAAGGCAAGAAGCGCAAGCTGCGCTGGAGCGGCGTGTGGGCCGAGGCCAGCCGACTGATCGCCGACAACAAGTGGCGGCTTGTGCTCGGCTTCTTCATCATGCTGCTCGGCCGCGCGGCCGGGTTCGTCACGCCGCTGTCGTCCAAGTGGCTGCTCGACGACATCATTCCGCACAACCGCCACGACCTGCTGGTGCCGCTCGCGCTGGCCGTGATCGGGGCCGCGCTGCTGCAGGCCGCCACCACGTTTGCGCTCGCCAACCTGCTGGGCATTGCCGCGCAGCGCGCAATCAACGAGATGCGCAAGAACGTGCAGGCCCACATCACGCGACTGCCGCTGCGCTACTTCGACGCCACGCAGTCCGGCTCGCTGATCTCGCGCATCATGCGCGACGCCGAAGGCATCCGCAACCTCGTCGGCAACGGCATCGTCGAGCTGGTCGGCGGCGTGCTCACCGCGCTCGTCGCGCTGATCGTGCTCTTCTACCTCAACTGGCAACTGACGCTGATGATTGTCGTCGTGCTGGCCGTGTTCGGCGCGGCGATGTCGTACACGTTCGTCAAGCTGCGGCCCGTGTTCCGCGAGCGCGGCGCGATCGAGGCCGAGGTCACCGGCCGGCTCGGCCAGTCGCTCGGCGGCATCCGCGTGGTCAAGGCGTACGTGGCCGAGGAGCGCGAGCAGAAGGTGTTCGCCGCCGGCGTGAACCGCATCTTCGACAACATCCGCCGCTCGATCGCCGGCGTGCACGGCATCACGGCCTTCTCCAGCGTGATCATCGGCATCTCGTCGGGCCTGCTCATCTACGTCGGCGGCACGGCCATGCTCAACGGCACGATGACGCCGGGCGACTTCATGGTCTACGTGTTCTTCACGGCGATGGTCGCGTGGCCGCTCATCGGCGTCGCCAACATCGGCACGCAGATCACCGAGGCGCTGGCCGGGCTCGACCGCATCCGCGAGGTGCGCGAGATCCTCACCGAGGACGCTGGCGACGAGAACCGCGCATCGCTCGAGAACATCCGCGGCGAGATCTCGGTCGAAGGCGTGACCTACAGCTACGTGCCGGGCCGGCCGGTGCTGCGCAACATCAACTTCTCGGTGCCGGCTGGCAGCACGGTCGCGCTGGTCGGGCCGAGCGGGTCGGGCAAGAGCACGCTGATCGGCATGGTGATGGCCTTCCAGCGGCCCGAGGCCGGCTGCGTGAAGGTGGACGGCAAGAACCTGGCCGACGTGCGCCTGCGCGACTGGCGCCGGCAGATCGGCCTGGTGCTGCAGGAGAACTTCCTGTTCGACGGCACCGTCGCCGAGAACATTGCCTTCTCGCGGCCCGACGCGACGCGCGAGCAGATCATGGCGGCCGCGGAGACCGCTCGCGTGGACGACTTCGTGAAGGATTTTCCCGAGGGCTACGACACCGTTGTCGGCGAGCGCGGTGTGAAGCTCAGCGGTGGCCAGCGCCAGCGCGTGGCGATCGCGCGGGCCCTGCTGGCCGATCCGCGGGTGCTGATCCTCGACGAGGCGACCTCGAGCCTCGACAGCGAGAGCGAGGCGCTGATCCAGGCTGGCCTCGAGGAACTGCGCAAGGGCCGGACCACGTTCGTCATCGCGCACCGCCTGAGCACGATCCGCTCGGCCGACACGATCCTCGTGCTCGACGGCGGCGAGATTGTCGAGCGCGGCAGCTACGACGAGTTGCTCGCGCTCGGCGGCCGCTTCCGTCAGCTGCACGACACGCAGTACCGCTTCGAGCGCGAGCGCTTCGTGAACCCCGGCGAGGAGTTTTCCGCGGCCGGGCACGACGTGACGCGCAAGACGCGCCGGTTCGATACGCATTGATAGTCGACTCGACCACCGACAACGCGACCGCACGGGAGCAGCCTCGGAGGCCGTTCCCGTGCGGTTTTGCGGTTGTGAAGCTGCACCACATGCAGTTGTGGTGCGGGCTTCCAGCCTGCACAGCTTCCGGCGTATAGCTCACCAGCCTTCAGCACCACATCCGGCTCGCGG
>JBFWQT010000609.1:0-4033 GCA_050249295.1 Planctomycetota bacterium
AACATCTTCCACGACGCAAGCAGCGACACAGGCATCTTCTGGATGGGTCCGTCCCAGCGTGCGAGCGAGTCAGTTGATGTTGCCTTGGCAACGGCCACCCGAGCTGCCGTGTCCTGTGGCCGTGTCACCTGGTCCCAATGTCCACGCAGGAATTGGACATTCACCTCCTTTGCCCGCCCGTCCCCGGCAAACAGCGTCTGTCGTTCGCTCTTCAGCCAGTCGATCAGCTCATCTACGCTCTCCAGCAATCGCGGCTCGACGGTATCACCAGTGTGAGCCGGCGGCGCTTTCTCGACTGACTTGCTCGCCTTCTTCGCGACTTTGTTCTTGCTCGCCGCGGCCTTCTTCTTCGCCATCGCGCCCTCCCGGTGTGTCAGGCCAGAAGGTCTTCCAGGAAGCGGGTGTTGTAGGCACCACTCGCAAACGGGGCCTCGCGCAGGACGCGTTGGTGCAGCGGGATCGTCGTCGGCACACCCTCCACCTTCAACTCGCCGAGGGCGGCGTGCATGCGGTCAATCGCCTGCGCACGCGACGGCGCGTGCACAATCAACTTGCCGATCATCGAGTCGTAGTGCGGCGGAATCGTGTAGCCCGCGCGCACGTGCGAATCGACGCGCACGCGGCAGCCGTCAGCGCCGGGCGCGATGTCCGGCGTGAAGGCACCGGCACCGGGCGGCGGCGCAAAGGCGGTGAGCGTGCCGGGGGCCGGGCGGAAGTTGTCGGCCGGGTCCTCGGCGTTGATGCGGCATTCAATCGCGTGGCCGTCGAAGCGCACGTCGCTCTGCCGGATCGTCAGCGGCTGGTTGGCGGCAATGCGCAACTGCCATGCGACGATGTCGATGCCGGTGAGCATCTCGGTCACCGGGTGCTCGACCTGCAGGCGCGTGTTCATCTCCATGAAGTAGAGCTCGCCGGACTGCGGGTCCATCAGCATCTCGATCGTGCCAGCGTTGCGATAGCCGATGCGCTTGAGCGCGGCGACGATCGTCTCGCCCATCTGCTCGCGCTGCGCGGGCGTGACGGCCGGGCTCGGCGACTCCTCGATCAGCTTCTGGTGGCGGCGCTGCACGCTGCACTCGCGCTCGCCGAGGTGAATCACATGGCCGAACGCGTCGGCCAGCACCTGGAACTCGATGTGCCGGCCGGCCGCGATGTACTTCTCCATGTAGAGCGCGGCGTTGCCAAACGCCTTCTCGGCCTCGGCGCTGGCCTCGGCAAAATTCTTCGCGAGCTCGGCGTCGTTGTTGCACACGCGCATGCCCTTGCCGCCGCCGCCGGCCGTGGCCTTGACGATCACGGGGTAGCCGATGCGCGCGGCCGTCTCGCGGGCGTCGGCCGCGTCGCGCAGGTTGCCGGCGGAGCCCGGAATCAGTGGCATGCCAGCGGCCTGCATGGTCTTGCGCGCGGTCGACTTGTCGCCCATCGTGCGCAGCGCCTCGGCGGTGGGCCCGACGAAGGTGAGCTTGTGCTGCGCGCAGCGCTCGGCGAACAGCGCGTTCTCGGAGAGGAAGCCGAAGCCGGGGTGCACCGCCTGGCAGTCGTGCAACTCGGCCGCCATGAGGATCGCGTCGGCGTCGAGGTACGACTGCGCGGACTTCGCAGGCCCGACCGTGACGACCTCGTCGGCCGCCTCCAGGTGCGGGCTCGGCCGGTCGGCCGTGGAGCAGACGGCGACGGTGCGGATGCCGAGACGCCTGGCGGTGGTGATCACGCGCAGGGCGATCTCGCCGCGGTTGGCGATCATCAGCTTGCGGAACATTTTGTTGTGTTGTGGAGGGCGCGAGGGGAGCGGGTGCCGCGAATGCCGCGGGGCGATTCTGCGCTGGATCAACGTGTCTTCCGAGAGCGATGTGGCAACAGTCGCGTCACACCGCGGCCGCGGTCAGTCGGTCGAACACCTCGGGTGTCATCTGGCCGGCGTCCGACAGGAATCGCCGTACGCCCATCACCATCGCGTATGGCACCTCCAGGTCATCCGGCGCCGGGAGGCGTATCTCGAGCCCGGACTCCGCGTGTCTGTACTCGAACTGCGGCAGGCCGTACACCGGCTGCTTGCGGTAGCCGGTCGCACACAGGATGCTTCCAAGTTGCCCTGACTTCATGACGCCCCTCCTTGCCTGGCCCGTTCCCGGGCCAGGAACGTGTCCAATGCGGCAGCCTGCGCACGGCGCAAGACCTGCTCCAGTTGTGGCCCACTTGCGCCTGTCAGGTCAAGGCCGCGGAGTACCTGCTCCTCGGCCTCGCGTCTGCAGTCCTGCAGCACAAGGTACTGATGGGCCGGCAGAGTCATCGCGCGAGCGTTGCGGATTGCGTTGCGGATTTCATCGAACGCATTGTCGGCGTCCAACGTCTGGTCTGCGGGAATCTTGACGGTGATGTTGCGATCTCCGCCCGGGTTTGGCTGCACATGCTCGGCGACGTGGCACCACCAGGCCTTGCCGAGGTCGAGAATCACGCCGATCAGGAGTACCGGCACGCCCGGCATCGAACGCCACTCTCGCCAATGACCGATCTCCACCTTGATCGAGACCGAGCCGTCCGCGTTCTTGCAGACATGGCTCCCATTCGGCTCCTGGCTCGCCTTCAGCTGGACGATCGCGAGTTCGAGCCGGACCACGGACTCTCCCTCTACCGGATAGACGTAGAAGTCGATCCCGTACTGACGCCGCATCCATTCGCACACCCAGTCGGCTTCGAGGAACAGTCGCTCAACCAGGTTGGCGCTCAGATCCTCGGTGCGGTGATTCGGGTGCCGCTGCATGCCCGCCATTGATGTGACTCCGTCGCCCGGACGCGTACGTCAGATGATGCGCACGGCGACGAGCGTGACGTCGTCGTCCGGAGGGGCACCCTCGCGGAAGACACCCACGGCATCCATGATCTGCTGCAGCAGGTACTCGGCCTCGCGACGGCCGTGCTGCTCGATCACGCTGCAGAAGCGCTCGATGCCGTACTCGTCACCGTCCGGGTTCATCGTCTCGGTGACACCGTCCGTGTACCAGAGCAGCATGTCGCCGGAGTAGAGCTGGATCTCGAGCTCTTCGAGCGAGTTGTTGAACATGTTGCCGCGGGCCATGCCGAGCACCATGCCGCGGGGCTCGTACTGGATCAGGCTCTGCGGCTTGCGGTCGGGATTGAAGAGGATCAGCGGGTTGTGGCCCGCGCGAGCCATCTTCATCTTGAAGGTCTCGAGGTCGAGAATGCAGTAGAAGCCGGAGACGAAGGTCTTGGCCATCAGGTCCGGCACAAGGTCTTCGTTGGCATTCACGAGCATCTCGCGCGCCGAGGTGCTCTGGCGGGCGTAGATGCGCAGCGTCTTCATCGCCATCGTCATGTCGCCCCACACCTCCAGGCCGTGGCCGGAGACGTCGCCCTGGACGATGCCGAGGCGGTTGTTGGGCAACTCGATGAAGTCGTAGAAGTCGCCACCCACCATGTCGCACGGCTGGTAGACGACCGCGCACTCGAGGCCGTCGATCTCCGGCGGCTCGGGCAGCATGCGCAACTGCTTGCGGCGGGCCTCGTCGAACGCCTTGTCGCGCGCGCCGCCGGGGCCGCCACCATGACCGTGGCCACCACCCGTGTCGGCGTGGCGCTCCTCGATCACGCGGCTGATCTCCGACGAGACGCGACGGCTGACCGCGGCGGGCGTGGGCTCGGCGATCGCATGGGCGGGCACCGCCTCGGCCACCGCGTGGGCATTCGCCTGGTCCGACACCGGCTCGGCAATCGCCTCGGCTTCCATCGGCTCGGCAATCGCCACCGCCTCGCCCTCGTCGGCCGGCACCGGAATCGCTTCCGACTCGCCGTCGGGGTTGCCCTTCGGCGCGATCACCACGGGCATCGAGAACGGGTCGTCCGCGGCCAGCGGCACGGCGTCGGCGGCCGGGCTGGTCTCGGGGGCCGAATCCAGCAGCCCCGGCAGCGAATCAACCGGCACGTCCTCGGCCTTCTTGTCGCCGAACACGCGGCAGGCATAGAGCAGGTGCTTGGCGATGTTCACGCTCGCCTGGCGGACGATCACGGGGTTGTC
>JBFWQT010000610.1:0-4018 GCA_050249295.1 Planctomycetota bacterium
ACGGCCCCACGGCACCAGGAACTTGTGATTGAAGACAATCTTGCCGGACAGGCCGAGCACGTCGCCGATCACCCACGCGTTGGTCGACAGCGTCTGGAAGCCGAGCTCCACCATCGTGCCTTCGCCGTGCGTGAACTGCTGGTGGATCGCCACCGTGTACATCAGATTCACCGAGCCCTCGCCCTGCAGCTCCGACGGCACCGCAATCAGCTTGATGTACGCCTCGTCGACGAACTGCGGGAACCCCAGCGACGGGTCGGTGTCGGCGAAGCTGTTGCGACGCACGCCGAACACCACCATGTTCGCGTCCACGCGCAGCATGTAGTTGATGTTCGCTTCCCAGTACGACGGCTTCGAGAAGTTGAGCGGGTCGAACGCGTCCGACCACACGCCGTAACCCTCGATGCGGATGCCCTCGGCCTGCACGTAGCCGCCGAGGTGGAAGTTCAGGTCGGCATCCGAGATGAAGAACTCGCGCCAGTACTGCCGGTTGACCCAGCCGAGGAACGCACCCGCGTGGATGCCCTCCTCGAAGTGGCGGTTGTTGCGGTTCGGATTGATGTTGTCGAGGTACCCCTTGGCCAGCCGCTGGAACATCGGCTCGTCGTCCTCGCGCTCGGCCGACGCCGGAGCGGGGGCGAGCGAGGCGAGCAGCGTGAAGGCGATTGTCGCGAGCAGACCAACAAGGAGCGCCGGGTGGAGTCGGCCGGTTGAGAGCATCGGGTTGTCGTGTCCCCCTTCAGGCGACCGGGACGTGGCAGACGGGGTCCTCGCGGGGACCGCAACCGGGCCCGCCGCAACATTGCAATATAACGAGTCGGTTGGCGCAGCGGCCAGAAAAGGTTTGTGCGCGGGCAGACAACGGGTCATCGCGCCAGCTCCGCAAGGCGGCGGCAGTAGCCGTCCGCGGCCAGTTCGTACAGGCGTTCGAGCTGCGCCGGCGTGAGCGCGCGGTCCCACATCGCCAGCTCGTCGATCAGCCCGCGGAACGGCGCGAGCCCGGCGATCGGCCGTTCGATCCGGCCGAGCACCAGCGGCATGCCGGGGCCGCGCGCGGGTTGCGCCAGCCGGAACGGTTGCGAGCGCGCCGCGTCGTCCGGCCCCTGGCCCACGATGTGGCCCACCGGGTAGCGGCCGTCGATCGCCACGCGCAGCGTCGATTGCGCATCGAGCACGACCGCGATGTGATGCCAGCCCGTGATGTCGTCGAACGGGATCAGCACGTCGATCGCATAGAACCCCACCGCAAACCCCGGCCGCCCGCGCGCCACCTGCCAGTGCGGGAACCCCGGATCGCGGCCGTACGTGCCGATCAGGAAGCCGCGCATCGGCGAGTGCTCGGTGCCGGCATCAAGGATCGTCATCGGCCCGGCCTCGTCGGCGCGCACCCAGAACGCGATGCTGTTGATCGCCGTCGGCGGGAGCTGCAGTCGCGAGTCGGCGTTGGCGAAGCGCAGCGCACGGCCGATCCGACCGCCCTGCGCGAGCGTGATCGAACCGGTGGCAGCCGCACGCCGGCGCGCCGGGTCGAGCAGATCGGGGATGCCGTCGCCGCCGTCGTCGAACGACATCGCCAGCGAGAGACCACGGGCCAGTGAGCGGTCGGCGTCGGTAGGCCACGCCGGTGGCGGCGGGTCAGGCAACGGCAGCGGGTCCGGATCCGGCGCGGGATCAGGCTCCGGCGTCGGGTCCGGGTCGGGTGTCGGATCCGGGTCCAGCGCGCGATTCACGTTCGCGTTTGCATTCGCATTCGCGTTCACGTTCGCATTCGTGTCCGCCGGAGGATTGTTGTTCGCTGGCGCGTTCTGATTCGTGTTCACGGTCGGGCGCGGGCGCGACGCGTCGTCGTCATCGTTGCTCGCGCTGGCGACCGGCTGCGGTGTGCCGCGCAATGCAATCATCAGCACCGCCAGCAGCAGTACGCCGCCGCCGATCACACCGGCCAGCAGCAGCGTCTGCCGGCGTTGCGCGCGCGCTTCTTCTTCGCGCCGTCGCTTCGCCTCCTCCGCATCGGCCTTCGGCTTCTTCGCGCGCGCCTTGCGCTCCGACATCGAGCCAGCCGGCGCGGCCGCCGCTGCCGACGAACGTCCCGACTCGCGACGACCCGGAACCGTGGCCACGAGCGACGCCGGCAAAGCCGTGCCGGGCGACTCGTCCGGCGAGAGGCGCGTGTCGGCCAACGCCGCCGCCGGGTTCGCGGCCTTCGCGATCGGCCGCAGCACGCCCTTCGGCGGCGTCTCGTGCTGGCGCAACAGGTTGATCACCACGTCGGCCGTCTGCGGGCGGTTCGCCGGGTCCTTCTCGAGCAGTTGCGCGCAGAGCTTCGCGGAGCTGGCCGTCACATCCTTGCGCAGCGTGCGCACGTCGGGCGCCGGCTCGGTCACGATGCGGTGCATCATCTGATACAGGCTGTCGCCCGTGAACGGCGGCCGACCCGCCAGCATGTGGAAGAACGTCGCGCCGAGCGAGTAGAGGTCGCTGCGGATGTCGACGCTGCGCGCGTCGTCGATCTGCTCGGGGCTCATGTACGCGGGCGTGCCCAGCGTCGCGTCACTGCCGGTGAGTTGCGGCGCCTCGGGCGTGGCCGCCGCAGCCGCTGCCGGCGCCGCCTGGCGGGCCAGGCCGAGGTCGGCCAGTCGCGCGTGGCCCTCGCCGTCGACGAGAATGTTGTCGGGCTTGATGTCGCGGTGCACGATGCCGGCCTTCTCCGCCGCCGCCAGCGCCCGGCTGATGTCGCGCACGATGCGCAGCGCGTCGGCCTCGGGCATCGGCCCGTTGCGCATGCGGTCGCGCGCCGAGCCGCCGGTGCAGAACTCCTGCACGATGTAGTGCAGGCCGGTCGCGGGGTCGGTGTCCGCGTCCATCACGGCCACCACGTGCGGATGCCGCAGTCGCGCCGCCAGCTGGGCCTCACGCAGGAACCGCTCGGCGAACTGCGGATCGCGCGCCGCAATCTCCGGCGGCAGCAGCTTCAGCGCGACCGGCACATTCAGCGTGACGTGCTCGGCCAGCCACACGGCCCCCATTCCGCCGCGGCCCAGTTCGCGCTGCAGGCGGCATTTACCGATGACCTGGCCGGGTGTGACGTCCATGGGGTGTGAGGCGAGGCGAGGCGCGTGGGACGGACGGGATGAGACGCGGCCGGCCCATGATGAGCGTTCGAGGCCGCACGTGGTTCAGTTTGTTGTGCCAGCGTCGCGGGCCGTGGTTGGTGGGTTCGGTTGGTCGGGTTCGGTTGGTTGGGTTCGGTTGGTCAGACGCCGACCGCGCTGGTTTTCCGCGGGCGCCGTGTTGTTCCGTCAGCGGCAGCAGAGACTGATTGGGTTCGTCTCGTCAGAATATGGTGACGCGGGGCTGACTCCGGCAAATCTTTATTCCTGAACGGGTTGCAGCGTGTGGGTTCGTTTTGCATGGCGCGGCCTCACCACGGTCAGGCTGTCAAGAATTATTGATTTCCCATCCATGATTCCCCTTCCTGCCCCTCCTGGTAGCGGTGCAACGTGAACCTTGCGTGAAGTCCAGAGAAGCCTCGTAAGGGCGTTCTGAACGTCTCGACGACACGTTTCGCGGCAGTTTCAAACCGCGCATGTCCACGCCCGATTCTCCATCCATGCTCGTGTCCGTCGTGGCGGCCAAGTGACAAAATGACCGCTGGGTCGGTCGACACACAATCCGGGACGTTACCCAATAATACTCCATCCGCGGGCAAAGTAAAGGTCTAAACTTCGCGATTCGTATCAATTCTACTGGCTCCCTTCGGGAGCCTGCGTAGCAGGCGGCTCTTTCGATAGCCCCGGGTGAAGCCGCGAAGCGGCGAGAACCCGGGGTTATGGCGGCAGCCTCTCTTCGCCGGAGCCTGCGAAGCAGGCGGCTCTTTCGATAGCCCCGGGTGAAGCCGCGAAGCGGCGAGCGGGGGGCAGGCCCCGATGGGCGCTAAAACAAGAGCCGCGTGCGCGAGCGAGCGGGCCCCGGTGGGGGTCACGCCTGCACGCCCACCGGTTTTCACGCTGACGCACGC
>JBFWQT010000611.1:0-3990 GCA_050249295.1 Planctomycetota bacterium
CGACGCTCTTCCGATCTACCGGCAGCTCGACACTGCCGTCCCAGTTGGGCGGCGGCGCCTGGCGCGAGAAGCGCTGGATGCGCGCGAGGAACACGCGCGTCGGGCCGTCGTCGGGCCGCATCTTCTGCGCCACCATGAACGCCTTGCTCGCGTTCGGCCAGTCGCGCTCGAAGTAGGCCGTCACGCCGGACGCGAAAGTGGAGAGGAAGCGCGTCAGGTCGGGATCCTGGTCGAGTTCCTTCTTCGTGCAGAGCAACTCGAAGATGTCCACCGGCTTGCTCAGGCCGACGACGCGCACGCGATCCACGTGGCGCGCGCCGAAGCGATCCGGGCCGCCGGCCTGCTTGTAGGTGGCGGCGCTGATGACAATCGAGATGCCGTAGAACTTGGCCGTGCCCTCCAGCCGGCTCGCCAGGTTCACGTTGTCGCCGAACGCGGTGTAGTCGAAGCGCTGGCCGCTGCCGGCGTTGCCGACCACGCACTCGCCGCTGTTCACGCCGATACGCATCGACAGCGGCTTGAGGCCCGTCGCGAGCCAGCCGCGGTTGAGCTCGGCCAGTCGCGTGCGCATCAGCAGGGCCGCCTCGCAGGCCCGCGCCGCGTGATCCTTGCGCGCCACCGGCGCGTTCCAGAACGCCATCACCGCGTCGCCCATGAACTTGTCGAGCGTGCCCTGCTTCTCGAAGATCACGTCGGTCATCGCGCCGAGGTACTGGTTGAGCAGGTCGAGCAACTGCTCCGGCCCGAGTTGCTCGCTCCACGCCGTGAAGCCGGCGATGTCCGAGAACATCACGCTCAGCTCGCGCCGCTCGCCGCCCAGCTTCGGCGCCTCGCGGCTGCTGGCAATCTGCCGCGCGACTTCCTTGCTGACGTACTTGCCGAACAGCGTCTGGATGAAGCGCTTCTCCTTCCGCTCGGCAAGCCAGCTGGCGATCATCCCGAACGCGTAGGTGATGCACGCGCCCATGATCGGCCCCATCGAGCCGAACAGCATGCGCTGGCTGGTGAAGAACTGGTGCGTGCCGAACAGCGACCCGGCGATGACGCAGAGCAGGATCGTCGCCGAGACCAGCGGCGGGAACAGCGCGACGGCCAGCACCATGATCAGGCACGCCACCGCCAGCAGCTTGAGGTTGTCCTCGCGCGGCGCAATCCGGAACGTCACCTTGCTGCGCTCGGTCAGCAGCATCTGCACGATGTTGGCCTGCACCTCCACCACCGGCATGCGCGCGGCCGCGGTCTTGGCACGCGCCGTGCCGGTGAGCGTCTCGATCGGGATCGCGACGTCCTCCGGCTGGTACCACGGCGTGCGCACGCCCCACGCATCGATCGACCCGACCGCGGCACCGGCCGTCCACAGCGGCGGCCACGTGATGCCGACCAGCACGACCTTGCCGTTGAACAGCTTCTCGATCTTGTCGGTGCCGGTGAAGCGCTTGATCACGTCAGCCGGCACCTTGTCGTTGAGCACGTCGGAGAACGACACGCGCGGGAACGTGCTGGTCGGGCCCGACCAGAAGATGCGGCCTTCGTTGGCGACCGGGTTGCCGTTCTCGCCGAGCCATCCGCGCGCGCCCTGCAGCGCCGCGTCGTTGTCCTCGGCGCGCATCAGCGCCAGCGCGAACATGTCCGCCGCTGCCGCCGTGTCGTCCGTCTTCGCCGTGTCGTCCGATGACGCGGCCGGCGTCGCGGTGTCGGCCCCGCGCAGGCGGTAGCGCCGGACCACGTCGTCGCTGTCGTGCAGCAGCGAGAGCGAGCCGGTATTGAACAGCGTCTTGCCGCCATCCGACGTGCGCCCGAACACCACCGGCGGCAGGCTGCGACCGACCTGCCCCGCGAAGTCGATCGCCTGCTCGTTCCACGTTGCCTGCAGTGCCGCGTCGGTCGTCGGCGGCGGGAACACAAACCCGATCCGCGTCGCGCCCAGCGCCTGCAGTTTCTCGGCCAGCCTGTGCAGCCGCTTCGGCGAGAACGGCCACACCGCCGACTGCTCCGGCTCGGCGTTGAACTCGGCGAACGTGCGCTCGTCGATCGCCACGATCACCACGCCGTAGTCCTCGCCCGGCCCGACCCAGATCTCCTGCTGGCCGTTGGCGGCCGGCTGCCCGGTGCTGCCGGGGTTGGTCGCCCACGCGAGGCGCACACTGCGCAGGTGCGTGTCCTGCGCCGCGCGCTCCAGGCCTTCAAACCAGTTGGAGAGATACAGGGCGCATGACAGGCCGAAGCCCAGGAGGCCGGCCAGCAGCACGAACAGGTGCGAACGCTTCATGTGGATGCGGCGGTCGGCGGACGTCGATCAGAGGTGGTGAATCCGGGTGTCGCTTGCCAGGTGTTCGTGCCAGCTGCCATGCCAGCTGCTCGCGGAGCGTTCCCTACCGCCGGATCGGCAGCAGCGTCCAGATGATCAGGCTCGCGTCGCCGAGGTACTGCTTGAGGTACGGCCCGAAGAATTCGGTCTCGCCGACAAACAGCACGTAGCCGTACGGGATGTAGCAGAGGATGCCCAGCAGCGCCCAGCGGGTCAGCGTGTGCGAGGCCTGCTCGTTCACGTCGGTGCGGTAGTTGTAGGCCGCGATCAGGAAGATCACGACGTACCAGAAGAACGAGTAGTACGTCGCGACCTCGACCACCACCTGCGGAATCGCCACGCCGCTGTACTCGGCGATCTGCTTCTGGAAGACCTTCGCGAGGATCAGCAGCACCGGCACAATGAAGAACAGCAGCCACGACATCGTGCTGCCGATGACCTTCGCCGCGCTGAGCTTGTAGCCGAGGAAGCTGGCGAACCCGTACAGCGTCGAGCCCATCATGCAGTAGTACACGAAGCGCCACAGCTCCGGCATGATCTCGGCGGCGCCCGACGCGAAGTAGTCCGGCAGCGTGCCGCTCTTGCCGAGCATGACCAGCACCTGGCAGACGCCGACCGCCGCGACGAGCGTCATGCCGCCGACGAACGCCAGCAGGCCGGTGACCATCAGCAGCCAGAGAATCCAGCCGACCGGCCTGGATTCGATCTTCGGCCGTTCGGATATCACGATCGACGCAGCCGACATGAAGACCGACTGGCTCATCGGATCGCGTTTGGCGGTGTCCTCGCCCATGGTGTGGTGGGGTTAGCCGGGAAACGTGACGTTCGGCTGGATGCCGGATGATGTCGGGGCGCACCCATATAGTAGCCGCCGGCCGGCGCGGCGCCCATTCTGGATGTGAAGTGGTGCCGGCAGCGCCCGGGTTCACGGCAAGTGCGATGTTGTGGCGGTGGTGGTGGTGGTGGTGGCGGCGGTTCCATTCAAGCCCACGGGCTGCTGCCCGTGGGTAACCGCGCGGTTCCGCAATCCTTCCGATCGCGCCTTGTGGTGATGCCAATTCGCGCATGGCGGTCGCGTCGTCCAGGTGTCGTGTGCTCGCTCGCATGATCGATGTGTCGCTGCTCCTTGACGGTTACCCACGGGCGGCAGCCCGTGGGCTTGAAGAAACCTGCGCCCCAACTCTCCCACCCTCCTCCTCCCTCACCACCCACCCACTCACTCCACAAACGACACCTCGGTCGTCATCACCCCATCGCAACTCACACTCCACGCCACGCGCCGCACATCGGCCCCCGGCGCCGGCAACTCCCACAGCCCGTCGTACTGCAGCGCGCCGCGCCACGCCGGCTGATGCGCGCGCCACACCGTGCGGGCCGCGCGCTCGGCCATCGCCTGCACCACACCGCGATTCAACACCACCAGCGCAACATCGCCCGCCCCATCGAGCACCCGCGAGAACTCCTCGCGCACATCCACGCGCACCGCACCCGCCGCACCACTGCCGTCACCCTCGATGCGCAGCTCGTGCCAACGCTCGCTCTCGGCCGCCGGCAGCACCGCCAGCACCACGCGCAACTCCCACTCCGACTCCACCACCGCGTTCGCCCAACTGCGCGCCGACGACTGCAACACCGCGGCCGGCTCATCGCCCACCGTGCCCGGCACCGTCGCCAGCTCGCCA
>JBFWQT010000612.1:0-3987 GCA_050249295.1 Planctomycetota bacterium
CAGCTCACGATTGGCTCTGCAGGCCGGACCCGGAGTGGTCCCGGAATCAGACTCCGGGGGCTTACACCCCCGGCTCGCCCGGAATCGGAATTCCCGGACAAGAGCGGATGTACCGCTGTGGCCCGCCTCTCGCACACATGAGAACAAGAGCCGCGGCTGGCCGTGAGCTCAACGTTCGACGCGACCACCGAGGCGCACCGCGCCGCCGAGGGCCTGCTGCTGGCCGACCGCGCCGCCACTGTCACTGCTGCGCGCGTTGCCCTGATCCTGCTGCCACAACTGGCGCTGGATCGCGTTGAAGTCGCCGAGGTTCTTTTCCTTGTACACCTGCAGCTGCTGCGGCGAGAGCAGGCCGGAGACGCGCTTCGTGAACTCGTTGTTGACCTCGTTCCACGGCTTGCGGTCTTCCTGCGCGACGCGCGGATCACTGTTCTTCAGCAGTTCGTCGCCGCGCCACTTGAGCAGGTCGCGCATCGAGTCGACCTGCGCGGCCGACATGCCGAGCTCGGTGTTCATCACCTCGATCGCCTTGTCGTAGACCTTGCCGTACCACTCGCGCGTGCGCTCGAGGTTCTCGATCATCGCCTTCTCCTGCGCTTCCTTCGCCTTGCGCATCTCCTCTTCCTTCAACCACTGGATGCGGCGATCGATCATCTCGTCGAAGTTGTTCGGCAGGCCCGGAGTGGCCTGCGCAGCGCCGCTGCCCGGACCGCCGGGCGCCACCGTGTCGCCGTCGCGGGCCACCACGTCGCGCTCGCCGCGCTGCTCGATGACGGTCAGGCGGTCTTCGAGGTGGCGCAGGCGCTCGAGCACGGTGGCCACGCCGACCGCGTTCCACTCACCGCCCACCCCGTTGGGATCGAGCTCCGGCGCGCCTTCGAGCCCGGCCAGGCGCTTCTCGATTCGTGCCAGCGCCTCGCTCTCTGCCGACGACATCGTCCGCGAGTCGGCGACGCGCGGCGCGTTGCTGGCGGGCGAGGCCGGGAGGAACATCGTGACGACGGCAAACGTGGCGCCGGCCGCGAACGCCGAAGCGACGAGCAGGCTGGCGAAGAAGGTAGTGAAGTTGACCGAGCGCATGGCGGCTCTCCAGCGAGTGTGCGTGCTTCGTGCGACGTGCTTCGTGCGTGCAGATGGCGCCACCGGAGCGGTGGCCCATCCTGTGAAACTGCCGACCACCCGCCGCGGTTTTCTCTTTTCACTTTTCGCCGAAGGCAATCAGTCCGTGTCGGCCGAGTCGGCCGAGTCGGCCGCAATCATCAGTCGGCCTCAATCGGCTTCAGTCGGCGTCGTCGGCGTCGTCGGCGTCGTCCGCGCGACGATCGCTGCCGCCGGCCGATCGCCGGTCGCCGCTTTCCGGCTGGCCCTGCTCGCCGCCACCACCACCGCCACCGGCCTTGCCGCGCCGACGGCGGCGACGACGACGCCGACCGCCGGACGCCGTGGGCAGCAGCGCGGCGGGCGGTGCGCCGTCGGCATCGAAGCAGGCGACGCGCGGCTGACCCTCCGACACGTCGAGGCCGAAGCGCAGATCGCCGGTCGCCCAGCGGCGCAGGATCGGCCCGAGCAACTCCGCGCGCCAGCCACCCAGCGCGCCGCCGTCGGCCAGCGCCGCCTCGATGCCGTCGGTGACGGCCTCGACCAGCCGGTCGCGGCGCGCGAGCAACGCCGGCGCGAGGTTCTGCTGTTGCGCGACAATCCGCGAGAGCAGCTGCAGCGCCTCCAGGTGCACCGCGTCCTCGGCCGACAGGTGCCGCTGCTGCGGCGGATCGACCGGCAACGGCAGCTCGTCGTCAGGCACATCGAGGCCCTTGCGCACACGCTCGAGGATCGTCTCGGCGTGCCGCTTGAGCAGGCCCGACGGCAACTGGCGGATGCCTTCGAGGTCTTCGACGGTGGCCGGAGAGGCCGACGCGATGCGCAGCAGTTTGTGGTCGGCCAGGATGTTGGCGGGCCGCTGGTTCTCTTCGGCCGCGCGCTCTTCGCGCCAGATGTGCAACTCGCGCAGCACGGCCAGGCGCTCGCGCGAGAGCTGCGAGACGCGCGCCATCTTGCGGTAGCCCTCGCCGTCGTCGGCCCAGCTGATCGACGAGTGCACGAGGCTGCGATGGCATTCGTCGCGCGCCCACTCGAGCCGTTGCTTGCGGTCGAGTTCGTTGAGCAGCGCGTCGTACAGCGGCAGCAGGAAGTGCACGTCGTCGGCCGCGTAGGCCAGCTGCGCGGCGTCGAGCGGGCGGCGGTTCCAGCGTGTGACGGTGCTGGTCTTGTCGATGTCGTTGCCGAGGAAGCGCTTCACCAGATCGGCGAAGCTGGCCTGCTCGCGGCGGGTGACGAACGCCGCGGCGACCTGGGTGTCGAAGACGTTGCGGATGCGCTGGTGCGTGGCGAGGTTGAGCAGGGCGATGTCCTGCGAGCCGGAGTGCACGACGATCTCGGGCCCGTCGTCGCCGTCGGCGAGCAGCTGGCCGAGCGGCGCGAGGTCGGTGCACTTCAGCGGGTCGACCAGCAGCACGTCGTCGGGCGTGGCGATCTGCACGAGGCAGAGCTGCGGCACGTAGCGCGACTCGGGGATGAACTCGGTGTCGACGCCGATCGCGTGGTAGCCGGCCTTGCGCACGCGGGCCATCGCATCGGCCAGCGCGGCCGGTTCGTCGAGCAGGGTGTAGTTGGTGTTGATGCGGGTGGCCCGCCGGCGGCGCGAGGAGCCATCGCCGGAGCGGGAGGCATCGCCGGAAGTGGAGGCCGAAGCGTTGGCGGCGTCAGGCAGCGGACCCGTGGAACCCGGGGGTTTCGGGGGCCCGGCAGGTTCGGCGGATTCGTGGCGATCAGATGCGCGGACTTCGCGGGACATGACGCTCGGGATTGGCCCGGACGGGCGGCTTCGACTGCGACGGCAGGATGGTAGCGAGCATCGTGTAGTCGGCCTGGACCCTGAAGTATCCCTGCACGCGCAATGCGATGCAAGCGATGTCGGCCGGGTCGGGGACAGCGAGGGTCAGCTCCCGGCGGCACCGCTACCCGACTGGAGCAGGCCGTCGCGCGCGAGCATCACGACCGATTGCCACTCGCCGGCCGCGTCGCGGCGGTGCACGCGAACCTCCAGGCGCGCGTCGGGCTCGCGCGTGATCAGCACCTCCATGAAGCCGAGGCCGTGCGGCGCGGCGGCCGAGCGGAAGCCACACGGGCCGGGGTTGAGGCTGATGACGTTGCCGGCGTTGCGAGGCTGCCAGCACCACGTGCGATGGATGTGGCCGCTGAACACGATCACGCGCTGCGGGTGCGCAGCCAGCACGGCCAGCAGCGCATCGCCGTTGATCAGCTCGTGGCCGCGACGGACCGGCGCCTCGGGCGGGCTGGTGCACGGGTAGTGACACGCAATCAACGGCAGATCGCCGCACTCGCGGCAGTCGCGCAACTGCTCGACCAGCCCGGCCAGCTGCGCATCCGGCAGGTAGCCGCGCGCGCGCAGGTCCGGCTTGCACGGGTCGAGCGCGATCAGGCGCACGCCGGCGCCGAGTGCGAACGCCGACGGAAAGTGCGTCACGCCGCCCTGCGCGCCGAGGCGACGCTCGAAGCGACGCGACCATACGGCACCGTGGGTGTAGCGATCGTGGTTGCCGGGCACGATCGCCGCCGGCAGATCGCACGCGGCGAGAATCCGCTCGGCCGCGCGGAACTCGCTCGGCAGCGCGGTCTGCGTCAGGTCGCCGTTGACGACCACGAGCCCGGCGCCGAGTTCGGTTGCGCGCTGCAACGCCGCGGGGAAGCCGGCATTGGAGAAGTGCTTGCGCCGGTTGGTCACGAGGTTGAGCCAGCCGACGGCGCGCTTGCCGACGAGTTGCCACGGCCACACGCCGAGCCGCCAGATGTGCGGGTCGGAGATCAGCGCGAGCCGCAGCGGTTGCTCCGGCGACGTGGTGATCGGTGTGGTGATCGGTCGTGTCATGTGACGGCGACGGTGTCCGATTCTGTTCCGGTTCCGGGCGA
>JBFWQT010000613.1:0-3976 GCA_050249295.1 Planctomycetota bacterium
GGCAAGGGCAAGGGCAAGGGCAAGGGCAAGGGCAAGGGCAAGGGCAAGGGCAAGGGCAAGGGCAAGGGCAAGGGCAAGGGCAAGGGCAAGGGCAAGGGCAAGGGCAAGGGCAAGGGCAAGCGCAAAGGCAAAGGCAAGGGCTCCAGCCATCCAGGGGCGTCCGCTAAAAAACTTGGCGCCATGACTCCGTCCCCGGTTCGCCCCGCACACGAAACATTCTGACAGCCACTGACGGTCGCGGCTCGGACTGCGTGCAGCACCGCTTCAGCGAGGCCGAGGCCACGCTGCTGGCCGGCTGCTACCAATTCCGCGATGTCAGGCTGCGTGCGCGACCGTGCGCGGCGAAGGATGCTGGAGTTGATGGAAGGGCGTTCCCGATTTTTCACGGGTTGG
Source organism: Planctomycetota bacterium (assembly GCA_050249295.1). GTDB lineage: Bacteria > Planctomycetota > UBA8742 > SKZP01 > SKZP01 > JBFWQT01. The sequence continues at coordinate 394 of JBFWQT010000613.1, forward strand.
GGGCCTGCCTGCGGTTCACACACTCAACCGGACATGCCTGTGGTGCAGGCTTCCTGCATGCATGTGGTGCAGGCTTCCAGCCTGCCTGCCTGGTGCAGGCTTCCAGCCTGCAGACACCAGCCAGTCTTGCGGAGGTTCGCTCGGAACTTTCCGAACGCACATGCCCGCTTGTATACTCGTCGTTCACACACGCCATGCCGGCCCGGCCTCGTTCCCACCACGAGACCGTGGATGCGCCCGGCGACCAGCCGCAGGTTCCCTGCACTTCACCACCACTCCTTTCCGGAATGGCCAACCCCGGCTGACCAGGAAGGAACAACCAGGAGATGCGAATGACTGCCCTTCGCAAGTTGATGGTCCTGATGATCGTGGCCGCCGCTCTGGCGACCCTGCTGCCTGACGCCACCGCCCAGCCGCGCCCGCGTCAGGGCGCCGACGCCGCGCACCAGGGCGAGGACAACCTCGACGACATGCTGCGCCGCTTCGGCCCCGAGTACGCCGGCCTCAAGGAGAAGATCGAAGCCGCGATCAAGAAGGGCGTGCAGTGGTTGCTCTCGAAGCAGGACGCCGACGGCCACTGGCCCTGCTACGACGTCGGCGCGAGCGGCTACCCGATGGGCGGCACCGCGTTCGCCGCGCTGGCGATCAAGAAGTCGACCAACGGCATGTACGAGGGCGACCAGAAGGAACTCGACCGCGAGATCAAGAAGCTCGAGCGGCTCGAGAAGTCGAACAAGATCACGTACGCCGACTCGCTGCGCCTGAACTTCCTGCGTGACCATGGCGCCGAGCAGATTGCCGCGCGCGCGCAGATGTTCGCCGCCGTCGAGAAGGCGATTGTCTGGCTGCGCGCGAAGTACAAGGCGATCGCCGCGGCCGGCAACACCGTGCTGCCCGACGGCAGCGCTGGCCCCGGCTACCGCACCTACGACCTCGGCATCACGCTCATGCTCCTCGAGGGTTACTACACCCACAAGAAGGAGGTGAAGGACGGCTACGTGATGCAGGTCGACGAGAAGAAGATCCCGGCCAGCGACCTCGACTGGATCAAGGAGATGGTCGCGTTCCTCGAGAAGGTGACGATCAAGCCGACCTACAACGGCAAGTCGCACCCCGGCGAGGGCTGGCGCTACCCGGGTCAGGCCGGCGACGGCTCGTCGGTAGACAACTCGAACACGCAGTACGCGGTGCTCGGCCTGAAGGCTGCGGCGCGCATGGGCGTGCACATGAAGGACATGTCGCTGTGGAAGGCTGTGGCCGAGTACTTCCTGGCGATCCAGGAGCCGACCGGCCCGGCGATCCAGCGCAAGCCTCCGGCAGTCAACCCGGCCGACGGCGAGTACTTCTTCCCGCCGCAGTACACCGAGACGCAGCCGCAGGACGCCGCGCGCGGTTGGGGCTACCTGCCCGAGCGCGAAGCCGGCCACCCCGCGACCGGCGCGATGACGACCGCCGCGCTGGCCGCCCTGCAGCTGGCCCGCAGCGAGCTGTACGAAGCCAAGCTGCTCGACCGCGACAAGGAGTTCTCCGACAAGCTCGACAAGTCGATCTCCGACGGCATGGCGTGGCTCGGTCACTACTTCACGGTCACGACCAACCCGGTGGCCGGCAACAACTCGCGCTACGGCTGGCACTACTACTACCTGTACGGCCTCGAGCGCGCCGGCGTGCTCTGCCAGACCGAGTTCTTCGGGTCGCACCCGTGGTACCCGGAGGGCGCGAAGCTGATCTGCTCGCAGCAGAAGGCCGACGGCAGCTGGGACGCCAACAGCTCGCCGGCTCACCCGGCGCAGAACACCGAAGGCAACATCATTGCCGACACGTGCTTCGCCCTGCTGTTCCTCAAGCGCGCGACGCTGCCGGTGAATGCGCCGCCGGTGCAGAAGCCCGTGATCACCGGCGACAAGTGATCCGCCTGTGAGAGCTGATTGATTGATTGACGATGGCGACGCCCGTGGGACTACCGCGGGCGTCGCTGCATTTGTTCAGTCGCGCGCGCGACGCGGTCGCGCGAAACGCCGGTGCCGGGGCGCGAGGTGGATCGTCACGCCGACGAGCGCGCCGACCACAATGCCCACTGCAATGCTCCCCAGCACCTGCGGCACGTTGAACCAGACACCTTGCTGGAACAACGCACCGGCCGCAAACAGGATCCCGCCGAGGGCGACGGCGATCGCCGTGGCAATGCCAGCCAGCACCGGGTGGCGGCGCCGTTCCGCCAACCCTCGCGGTCGCTCGTGCTTGTTGCGTGGTTGCGCGCGCACCGGCGTCAAGCCGCCCGGCAGCGCTTTCTTGCCGCCGCGGAACGAGTAGGTCTTGACCGTCGGAGGAGAGAGCTGGAAGCGTGCCATCGGAGCGACCGCGGGTTGCAACGTTGTGGGCACGCCCTCCAGCATGGTCGACCCGCCGATGCGCGACGATTACAAACGACGCGCGATTCTGGAACGCCGGCTGCGTGAGCCACTCGTGGTTGATTGCCGCTGCGATGCCGACATGTGAGAACACGCGCCCGCGCTGCGCCACGCCACGCCACGACCATCACCCACGCGCCCGATGACGACGATCGCCAATCGCCTTGTGCTGGCCGCCAAAGGGGCGCTCATCGGCACCGCCGACATCGTGCCCGGCGTGTCGGGTGGCACCATGGCGCTCGTGCTCGGCATCTACACGCGACTCGTCGATGCGATCCGCAGCCTGCACCTGCGCTGGCTGATGCCACTGCTCGCGCTCGCCGCGAGCGGGTTCCGCAACGCCGACCGCCGCGAGAAGTTCCTCGCCGAGTGGCGCACCATGCAGGTCGGCTGGCTGATCAACGTCGGCGTCGGTGTCGCCGGTGCGGTGGCCGTCGCCGGGTTCGTGCTGCCGAAGCTGCTGGAAGACCACCCCGAGCCGATGCGCGGCCTGTTCTTCGGCCTCGTGCTCGCGTCGATCGCTGTGCCGTTGCGCATGGTGCAGCACCGCGACGTGCTGCGCGGGGCGCTGTTTGTCGTCGTCGCCGTGATCACGTTCTTCGCGCTCACAGCCAGCTACCGTCCCGGCTCGTCGCCACACGAGGTCACGGCACCCGCCGGCCGGCCCGGCAAGCCGATCACACTCGAACGCATCGCGCGACTCGGCCCGAGCATGCTCACTCCCGAAGAACTGTTCCGTTCGCTCGACCCGGCCGACCAGCAGCGCCTGCTCGCCGCGACGCCCGACGTCGTGCTGCCAGCCGCTGACGATCCGCACGCCGGGCACGTCTACGCCAGCCCGTACAGTTCGCTGGTCGTACCCGACGGCATGACCATCACCGTGCCGCGCCCGGCCGCGTGGTTCGCGTTTGTCTGCGGCGTGATCGCGATCTGCGCAATGATCCTGCCGGGCATCTCCGGCTCGTTCGTGCTGCTGATGCTCGGCATGTACTACTTCATGGCCAGCGCGCTGAAGGGCTTCCTCGAGTCGCTGCTCAGCCTGCAGGTCCCGGCCACGCAGGTCGGCTACGTCGGCCTGTTCCTGCTCGGCGCCGGCCTCGGCATCGTCAGCTTCTCGCGCGTACTCTCGTGGTTGCTGCACCACCATCGCAGCACCACCATGGCCGTGCTGG
>JBFWQT010000614.1:0-3975 GCA_050249295.1 Planctomycetota bacterium
GCGCGCGCGGCCGCCGGCGGCGCACACCACGCGGCCGTCGCCGCCGAGCACCCAGTCGGTTGGGCAGATCTCGCGCTGCACGCTCTCCATCGCGTGCGCGGCGACCACCGCCGAGAGCACCGTGGCCGTCAGGTTCAGCGCGTCGTCGGTGCGCAGCCGGCCGAGCTCGTCGAGCCACTGCTCGAGCGTGCGGCCCTCGACGTGCTCCATTACGAGGTAGCTGATGTCGTCCTCACGGCCGATGGCCCAGATGCGGATGATGTTCTGGTGGTTGAGCTTCATCAGCGTGGCCACCTCGCGCTCGATCCGCTTCTGCGTGTGCGGATCGCGCAACGGCGCGGGCGGCATCACCTTGATCTCCACGTCCAGCCCGGTGCGTGTGTGCCGCGCGAGGTAGACGCGGCCCGACGCGGTGTCGCGCAGCAACCGGTTGATCCGGTAGTTGCCGAGGTGCTTCCCGGTCAGGGTATCGAGCGGTTCGGCCGGATCCACGGGAGATGGGGTTGGCGGCATGTGTGGCCCGTCTCTCCGCAACAGCTGGTGGCGTGGCAATCTGAACGCGCACGATACCGCGTTGCAGCGGCCGCCGGAAGGGGTCCGTGGGCGATGGCACAGCCACTGACGGTCCCCCCGGGGAGCGCGATGAACACTCGCTGACAGACATTCGTCTGACCCCCATCCGTCCAGCGCCGGAAGCGGGTCCGAGAGGGCGCCGATTGTGGATAACCCGTGCGCACGTTGCCAATCGGATTCCACACCGCAGTGGAAAACTCGTGGACAGAGGCTGGATTCTGTCGCTGCGGATCTGGCACCAACCGCAGAACGCGCGCCGCACAAACGGGTTACGGCAGCCGCCCCGCCGGCCGCTCGCCAACGTCCCTCACGAACGCCTCAACAGACCGGAACGGAACGAGAAATAACCCCTCACACTTCTCCGCAGCGACGCGATTCGCACGTACCATCCCCGCTCCTGATTCGATCACCACGCATTGCAACCTGAACAGTGGCCTCCACGCGGCCGGCGAAGAGCCGGGACACGCCCCCCGGCGTGACGGGACCCCTCACCTCCGCATTCGAGTCGTACCGTCCCAACTCACGGAGTTTGCCCTGATGGTGCCCGTAACCCTGCACCACTGGCAGTTGGTGCTCGCCTGGCTGATGGCCCACAGTAATCCCGGTCAGTTCCGGGCGTGGCATTCCTGGGCGAGTCCACTGATGGTTGACGAAGACACGCTGGCCCGCCCTGGCGAGCCGGTCAACATCGCCTGCTGGTCTGACCAGGCGGCGGAGTGGCTGGTGCGCAACTTCGGCGAGCTGGTCGAGCAGGCGCTCGAAGCGTGCGTCGGCTGCCGCTACCCGGTGCGCTTCGTGGTGCACGAGCCCGAGGAGATCGGTCCGCGCGCGCACATCGTCGATGATGCGGCGATGCTCGCCGCGTCGGGCGTGGCGATGTGGCCGTCGTCGTCGTCGGCTGTCGGTGCCGCTGCGGCCGCTGCGGCTGCGCCCGCCGGTCCGGTCGCGGGTGCACCCGGCTCGTCGCCGAGCATCGCCACCGTGGCCGCGCTCGACACGTTGCTGCCACCCGACATGGTGGGCGCCGACTTCGAGTACGGCCCGGTTCGCGCCACGTCGTCCGTGTCGTCCAGCGGCAACTCCAACGGCAGCTCGGGCAGCAACAGCAGCCACAGCATGCCGACGGCCGATCGGATGTGGCGCGCGCAGAACCTGGCCGCACCCCCGGCCCCGATGCCCACGCTGCCGCCGCCCGCCCCGGCTGCGCCCGCGCCGTCGATCCCGCCGATCCCACCCGGTCCGCACAGCCCCGGCACCGGCGGCCAGATCGGCTTCACCCCGGCGCGTCTCACCGACACGGCCGCGATGCCGACCACGCCGCGGCTCTACACCGACACGCACTCGCTGCCGGTCAACCCGGTCAACACCTTCGAGAGCTACATCGTCGGCCCGAGCAACCGTCTGCCGCACGCCGCCGCGCTGACCGTCGCCGATCACCCCGGCACCGCCTACAACCCGCTGTTCCTGCACGGCTCGGTCGGCCTCGGCAAGACCCACCTGCTGCAGGCGATCCACCTGCGCATCCAGCAGCACAACCCGAACGCGCGCCTGCTCTACATCTCGTGCGAGACGTTCGTGTCGCAGTTCATCAAGGCGCTGGAAAGCCGCGAACTCGACCGCTTCCAGCGGCAGTTCCGCGAGCTCGACTGCCTGATCATCGACGACATCCATTTCCTCGGCAACAAGGGCGGCACGCAGGAAGAGTTCTTCCACACGTTCAATGCGCTCTACAACGCGCAGAAGCAGATCGTGATCAGCTCCGACCGGCCGCCGAGCGAGATCCCGCAGCTGCAGGAGCGCCTCGTCAGCCGCTTCAAGTGCGGCCTGCAGGGCAAGATCGAGCCGCCGGTGTTCGAGACGCGCGTGGCGATCTTCCGCCAGAAGGCGCAGCGCCTCGGCTTCGAACTGCAGGAGGAGGTGTTGCATTTCCTCGCCGAGAACTTCCGCAGCAACGTCCGCGAGATGGAAGGCGCGATCAAGCGTCTGGCCGCCGAGGTGGAGCACGGCAATGGCGAGGTGATCACGCCGGACCGCCTGCGCATCTGGCTGCGCGACCTGCTGGATGAGCGGCAGAGCGTGATGAAGCCGCAGGTCACGATCGACGACATCGTGACGGTCGTCACCGACTACTACCAGATGAAGGTGACCGACCTGAAATCGAAGAACCGGCAGAAGCACGTGGTGCTGCCGCGTCAGGTCGCGATGTATCTGATCAAGAAGCACACCGACCGCACGCTCGAGGAGATCGGCGGCTTCTTCGGCGGCCGCGACCACAGCACCGTCATCCACTCGGTCGAGAAGATCAAGAAGATGAGCGACGACGACCGCGAGTTCCGGCAGTTGATCTCGCACCTCGAACGCAAGATCGTGATCAGCTGACGCGCGACCGCGGGTCGTCAGCTACTGCCGCGGTGCTCGACCCGGAGGGGTAACCCGGGATCACGCGCTGAAGGTGTGCCGGAGACTGCGCGCTGAGCACGACGTTCGAAAGAGATTCACCACAGAGGGCACAGAGACCACAGAGAAGAAGTGGAGAGGGTGAGACGCGCCTCCATTCCTCTTCCCTGTGGTCTCTGTGTTCTCTGTGGTGAACCTTCTTCGTTGCTGGTCGCCGCACGCGAGCGACCGAGTCAGTCGGGATTCGACCCGGGTGCGCCAGAACGAGAGCCGGGAGCCGCGGTCGACCGGGTGACCCAACCCGGCTTCGGCAACTCAACCCGCCTTGCCGAGCAGCACCGCCTCGACGACTGCCGCATCCACATCGTCGACCACGCGGACCGAACCTGGCGCGCACGGCAATGCGTAGCGCGTCTTGCCGGCGTGGCGCTTCTTGTCGAACCGCAGGAACGGCTGCGCCATGTTCACCAGGTCGTCCGGCGGCGTGGTCGGCAAACCGTAGTGCGCCAGCAGGCGGTCGAGGTCGGCAACGAACGACGCGTCGGCCAGACCGAGCTGCTGTGCCACGCGCGCCTCCAGCGCCAGGCCGATCGCGACGGCCTGCCCGTGCGGCAGCCTGTAGTGGCTGGCCGCCTCGATCGCGTGGCCGATGGTGTGGCCCGCATTGAGCTGCATCCGCTCGCCCGACTCGCGCTCGTCGCGCATCACGATGCCACCCTTGACCTCCACGCAGCGGCGCACCACCTCGGCGCTGCGGGCGTAGTCGGTGCGCAACGCCTCGAGCGTCGACGACGCCGACACCAGCTCGGCGAACAGCGCCGCGTCACCCACGATCGCGGTCTTGATCACCTCGGCCATGCCGTTGCGCCACTCGGCCTCGGGCAGCGACGCGAGCAGCGCCATGTCGCAGACCACCGCGCGCGGCTGATGGAACGCGCCGAGCAGGTTCTTGCCCTCGGGCAGGTCCACGCCGGTCTTGCCGCCGATCGCCGCGTCGACCATCGC
>JBFWQT010000615.1:0-3968 GCA_050249295.1 Planctomycetota bacterium
CATGACTGTTGGTGGCGCGGACCTGGTGTTGGCGCCGAGCGCTCGCCTCAGGACCAGACTCCGGGGGCTTACACCCCCGGCTCGCCCGGAGGGCTGCTTCGATAGGACGATGACTTGTGATTCGCTGTACTTACGCTCGCGCGGCCGGTCCGGTAGTCTGGCGGTACACCCCGCCCACCTGCCGTCGATGCCGATCCACTACGCCATTGCGCACCCCTGCGACGTGAAGTCCGCACTCGGCGGTGAGAGCGGACTGGCGGCGAAGTTGCGTTTGCGCCGCACCGTGGACGTGATCGGCGCGGACGACGCGGCCACCACCGTGCGCTGGCTGCAGCACACCACCGGCATGCCGACGACGCTGTCGCTCGATGATGCGCGCGATGCGGTCAGCCGCTTCGGCGAACTCACCACGGCGTGCGCGGAGTGTCGCGCCAACCGCCTCCCCGCCACGCCCGGCGGCGGCGAGTCGCGCGGCGTCGGTTGCAGTGGCGCAATCCGCCTTCCGATCACCGCGGCCGGCGAGCAGTACGTGCGCAGCCTGCTGGTGGAGGGGCTGCAGGCCGGCATCGAGAAGCGCTACGACCTGCGCCTGCTGCTGATCGAACAGCTGCGCAACTCGCCGACCCGCGGCCTGGCCAGCCTCGCGTTGCGCCGCTCGGATCGCGGGCCGGAGTTCTACGAGTTGCGGCGCGCGCCGGTGGCGTCGGCCGGGTCGTGGTTCCGTCGCGCGCGACTGAACACCGACCAGGTGTTCGAGCGCAGCATTCTCGAGCGCAACCTCACCGACGGCGTGTGTCTGTTCCTGGCTGGCTTCTCCGGCGGCATCCGTGTGCGGCCGGTGCCGCCGGGCAGTGACGTGCGCGCGATGCGACCGGCCGAGGGCGTGCCCTGGACGATTGAGCAGCCCGACGATCGCAATCGGCCCGACGTGCTGTGGACGTTCGAACTGCCCGACCCGCCGGCGGCGTGCCCGGTGGACGATCGCAGCGTGGCAGACCTGCGGCGGTTCTTCACGGCGTGCTTCCATGCGTACACGTTGCGACTCGGCATGGCGATGGAAGCCGCCGTCGCACCGGGCATGGTGGAGTGAGATTGAGTCGGCAACACACCGAGGGACTGGCGGACTGGCGGACTGGCGATCAGGTCGCGAGCGCCGCGCGGAGTTCGGCCGCCGGCACCACCGCCGTGCCGCGCTTCATCACCTTCAGTCCGCCGGCCACGTTCGCCAGGCGCGCCGCAACCTCGAACGAGGCGCCGGCCGCCAGCGCCGTGGTGTAGGTTGCAATCACGGTGTCGCCGGCGCCGGTGACGTCCGCCACCTGGTCGGTGCCGAACACCGGAATGTGCAGCGGGCCGGCACCCGGCTCGAACAGCGACATCCCGAACTTGCCACGCGTGACCAGCAACGCGTCGAGGCCGAGGTCGGCCCGCAACTGCTCGCCGCGCAGCTCGAGCCGCGGCAGGTCGTGCGACAGGCGCTCGTCGTGCAGCGTCGCCTCGACCTCCGAGATGTTCGGCGTCATCGACGTCAGGTCGCGGAACAACGGCAGCGCGTAGCGCGAGTCGACCGTCACCGGAATCGGCCGCGTCGCGCGCAGCCTTCGCAGCGCCTCGATCAGCGGCGGGCGCACCACGCCGAGGCCGTAGTCGCTGACGATCACCGCGTCGAGCGTCGGCCAGAGTTGCTCCAGGTCGCGCGCGATCGTCGCGCCCGGCTCGTCGCCCTCCGGCAGTTCCTGTTCGCGATCGATGCGCACGATCTGCTGCATCGTGGAGTGCGAGAGGCCGCCGAGGATGCGCGTCTTGGTGGTGGTCGGCCAGCCGCGTTGCAGGTGCAGCCGGCGCGCGTCGGCGTCGAGCCCCGCGCGTTCGAGCAGCGCGAGCAGTTGCTGGCCCTCGTTGTCGTCCCCGATTGCGCCGAGCGCGACGGCCTTCGCACCGAGCGCGCAGACGTTGGCGACCGTGTTCGCGCCGCCGCCGGGCACCTCCATGGTTTGCTGATGCCGCAGGATCAGCACCGGCGCTTCGCGACTGATGCGCGTGGAGGTGCCGAGCAGGAAGCGGTCGAGCAGCATGTCGCCGACCACGGCCACGCGCACGCCGGCCATCCGCGTGATGGTGTCGCGCATCGCGTCGAGCATGGCGGTCGGCAGCGGCGTGGTCATATCGGGCGCGTGCACTTCCGGGCGAGCCGGGGGTGTAAGGAGTTGTCCGTGGATTGCTCCGGGTAGGAGCCGCGACCGAAAGGGAGCGGGGGCAATCGTGGTGGCGCGAGGTTGTCAGCCTTCAGCCATTTCCCCGCTCCGTTTCGGACGCGGCTCTTGCCCGGAGCAATCTCTTGTCGGCTCCCGAGCCCCCGGCTCGCCCGGAAATCGACGTCCGCCCTGCACATCAGCGGCGCTCCGGGTACGGCGCCAGATCGAGGAACCGCGTCGTCCACATCTTGATGTTCATGTTCGCCGAGAGGTCGTTCGCCATCTCGGTCAGCCGGTCGAGCTGGTCAATCAGCTTCGACGGCGACCAGCGATCGATGTGCCGGCGCATCAAGGCCGCGGCAGCCGGATCGAACGGCCGGGCCGCGCGCAACTGCGAGGCCACAAGCGCGTCGCGCCACCACGTGATCACCAGCTGCAGCGCGTTGCGCAGCCGGCCGCGCTGGTGCTCCTGCGTCTCGTCATTGGCCGGCTTCGTCATGTCCACCAGGCGGTCGCTGGCCTCCACCGGGTCGAGCGCCGGCGAGCGCAGCACCGCCTCCATCAGGAACTCGCGCACGACCGGAAAGTTGTCGGCCAGCAGATTGCCGAGCAGGCCGGGGCTGCCCTGGGCCAGCGGTTGCAGCGCATCGATGTGGTCGGCGCCGGGTGTGCCGTGCACGCGCTCGGCGAGCATGCTGTCGGGCAGCGGATTGAAGCGCACGGCCTGGACGCGCGAACGGATCGTCTCGAGCAGCGCAAACCACTCGTTGACCAGCAGCACGATCTGCGTGCTCGGCGGCGGCTCCTCGAGCGTCTTGAGGAACGTGTTCGCGGCCTCGGCATTCATCAGGTCGGCGCGATCGAGAATCGCCACGCGCACCGGCGCCTCCATCGGCCGCAGCGACAGGTCCTGCAGGACCTCGGCGATGACCGGCTTGCCGAAGATGCGCTTGCCCTCTTCGGGCTGGTAGACGCGCACGTCGGGGTGGATGCCGTTGTGTACGCGCCGGCGCAGCACGTCGCCCGGCGAGGCGTTTTCGGAGAGGTCGCCGGCGATCAGCGCGACGGCGAAGCGCAGGGCGGCGTCGCGCTTGCCGATGCCGGCCGGGCCGACGAAGGCGTAGGCGTGTGCGAGCCGGCCGCTCTGGTGGGCGGTGCGCAAGAACCCGGCGGCGCGATCGTGGCCGTCAAACTTCATGGCAGCGGGCGCAGGGTGGCGGCGGCAAGGTGGTGGTCGAGGCGGCGCGATTGTGCAAGCGGCTGGAGGTGGTTGCAACGGCGGCTGGCGTCGAGGCGGCCAGAGCGGATGATGGAGCGTGGCGTACCATTCAATTTTTGCTATGCAGAACCAGATGTTCGCAGTCTAATAAATGAATAACGGGGGCCGATGACCGATAATATCCCCAGACATCGGTCCAATTTAGCTAAAGTTGTATGCAAGGGTTTTCAGGGCATGGGGTTAAGGTCTGTTTTCCGGCCCAAAGGTAGGACATTCCTCAATACAGAGGGAGACATGTTTCGGCCAGACCCCGGCTGGAGTCTGGCACCGGAGTGATTGCCGTGAAGCCGAATCAATTGAATGAACGCGCGATGATTCAATATTACTTCAGTGGTACGCCGCACAACCCGGCCGACCGTCCTGCGAGTTGTGGTGCAGGCTTCCAGCCTGCATCCGGGTGTGGTGCAGGCTTCCAGCCTGCATCCGGGTGTGGTGCAGGCTTCCAGCCTGCATCCGGGTGTGGTGCAGGCTTCCAGCCTGCATCCGGCTGTGGT
>JBFWQT010000616.1:0-3964 GCA_050249295.1 Planctomycetota bacterium
CCGACCTGCACCGGGGATCGCGGGCAAGGCGGGGATTGTCGATCGCGGGGCGGGCCTTCATGGGCGCCCGCCTCGCGGTCGCCCCGTCGCCACTCCAACCTTCACGACCACGAACCACTGATGACTACCTGCCTCACGCTCGGCGGCCTGCAGGGCCTTGCCGCCGCCGACGCCCGGACCGCCAGCGCGAACGTCGCCGACCAGATCGGCGGCGAGCCGCGCCCCGGCAACGACGAACACGAATCGCACGCGACGGCCGCTCTGTTCGGCTGGCTGTGGCGCAACCAGAAACGCATCAAGGCCGGCGGCTGCAACGACGTGGCCGACCTCTGCACGGCCTACCGCGCGGCGTTCTTCGGCATCGCACCGCCGAGCGGCATGCGCGCGCCGGGCGCGAGCGAGGATGCCTTGAAGGTGTGGCACTGCCGCGACTGCGGCAGGTCGCTGCCGCTCGCGTGGTGCGCGTGCGAGCCGTCTGCCTGCCCGTTCTGCCTCTCGCGATCGGCGATCGTGCGCGACGACGCCGGCGCGATCGGCGAGGCGAACGACGGCTTCCTGCAGCTGCTGCTCGACGCGCTGCCGGTGATGGACCCGGCGACGATCGCAGCGCTCCACGGCCTTGACCTGCTGGCCGTGCGTTGCGGTCTCGCGACGCTGCGGCAGCGCGGCGCGGTGCGCCAGATGGACCACGGCGCGTGGGTGAAGGGTGGTGACGAATGATGCACCACCGTGTGATCGCGCGTTGTCCGGGGATCGACTACCACGCCGGCTGGATAGAGGCGCCGACGCCGCAAGCGGCCATGGACAGACTGCGCGCCGACTCGCGCAAAGGCGGGTACGCGCTGCCGGCGAACATCGTGCGGCTGATGGTTGCGGAATCATGCACCGACGAACAGCTAGCGGCGCGGCGCGGCGCGGCAGGGGGTGCGCGATGAACGCGACTCTCTCCAAGGTCTACCCGCCGCCGCGTCGCCGGCGCGAGCCGGACAACGAGCACGAGACCGACGACCGCGGCCGCATCGTCGTCGCGTTGAGCCGCGACGTTCGCGGCATCGTGGACGCGCACGACTGGCAGGTCATGCGCGCATACCGCTGGTACGCGTTCGTGTCGCGACCGGGGCACATCTCGCCCGGCGGCCCGCTTGAGCGCTGGGTGATGTGCGCGACCCTTCGCGGCGGCCGCAAGGTTCTCGCGCATCGACTGATTGCAGCCCACCGCGGGTGGGCTGCGCTGATCGTGGATCACGTGCGGCACCTGCCGCTCTCGGAACGTCTGATCGACAACTCGGCCGAGAACTTGCGCAAGGCAACGCCGAGCCAGAACGCGGCGAACCGTCGTCGTCGGCGAAAGGCGGCAAGCGGCTTCTACGGCGTGCAGATCCTGCCCTCTCGCCGGTGGCGCGCCTCGATCAGTGTGCAGGGGCGTTCCACGCACCTGGGCACGTTCGACACGTCCATCGACGCGGCGGAGGCCTACGACGCCGCCGCGCGCGACCTGTTCCACGAGCACGCGACCCTCAACTTCCCGGACGACGCTCCCCCATTCTGACCATGCCAATCACACCCGAACGGGCGTCGCTCTACCCCGACGACTGGCCCGACATCTCGATCGCGACCAAAGATGCCGCCGGCTGGAAGTGCGTCGCCTGCGGCGCGCAGCACGGCCCGGCGAGCGGACGCGCGTACGGCGTGCATCACTTTGACGACGACCCGGCCAACTGCGAGCCGTGGAACCTCCACGCGCTGTGCCAGACGTGCCACGTCACCATCACGGCATCGAACGGTTGGGATCCGTTCAAGCCGCAGACGCTGGCGCTGTTCGATGACGCGACTCTCGCGCGCTGCGATCCGTTGTTCCTGTGGTTCCGGCATGCACTGCAGACCTACCGCGAGAACGCACCTGGCGGTGGCCGGGCTCGCCCGCGACCACTGACTCCGCGCAAGCCTCCCAGCTGCAGCAACGCGTCCAACTCGCGACAACTGCTGCTCTACGACGATCCGGGCGCCACGCTGTTTGCCAACGTCGAGCCGATGCCCCGCACTCGCGTCGTGCATTGCATGCGCGACACATACGACGTGTTCATCGGCCGGCCGAGCAAGTGGGGTAACCCGTTCAAGGTCCGCAAGGGCAAGCGGACGGACGGGCTGCCGCGCGAAGTGGCGATCGAACGATACCGCGAGTGGATCAAGACGCGGCCCGAACTGCTTGCGTCGCTGCACGAGCTGCGCGGAAAGCGCATTGCGTGCTGGTGCGCGCCTCTGGCGTGCCATGGCGATGTATTGGCCGAGCTGGCCGATGCGATCGCGCACGGGCAGGAGGTGCGGGCATGATCACCGGCCGACCCGACTGGAAGCGGATCAAGGAGCGCGTGCGCATCCAACAGCTGCTGGAAGAGGACGGCGCGTCCACCAGCCAGCTCAAGGGGACCGATGGCGTAGAGTGTCCCCGGCATCCGGGCTCGCATCACGCCAAGGTGTACGACGATGGCGGGTTCCTGATGTGCTGGGCCGAGGAACAGCCGGTGAGCGTGATTGACTGGTATGCGTGGCGTCATGGCATGGAGCCGCTGGAAGCCGCGATCGAGCTGTCCGAGCGCTTCGCGGTGCCGATGCTTGTCGATGATGCGCGTGGCGAACCACGGGAGCCGTTGAATCAGCTGCAGAGCCTGTGGGCGCGGCTCTGTTCGTATCCGTTGACCGATGTGGGCCGGACGTGGCTGGAGGGTCGCGGCTTCCATCGGCACTACCTGCACGGGCTTGTCCGGCGGCACCTGGTGGCATCCAACCCGAAGCGCTCCACGCGGGTCGGCGACGACGACGGCGACGGCCGCACGCAGTACGAGTATCGCGAAACCGTGTCGTTCCCGGCGTGGTCGGCGCTGGATGATTGCCCCACACTCGGGCCGGACCGCCCGGACTGTCTCTGGCACCGGTTCGTGGATCCGCCACTCAACAGCGACGGCAAGCCCGACAAGGACCGCAACCAGGGATCATCACGCGGCGTGATCTTCACCACGATGCCGCTACACCAGCTGCGCAGCGCGAAGGTGGTGTACATCTGCGAAAGCGTGCTGAAGGGTCTGGCGGTCGATGTGGCGATGGGAGCGCACGACATCAGCGCGCGGATGGACGAACTACAGGCGCTGATCGCCGGCAGTGCCACCGGCGCCGATCGGTCGGAAGCCGAGGCCGACATCAAGCGGCTGCGCGTTGAACGCGATGAGGTGCGCCGACGGTGGAGCGGCCGCGGCTGGTTCTCGCTGCTGGGCGTCGGGGGTGCGCGCAAGGGCAAGCGCGAGGACCTCGCGAAGGCACACACGATCCTCAATCACATCTTCGGGCACCGGCAGAAGCGGCCATCGATCCGCATTGCGCTCGACAACGACGCGACGTCAACGGCGGCAGCGTTCGCGTTGTGTCGCGACCTGACATGCCACGGCTGGGAAGCGCTGGTGGTCAAGCCGCCGGAGAGGACCAAGGATTGGGACGGCCTGCTGGCAGCGTCGGCAGACGGCGGCGCGGAGGTGCGGCGTTGTCTCTTGGAGGAACACCCGGATCCGTTGTTCCGGCCGGGTGGTCGCTCGATCGCGCCGGCCGACTGGTCGCACCGCTACGGGTGGCAGCTTCATGCGCAGACGCGCGAGGAAGGCAAGACCGTCAACGACGTGATCGCCGACTTTGTCGTGCGCGGCGTGATGCGTTACCAGCTGCACGCCTGGGACGGCCGACCGGATCGCAGCGTGTTTGCCGTATTCGCCTGCTCGCGCAGTGAGACCAACGGCACCTATGGCATGGTGGAAGGCTGGATCGCCGGCGAAGAGTTCTCCAAGATCGAGAGCTGGAGCCGGTTCGGCTGCGTGCATAGCCCCTCGCTGTTCCGGCGGTACATCAGCGACGCGAAAGACATGGTGGACCGCACGCGATCGGTGATCCCGGTTGTGGGGATGGTGCGCGACCCGACACA
>JBFWQT010000617.1:0-3962 GCA_050249295.1 Planctomycetota bacterium
CGGGGTGGCATGGCTGGCTCCTGGTCGCCGGAGCCTGCGAAGCAGGCGGCACTTACAATAGCCCCGGGGGAAGCCGCGACGCGGCGAGAACCCGGGGCGGCATGGCAGGCTCCACGTCGCCGGAGCCTGCGAAGCAGGCGGCTCGCTGCGTTCTGAGCCGCCTGCTTCGCAGGCTCTGGAGGGAAGGGTGCGGGCCGCGACAACCCCGGGTTCTCGCCGCTTCGCGGCTTCACCCGGGGCTAGCGAAAGAGCCGCCTGCTTCGCAGGCTCCGGAGGGAACCCGCTGTGGACTCCTTGCACCGACGAAGCGCACGACGATTGCGTGAGGGCCGCACGAATACAGCCCTCTCCGGCTGATCCTGGAAGCAGACTGCGGGACTTTCGGCCGGACTTCCGACCACCCTTCCGCGCCTGACATCGGTCCATTTTAGCCAAGGTACGTCCTACCTCAACTGCCGCATGGACTTGGGTCAGAAAATGGGCCCGAAGATAGGACAATCCTCATTACAGAGGGGGATGTTGTGTTTCAAAAGCCGGATCCATGCCGCTGAATTTGCTCATTTACGCCGTTTGTGTCTGCACAATTCTCCAGCGCCTCGCACGGCACCTGACGACTTGCGCCGCGCCGGCCGCAGAGGCTGCAACGTGCACAGAAAGCCCGTGCGCGGCAGCTGGCCGGAGTCTGCCCACTCAGCGCGACCGCGCGGCGATCGACGGCACATCCACCCGATCGGACAATTCCAGTCCGACACAATCCGACGGTGGCAGGGCCGGTCCGCGCACCGACCGATCTTCACTATCGCACCACGAGATGCTGAAGCACGAACCCATTTCGCGCGTAACCATCTTCCGGGCTTTGACATGCGGAATCCACGGCCGCCGCACACCGCAAGTTATCGGCCGCCATCCCGAAGCCGGCCCGGCATCGCCCGCGGAGCCCCATAAACACGGGCTTCTTTTTACGAGAAATGCAGTGAAGTGGGAGTGAAGCGTAGTGAAGCGGTTGTGAAGCAGTTGTCAACACCTGGTATGGCACGATCGAAGTATCCGTCAACGTGTCGTCGCGCGATGCTCTCGTCGGCGACCCTGCCACTCGCTGGTCCGGGCGCGCCATCAGAACAGGCGGTCGGTCAGCACGATCACGCTCAATCGCATGCGCAACGACCGGCCGGTCGTGGGCACCATCGCGGAGCCGAGGCGGTAGCGGTACTCGGGGTCGCGCGTCGCACTGTCGCCGGGGTCGCGCGGGAGCACCTTGCCGAGCGGGTCCGTGACCAGCTCGGGCTCGAGGTTGATCAGGAAGATGCGGCCGGAGGCCTGCAGCGCGCCCTCGCGATGATGCAGGCGCAACGACTGGCGCAGGCCGGTCTCGAGCGCGTCGCGCAGGCGCTGCACGCTGAGCTCGCCGCCGGGCTCGTTCGTCACTGGCACCGCGATGCCACTGCCGTCGGCCAGCTGGATGATGTCGCCGCCCGGGGAGAGCGTGAGCAACAACTCGTAGCGCCGGCCGCCGGCCAGCTCGGCGCGCTGCGTGGCGTTCCACACCGCCGATTGCTCGGCGCCGACGCGCGAGATGAACAGCATCAGGTCGCCGATGCGCACCGCGTCGCGCGAGATGAAGATCGCGTTGCTCAGCGACGACTCCGCGAACACGCCAGGCGCGAGCGCGAAGCGGCCGTTGATCAGCTGGTAGCGGTAGCCCTGGACCGCCACCGCCAGGCGCTCGCGGCCGTCGGTGTCTGCCTGGCGGATCGCGAGGCCATCGCTCGGCACCGGCGAGTAGTCGGAGACGCCGAACAGTGTGATCATCTCGGCGCGACCATGATCGACCATCGGGCAGCCGACGAGCGTGGCCGCGAGTGCGAGCAGCGCGATCGACGCGAGCACGCGATGGCGACCACGGCGTCGGGTGGCGCGGACACGATCAGTGGTCATGATCATGATCGTGGTCGTGATCGTGATCGTGATCGTGATCGTGATGATGGTGGTGATGATGATCGTCGTCACCCTCTTCGCCCTCGGCCTCGAGCTCGCCGGTCGGGTCGCTCAGCATGCCGTACCACTCGGGCCGGCGATCGCGGAACCACGGGCGTGCGCGGCGTTCCTCGTCGATGCGCGACAGGTCGCACGCGGCGACGACGACTGCATCCTCGCCGACGGGGCCCTCCTCGAGCACGCCGCCGTCGGGGCCGATGATCACGCTGCGTCCGCCGAAGATGAGGCCGCCGTCTTCGCCGACGCGATTGCTCATCGCGATGAACACCTGGTTCTGGAACGCCGCGACGCGCATCTCGTCGAGGAACATGTCCTGCGGCTCGTCGGCCGTGATGGCCGTGTTGATGCAGATGATGTCGGCACCCTGCAGCGCGAGCATGCGCAGGTACTCGGGGAAGTGGCGGTCGTAGCAGATCGCCACGCCGAGCGTCGCGAAGTCGAACGCGTAGCAGGTCGGGCCGGTGGTGCCGGGCGTGTAGTAGAACTTCTCGTGGAAGTTCGGGCCCTCGGCGATGTGCATCATCCGCGTGTGGCCGACCAGCGTGCCATCGGTGGCGATCACCGGCGTGGCATCGAAGTGCTGGCCGACGCGGCCCTTCTCGAGGAAGTTGGGCAAGAGCACCATCTGCAGGTCGTTGGCCCATGCCTGCATGCGCTCGGTGGTGGGGCCGGGGATCGGCTCGGCCAGATCGAGGAAGCCCGACTCGGCGCTGTGCTGCGGGAAGAAGTGATCGAAGCTGAGCTCGGGCAGCACGCCGACCAGCGCGCCCTGCGCGGCCGCTTCTTCCAGCAGGCCGCGGGCCTTCTCGAAGTTGGCTTCGCGATCCTCGCTGACGCTCATCTGCACGCAGGCGATCCGGACCAGTTCGGCGTTGCTCATGATGACGGAGGCGATGACGGATGGTGATGGGGACGGCTCGTCGGCGTCCCCTGGCTACCCGCCAGCGGGTCGGTGGTAAAGCGCGAAATGCGTTCGGCGAGTGGAGGCCGCCGACTGCGCGACTACGGCGTCGTCACGTTGACGTTCTGCTCGTCGGAGCCGGTGAAGCCGTCGCCGTCGTCCACCGTGAACCGGATCGTGCGCGTGTTGAAGGTGCCGGCGTCGGTGAAGAACTCGATCGCCTGGATCAGCGCGGTGACCGCCGTCGGCGTGGCGAAGGCCATGTCGAAGGTGATCACCAGCGGGTTGCCGGACGTGCCGCCGGCGAAGCTGCCGATCTGGTCGCCGTCGTAGGTGACGACCGCACCGGAGACCTCGATGCCGGTGCCCGGCGTGCCCGAGTCGCGGATCGTCAGCAAGTCGGCCGCGTCGCCGTTGGTGATGATCGTGACGGTGAGCGATCCGGAGTTGAAGTCGGCCGCGGCGCTGGTGACGGCGCCGCCCGTGTCGATCAGTGTCGCGGCCGAGTTGTCGACGTAGTCGACGGTGGCGCCGGGCAGGCTGACGACGGGGCCGTTGACTGCGTTGACCGTGATGGTGAACGTCTGCGGCGCCGAGGTGTCGTTCGCGCCGCCGCCGTCGTCGGTGACGGTGACGTCGAACGTGGAGACGCCGTTGGCGCCGCTGGCCACGGTGTAGGTGAGATTGCCGCTGGCGTCGACCGCCGGCTGGACACTGAACAGCGCCGTGTTGGAGACGTTGCTGACGGTGTAGCCGGACACCAGCTGCCCGCTCTCGTCGGCCGGGCCGGGGTCGAAGGCCGTGACCCAGCCGTTGACCGTGACGGCGTTCGGCGCGTCCTCGTCCGTGGTCGGTGGATCGGATGCGGTGAACGACGGGGCGTCGTTGACCGCGTTGACGGTGATCGTGAACTGCGTCGGTGTCGAGTCGGTGTCCAGGTCGGTGACGGTGAAGGTGATCGTCACTGGCCCGCCGTTGGCATCGGCGGCCGGCGTGATGGTCACGGTGCGGTTGGCACCAGCACCGCCGAACACGATGTTTGCGTCGGGCACGATCGACTGGTCAT
>JBFWQT010000618.1:0-3954 GCA_050249295.1 Planctomycetota bacterium
AGCAGGCGGACCACGTCGTCGGTGCCACGCGTGAACACCACGAAGCCGGCACCGCGCACAGGGTTGTCGGGGCTTCCAGGTGGTGCGGCAGATTCGGCCATGGCGGCGGTGGGGTGGTGAGCTGCTACCTGCCCAGCGGTCGGTCCGCCGGCTTGAGGTTGGCCAGGCGGAAGGCTTCGGTGTTCTTGCACTCGTTGCGGAAGCGCTGCAGCATCGCCTTCGCGTCCGTGCCGTTGCGCGCCGCGTTGAGCGACGCCGCCTTGAGCAGCAGCGCCCATGCGAGGTACTCGGTGTACTCCTGCTTGCGCGCCGTCGCGCCCTTCAGCGCGAGGTCGATCAGCTTGACCGAATCGCCGGGCTCGCCGCGCTCGAGCATCACGGCGGCGGCGCCGAGCTGCCAGTCGGCGTTGGCGGTGGCGTCGGTCAGCTTCATCAGGTCGATCACGAAGTCGGAGAACTCCTGACCGCTGAGGCTCGCCAGCGGGAAGTCGGCCTGCTGCTTGCCGCGGTACTCGAGCGTGATCGTGCACTGCTTGCCGTCGGCGGCCGGCGTGATCGCCGTGATGTTCACCTTGCTGGCGCTGCGGAAGTCGGGGTTGTCGCAACTGGCCGGCTTCAGGATCAGCGGCTTGTCCTTCGCAATCTTCGGGATCAGCGTATCCATGAAGAACTTCGCGCGGCGCAGCTGGGCCAGCTTGCCGGGCGGCTCGCGGCTGACCGTCACGTTGCGGATGTCGCGGCACAGCGTGGTGTCGTCGGTCGCGGCCGCCTCCCACACGGCGCTGCGCGTCAGGTCATCCATGATCTTCGTCGCCGTGTCGAAGTCGTAGCGCACGGCCGCGTCGTGGGCGCGCTGCAGGCAGCCGATCGTCTCGGCCCGCAGGTTGGCGACCGCGTTGAGCGCGTTCTGCTTCTCGTCGCTGTTGACCTTGTCGATGCACGCGCCGAGGTAGCGCAGGTCTTCGGCCGCCTGGATGGCGATCACCTTGCCGGCCGGGCTCTTCACGTCCTGCGGCAGCTTCCAGGTGTTGACGACGCGGGCCATCGCGTCGCGAGCCGGGATCAGCGCGGCGCGGCGGGCCTGGTAGTCGGTGGCCTTCGCCGGATCCTTGAAGATCGCGTCGGCCGTCTGCACCTCGGCGAACATCTCGTCGTAGCGCGTGCCGATCGTCTTGACCAGCTGGTGCAGCTTGCCGTTCGGGTAGGCGTAGACCTCGACCGCGCCGGGGAACCCCTCGACGTAGTGGTCGACGTTGAGCGCGTTGTTCTTGACCCACTCGCGCAGCGCGCGCACCGGCGCCGAGAACTCGTGCCAGTACTTGCGCACGAACCCCATGTAGGCGTCGATCGCCACGCCGTACTGCTCGTTCTTGATCGCCTCGTCGGCAATCCGGTTGCAGGTGGCGTAGTCGGCGGTGTGCGAGGCGGTGAGGTCGCTGAGGCGCTGGTACAGGCTTTCCAGCTCGCGCGCGCACTTCTTCAGGTGCGAGTCGACCGGCGTGCCGTCCTGCGTGATCGCCACCTCGTTGTAGGGCGGCTCCTTCTCGTACTTCGACGCCAGCAGGAGCATGTCCATCGTCGCCGCCGCCACCGGGTCGGGGCCGCTTAGGCCGGTCTCGGCGATGTTGTGCCGGACCAGGATCTCCTCGACGTCGGCCACCATCTGCTCGTGCCAGTCCTGGCGGAGCTTGCGCAGGCGCCTGCCGTTCTCGTCGCCCTCGTCGGGGTCCGCGTTGCGGGGCGGTGCGTTGTTGCTGCCGGAGTTGCCGGAGTTGCTGGCGTTGTTGCTTGTGTCGGTCGGCACTGCGTTGTTGCGACCATTGTTGTTGAACAACTCCAGGTTGACCGGCGGCGGCGCATTGCTGGTGCCGTTGGGGTCCGGCGGCTTCGGCCCGTTGCTCATCGCGGCAATCGCGCCGATGAGGATCAGCAGCACCAGCACACCGATGCCGATGAAGATCGGCAGGTTGTTGCTGCGCCGCGACCCGTCCATCAACCGCGTGGTGGAGCTGTGCTCACCGCCGAGACCCACTGCCGGCGCGCGCGTGCTGCCGCGGTCGCTCAGGCTGGCCAGCGCGGCTTCCAGCTCCGGCAGGATCTTCGACGCCGACTCGTACCGCTCGTCCCGGTTCTTGGCCATCATCTTGTAGATGATGTCGGCCACGCTGCGCGGCACGTCGGTCCACGGCGCGTCGGGCGGCAGATCGTCGGGCCGTTCGGCGGCGTACGGCGGCGGCGCCTTCACCTGCTTGCGCAAAATCTCCTGCACGTTCTGCCCGCGGTACGGCGTGTGGCCCGTCACCATGCGGAAGAACGTGCAGCCCATCGCGTAGATGTCGGCCCGATGGTCGAGCTTCTCGCCCATCGCCTGCTCGGGCGCGATGTAGTGCGGCGTGCCGAACACGCCCTCGGCGCCGACGTCCTCGCTCGCGCTGTGCGCCAGGCCGAGGTCGCCGATCTTGACGATGTTCTCGGCGTTGAGGAACAGGTTGTCGGGCTTGATGTCGCGGTGGATGATGCCCTGGCGCTCGGCGTAGGCCAGCGCCTGGCAGGCGTCGCGCACCATCGGCAGCGCCTGGTGCAACGGCAGCGCGCGGTTGTTGGTCAGCAGGTCGGCCACGCCACCCTTCTCGACGTACTCCATCGAGAAGTAGTACACGCCCTTGAACGACCCGACGTCATAGACCTGGATGATGTTCGGGTGGTTGAGCTTGCCGCAGGCGCGCGCTTCCTTGATGAACATCTCGACGAACGATTTGTCCTTGAGCAGCTCCGGCGCGAGGATCTTCAACGCGACGTTGCGGTCGAGCGAGATCTGCTTCGCGAGGTACACGGTGCCCATCGCGCCACGGCCGAGGCGTTCTTCAATCAGGTAGCCGGCGATCTCCTTGCCGACGAGGCCGCCCTTCTTCTTGCCTTCGTCCTCGTTGAGGAACGACAGCACGGTCTCGCCGATCTGGATGCGATCGCCGATGCTGAGCTTTTCCTGCTCGACCTTCTTGCCGTTGAGGAAGGTGCCGTTGGCCGACTTCAGGTCCTTGACGTAGAAGTCTTCCTTGTGGCTGATGATCGCGAAGTGCTTGCGCGAGGTCATCACGTCTTCGACGCGCAGGTTCGCCTTGATATCGCGGCCGACGACGATCTTGTCGCCGGGCTTCACCGGAATGGCCCGGTCGCGATCGTTGCCTTTCTCGACGACCAGTTGTGGCACTGCTCCGCCTCCTGTGCCAACCCCGCCCGCCCCGTCGGGAGCCGGGTTGCTGACATCTGCCGTGTGTGTGTTGCAGTACCCGACGACTGTGCTGTCGCCAGGCTCGATGGACTATACCACGCTGGGCGGTTCCCATCCACGCATCGACCGCGCAGGCCGGCCGTTCCGGGCGCGGGGAGTGTTGGCCGCATCGCGCGAACGGGGGTGAGGTGTGTCAGCAGCTTGCGATTCGAACCAATGGGGCGCCGCACCTTCCCTCCGGAGCCTGCGAAGCAGGCGGCTCTTTCGTTAGCCCCGGGTGGAGCCGCGAAGCGGCGAGAACCCGGGGTACTCGAGGCGCCGCACCCTTCCCTCCGGAGCCTGCGAAGCAGGCGGCTCTTTCGTTAGCCCCGGGTGGAGCCGCGAAGCGGCGAGAACCCGGGGTTATCGAGGCGCCGCACCCTTCCCTCCGGAGCCTGCGAAGCAGGCGGCTCTTTCGTTAGCCCCGGGTGGAGCCGCGAAGCGGCGAGAACCCGGGGTTATCGAGGCGCCGCACAGTCCCTCCGGAGCCTGCGAAGCAGGCGGCTCGCTGCGTTCCGAGCCGCCTGCTTCGCAGGCTCCGGCGATGCGGGGCCTGCTGTGCCACCCCGGGTTCTCGCCGCTTCGCGGCTCCACCCGGGGCTATCTAAAGAGCCGCCAGCTTCGCAGGCTCCGGCTACGGAGACGAGAGACCAGCCTTGCCACCCCGGGGTCTCGCCGCTTCG
>JBFWQT010000619.1:0-3942 GCA_050249295.1 Planctomycetota bacterium
GATACGCGGGCGTGTGCGGCCGGGGCGAGGGCAAGGCTGCGCGCCAGCACAGGAGCTGCGACCGCAAGGGAGCAGGCCCCGCGGGGCGCTGCGACCACGAAATGCGCCGAACGGGTTTGGCCGCGAGTCGCGGTGCAACGACGAGGATTGGACACAGAGGACACGGAGGATGCGGGAGGGGCTCTGGTTCCCCCTCCGTGTCCTCTGCGTCCTCTGTGTCCAATCTGTCTTCCTTCTATTTCGCATGGTGAGGCATCAGCCGTCGCCGAGCGGCGGATTCGTGATCGAGGCGAGCCGGGGACGTGAGTCCGCGGGAGGTACACCGACGAACCGCACGACGACGATTGCGCGAGGGCGACCGCACTCCCCTCCGGGGACTTACGTCCCCGGCTCGCCTCGGATCGGAATGCTCTGACAGCCACTTGCGCTCGCGGCTCTTGTTCAAACGCGGGCAAGGGCAAGGGCAAGGGCAAGGGCAAGGGCAAGGGCAAGGGCAGGCTCTTGCTTTGTGTTACCCACCACACGTCGCTCCCGTGGTACATTGGGCTTGTTGGCCGCTCGAATGCAGCGAACGTTATGGCGCAGCGTGGCTTCGGCGATCTGGATCTCCTCAATCTGGACTCCTTCGCCGATATCATGACCAACATCGTGGCGATCCTGATCATCTTCGTGATGGTCGGCATCGTCACCTCGTTCGGCATCGAAGCACGGCCGCGAGTGCGCGTCGGCACCGGCGTCATCCGCGACGGCGCCCACATCGGACGACAACCCGTCATCATCATCTGCCGCAGCGAGCGCATCACGCCGCTGATGCCGCGCAACGAGATCGGCGCGCTCGACGAACGGCTCCGCGAGCCCGGCGATGTGGCCGACTTTCCGCACTTTCGCGCCGTGATGCTCGCGCCCGATCGCATCGCGTTCGAGCCACGGCCCGGCGACCACGGCAGCACCATCCTCGGCCTCGACGACCCCCAGGCCGAGTTCCGCCGGCTGCTCGCGCAGCTTGATCCGCGCAGCCACTACCTGCTCTATCTCGTTGACGGCGACTCGTTCGACCTGTTCCGCAAGGCGCGACTGATCTCGCAGACCGCCGGATTCGGGTCGGCCTGGATGCCACAGACACCGTCCCCAGCCGGTCCGGGAATCCCCGAGGGAACGATATTGTTCGTTCCACGGGGGCAGATTCCGGAGATCCAACAGTAGCGCCACGCCCCCGCACCTGCGCACCTGCGCACTGGCGCAAGGTCGGCAGGCGCGCGCGACACCCAGCGATACACCAGGATGCTATTCGACGCGATCACCCCGGGGTTGCTTGACCAGGCCATCCGAGCCTACCTGGAGCTCGCGTGGGTCGGCGGGTATCACGGCCGCGTGAAGGTGCCGGACTACACGCAGATTCCGCGCGAGGATCTGCCCGGCCGCATCCGCCAGGACTTCCGCGACGAGTCGCACAATCATCAGGGCCACAAGGATCTGCACGTCCAGCGCTACACGCTGCGGCTGGGCAACGATCGCTACCCGAACATGAAGCTCGTGATCCAGGAGTTCATGTACCCCGGGCAGTACTTCCTGGCGGTGGACTCGCACGACCAGCTGCCGGTGAGCCCCGGCATGCCGGGCTTCGAGGAATGGCAGAAGCTGCGCGACCACAACGCATGGCTCAAGCAACGCATCGAGTCGCGCTGGAAGTTCCTCGGCGTGCCCACCCTGTCGTCGGTCACGCGCACGATCCAGGCGCGCCAGACCACCGCCCGCCTCGAGCGGCCGCGCCGCGTGCTGGTGGTGGATGACGACGACGACATTGCGACCGCCACGATCGAGGTACTGCAGCAGAAGGGCCTCGTGGTCGTGCGCGCCTGCGACGGCCGCCAGGCGCTCGACATGGTCCGCAACGTCCGGCCCGACCTGATCATCATGGACTACATGATGCCCGGCGAGAACGGCGGCGAGATCTGCAAGACGCTCAAGCAGTGGAAAGACTGCTGCGGCATTCCCGTGCTGCTCGCCACCACCACGCCGATCGAACTGATCGGCCGGCACACCGCGGACGGCTTCCTCGTGAAGCCGTTCCATCGTCAGGTGCTGCTGCAGATGGTGATGCACCTGCTCGGCGAGAAGCCCAGCGAGTCGGCCCGCCAACCCACCGCCGAGACCGCCAAGAGCGGCGACTGACTGACGCCCGAGGCCATGGCCGAGCCCGATACCACTACCCACATCAAGCGGCCGGCGCCGCTCACGCCCGACGAACTCGCCGCCTTCCCCCTGAT
Source organism: Planctomycetota bacterium (assembly GCA_050249295.1). Taxonomy (GTDB): domain Bacteria; phylum Planctomycetota; class UBA8742; order SKZP01; family SKZP01; genus JBFWQT01. Next base: position 2,268 of record JBFWQT010000619.1, read on the forward strand.
GGAAGGCGTCGGGCTGGAGGCCCGGCGTGAACTGCTCGGCACCGCCCGCGACGAGTACATCGACGCCGACGCGGTGCTGATCCGCCAGTCGGAGCCGAACAAGACCATGTACCTGCTGGTCGAGGGCGCGCTGGGCGTGCACCTCAACTCGATCGCGAACGACCCGGTGGCGGTGATCGAGCCGGGCGGCGTGGTCGGCGAGATGTCGCTCCTCGACGGCGGCCACGCCTCGGCGTTCGTGGTGGCGCGCACGCCGTGCCGGCTGCTCGCGGTCAGCGAAGAGGCGTTCTGGAACCTGACCAACGCGTCGCACGGGTTTGCCGTGCAGCTGCTGATCAAGCTGGTCGGCCGGCTGCGCGCCAACAACCACGCGGTGACGAAGACCACCGAGAAGACGAAGCTCTACGAGCGCGCCGCGATGTTCGATGGCCTGACCGGCATCCACAACCGCCGCTGGCTCGACGACACCCTCAACCGCCTGGTGGCCCGCCAGCACCGTGGCGGCGGCCCGCTGTCGCTCACGCTGCTCGATATCGATCACTTCAAGTCGTTCAACGACACGTACGGTCACGAGTGCGGCGACCATGTGCTCTCCGTCGTCGCGAAGGTCATCGGCGACAACATGCGGCCGACCGACCTGGTCGCGCGCTACGGCGGCGAGGAGTTCGTGATCATCTACCCCGAGACGCCGCTCGACCTCGCGGCCGTCGCAGCCAATCGGGTGCGCGTGGCGGTGGCGGCGACCGAACTGAAGATGCCGGATGGTCGTGAGTTGCCGCGCGTGACGATTTCGATGGGTGTGTCGCAGCTAGAGCCCGACCAGGATGTGGCCGGTGTGCTCAAGGCCGCGGACAGCGCGATGTACCGCGCCAAGCATGCTGGCCGCAACCGTGTGATGACCGGTACGAAGGCCGACATCGGCAAGCCGTGACCCTGAAGCCGAAGCCCGAAGCGGCGCGCAGGCGGAAGAAGGTTCAACACAGAGAACACAGAGAAGAAGAACAGCGGCGCGTCTCACCGCTCCGTTCTTCTCTGTGTTCTCTGTGCTCTCTGTGGTGAATCTTTCTTTCACGTCGTGCTTGGTACAGCGAATCACAAATCCTTGTCCCATCAAAGCAGCCCTCCGGGCGAGCGCCGGGGTTGTAAGCCCCCGGAGTCTGGTTCTGGGACCAGCACAGGATGCTGTTGGTGGCGCGGACCTCGGTGGCGCCGAGCGCTCGCCTCAGTACCAGACTCCGGGGGTTTACACCCCCGGCACGCCCGGAGGGCTGCTTTGATGGGACAAGGACTTGTGATTCGCTGTACTTGGCAGCACGCAGTCCCCCGCTCGCCTGGTTTTGTGGTGGCGATGGTGACTCTTCGCCCCTTTGTGGTCCTTCCTGTCCTTCGTGCCTTTGTGGCGTGCAACGCACCCTCGATACGGTGCGCCAAGCGACATCTGCTGACCTCACGACGCTTCACGAGCTTTCACGATGGCAAGCCAATCCTGACATCGGTCCAATTTAGCTGATTCAGGGATAAAGACCAACGCTCCAACGACTTGCGAAAGAAAAACGGGCCCGACATAGGACAATCCTCATTACAGAGGGGGTGTGTTGTGTTGCTCACCCGCCGCCGACCGAGTCCTGGACCCAAACAAACCAAGATGACAACCGAAGCCCAGATCGCCGCCAAC
>JBFWQT010000620.1:0-3938 GCA_050249295.1 Planctomycetota bacterium
CATGCAGTCGCTCGACGCCACGCTGGTCGCCACCGGCGGTCAGCCGCCCTACACATGGAGCGAAGCGACGGGCTCGCATCTTCCTGACGGCCTGCAGCTGCAGGACGGCGTCGTCAGTGGCTTCGTCGACAAGGCCGGCGACTACACCTTCACCCTCACGGTGCGCGACGCCGCCGGCGCGACGCAGACGGTCGACATCCACTGGACCTGCGATCCGCTGTTCGAGATCGATGCCGCGGCCTTCCCGCAGAACCCGGTGCTGGGCGATGCCTACCAGCACCAGTTCCGCGCGCTGGGTGGTGTCGCGCCGTACACCTTCTCGGATGCCGGCTCGAACCTGCCCCGCGGCCTGCGCTTCGTGGCCCGGCAAGCGCTGCTGGTGGGTACGCCGGAGGACGGCGTCGGCCAGCGCTACTCGGTGACCCTGCACGCCACCGACGCGCGCGGCCGCACCGACCAGGTGCGCTTCCGCTTCGAGATTGACCGGCCGGACGAGCCCGAGGCGCAGGTCGTCCGCCGCACCGACCCGACGATCACGGATCCGCTCTCCTCGCGTGCCTCGGCGCTCGAGCCGCGCGGCCCGGTCGATCGCGCGCAACCCGGCGAGATCGTCGGCTGGCAGTCGGCCGAGGCGGCGCGCGTGCACCAGCAGCTGGCCGGGCTCAACGCGCGTGGCTGCGCCCTGATGCGCGCGGTGGCGCAGGCGGACGCGGCCGGCGACAAGCGCGCAGCCGACGAGAAGTTTGCCGCTGCGAAGGAGGCCTTCTTCGACATGCTGCGCATCGACGGCGGCAGCACGCTTGCGCTCTACAACCTCGCCTGCCTCTGCTCGCTGCAGAACAGCCTGATCGAGGCAATGGACTGGCTCGATGAGGCAATCAAGTACGGCTACGCCGACTACGCCGCGATCAAGTCTGACCACGACCTCGACCACATCCGCCAGCTGAGCCAGTTCAAGGAACTGCTGGCCGATCCGACGACGCTGCAGCACAAGGCGGCCGAGGGCAATCTCGAGCGGCTGAAGGCGCAGTTCCCGCCGGAGAAGGGCTACATCCACCGCATCGACGAGGCCAACAAGTTCATCTTCGCGACCAACCAGTCGCCCGACGTGCTCGACATGCTCACCGACCGCATCGTGCGCTACGCGAAGGCGCAGTACCGCGACCTGCTGCCGAGCAAGCCCGACTACTACATCATGATCGTGCTGCCCTCGGCCGACGACTTCGCGCGGCTGCGCCCGTCGCCGAACTACGGCGGCTGGTACAACCCCGGGCAGCGGCTGCTGATCTGCGGCAACATCGGCTTCGTGCTGACGCACGAGTTCACGCACGCGCTGCATTTCGCCGACCTCGAGCGCCGGCTGAAGGACACATTCGCGCACAAGATCTGGTTCCTCGAGGGCATGGCCACGCTGTTCGAGGACAGCAAGCTGCCGGAGACCGACACCGACAAGGTGATTCCGGTGCCCAACGGCCGGCTGCGCATCATCCAGGCGGCCGTCGCAATGAATCGCGCGTTCCCGTGGGAGACGTACATGGCGTGGGGCCGCGACCCGTTCATGGACCCGGCCAACGTCAGCGTCTCGTACGCGCAGGCCCGCTACATGACGTGGTGGCTCAACGAGCAGGGCAAGCTCAAGGCGTTCTACGAGGCGTACAGCGCCACGTGCCGCCAGGGCGACCGCGGTGCCGCCGGGATCGTGGCGATGGAGCAGGTGATCGGCAAGCCGCTGGCCGCGTGCGAGGCCGAGTGGAAGCAGTGGGTGCGGACGCTGGCGCCGGTCAAGGCGCAGAGCAGCACCTGGCTCGGCGTGCAGTTCGGTCGCGCGGCCAGCAGCACCGGCCTCGCGGTCGAGGGTGTCGAGGCCGACTCGCCGGCAGCGAAAGCGGGCATCCAGAAGGGCGACATCATCGTGCAGTGCGACAACCGCGCGATCGACAGTGCCGCCAACCTGACTGCCGCGCTGGCCAGCTTCGAGCCGGGCGACATCGTGCGCATCATGGTGATCCGCACCAGCGAGGACCCGGACAGCGGCGCGGCCCGCCAGTACCCGATGATGCTCGCGGTGCGGCTGACCGGCCGACCGAAGTAGCGGCGATGGTCCGGGCGGCGTATTCTGATGCGACCGCCCGCTGGCAGCCAGGAGTCATTCCGTGCCGGACCTTTCCGCACTGCGCCGCGATCTCCCGGCGCTACCGTTGAGCACGCGCAGCGGCCGGCCGATTCCCAACTCGCCGGCACCCGAGCCGGGCGAACGCGAATTGGCCCTGTGGAAGCGGGAGTGTGCGCGCCACGCTCGCTGGCAGCCCCGTCGCGGCGCGTGCGGCGTGTACAACTGCTGGGGCATGCTGTGGGCGGCGCGCCGCACGTCGATCTGGAAGCCGGAAGTCGCGGACTCGATCCTCGCGGAGGAGTACCAGGAGATTGACTGCCGCGACCTGGTTCCCGGCGACCTCGTCGCGTACTACTCGCCCGCCGGCGAATTCATCCACGCGGCGACCGTCGTCGAGATGCGCAGCGGTACGGGCGCATTGGCCGGGCTCTCGCGACAACCGTGGCTACTGAGCAAGTGGAGCGCATTCTACGGCGAGTCGTTCCACGAGCTTCGTGACGTGGTGTTCGCGCCGGTCTATCCTGATTTCCAGTTGCGTTTCTGGACTGACCGGACCACATGACGCCACCCGTTGATCCACTGCTGGCTGCGCTCGACACCGCCGAGACTGTGGAGTGCCTGATGCAGGTCGCTTCACCGGCCGCGATGGTCGATGTGTTGTCGCGGCAACCCGCCGTGCAGTTGGTGGCGGACGCAATCCGCACGGAGCGTCTCGGCGAGCAGCAGGTGCACGATGCGGTCAGCGGCTGGGTCGCCGCGTTCGATCCGGACTCGCGGCAGTGGTTCCGCCACGACGCCGCGCTGGCTGCGCTTGCGGTGGCCTTGCGCAATCAACCGGCACCGTGGGCCGGCTGTCTGCTGGACGACGTGGCGACGATCAACTCGCCCACGGTGCCCTTCGCCCCTCATGTCGCCGCGGCGTGTCGTCGGCAGGCGCGGGAAACTCCCATGCTTACCGTCAGCGCCACATTCGGTAGCAACGGGGCGGCGAGCGATGCAGAGGCATCCGCGTTTGCCAACGCCGCGGATCTGCTGCTCCGGCCGCGCCGGGTGGAGGTGGCCTGATGCCACACCTCGAACTGTTCTGCGTCGCCCGGACAATTCTGGTCGATCGTGCCAGCAACCAGTTGAGCATTCTCAACATCATCGACGACATCCAGACGTCAGGCTTTCCCGCCACGCTGGGTCCCGTCGCCGTTGTCGCCGTGCTGCGGGCAGAGCCAGACGAGCTGGCTCGGCATGCGAAAGTGCGCGGATTCCTGCGCGTGCTGGGCAAGCAGGGCTCCGACTTCCCCTTCGAATTTGTCGCCGACAAGCCGCGCCAGCGCGTCACATGGCAGTTTGATCAGTTCATGCTCTCGTCGCCAGCGCACGAAATCGTGTTCGAGTGCTGGCACGACTCGACATTGCTCGCCTCGCGCACCGTTCCGGTCATTCACATTCCAGCCTCGACCACGCCCGCCGCCACCTCGCCATGAAGTTCGACCACATCCTCGACGTCATCGGACGCACGCCGCTCGTGCGCCTCAACCGCATCGGCAAGCACCTGAACTGCCAGCTGTGGGGCAAGTGCGAGTTCCTCAACCCCGGCGGCTCGGTCAAGGATCGCATCGGCTACCGCATGGTCCAGGAGGCCGAGAAGTCCGGCCGCATCAAGCGCGGCGACACGCTGATCGAACCGACCAGCGGCAACACCGGCATCGGACTCGCCCTCGCTGGCGCCGTGCTCGGCTACCGCATCGTGATCACCATGCCGGAGAAAATGAGCCGCGAGAAGCAGGTCGTGCTCGAAGCGCTCGGCGCGGAGATCATCCGCACGCCCACC
>JBFWQT010000621.1:0-3933 GCA_050249295.1 Planctomycetota bacterium
CCGCACGCTCCCGCCCCACCCCCCCCCCCCCCGCACCTCCCTCTTGTTTGAAGCCCACGGGCTGCTGCCCGTGGGCAACCCCTCGATGCCGGCGACCGTTCGATCGCACGAGCACCCCGGCAACCATCGCACGGTCCCACAGTCGCGCGCTTGCCCACGGGCGGCAGCCCGTGGGCTTCAACCTGAAAAACCTGTGAGCCTCAACCCGAACGCGCACTCGCTCCCGACATCCCTCCCGGTTTGATAAGGTACGGCCCCCTCGCCGTGAGGCGCGGTGAACACCGGTATTAGTTCGAACCAGTCAGGCGACACGCGTGATGCGTGCCGCATGCAGATCACGAGGCGGCAGAACAATGAAATCACGGGCCTACAAACCCACCGACCCGGCCTGGACCAGCGGCCCGGAACGGCTCCACAAGCTGCTCGCACGCGCCGGCTTCGGCTCGCGTCGCGCCTGCGAAGACCTGATGCGCACCGGCCGCGTCACCATCGACGGCACCGTCAGCGACATCCCCGGCGCCAAGGCTGACCCGTCGGTGCACGACATCCGCGTGGACGGCGAGCGGCTGAACTTCCCGCGGCGCGTCTGCTACATGCTGAACAAACCGCCGGGCTACATCTGCACCAACGACGACGAGCTGGATCGCAACTCGCAGCGCGCGATCGACCTGATCCAGGACACCGGCCAGGGCCGCCTCTACACGGTCGGCCGGCTCGACAAGGACAGCGAGGGGCTGATCCTCGTCACGAATGACGGCGAGCTGACGCAGAAGATGACGCACCCGTCGTTCCGCATTCCGCGCCTGTACCGCGTGACCGTGCGCGGCGACCTGGGCGGCGACGAGCGCAACCAGTTGCTCAGCGGCGTGTGGCTGGCCGAGGGCAAGTTGCGGCCGGAAAACGTGCGCATTCGCAACCGCAGCAAGAAATCGACGGTACTGGAACTGACGCTGACCGAAGGCAAGAACCGCGAGATCCGTCGCATCTTCGCCCGCGTCAGCCATCCGGTGAGCCGCCTGCAGCGCGTGCGCATCGGGCCGCTGAATCTCGGAGACCTGCCGGCGGGCCAGTACCGGCAGCTGGCGGAGAGCGACATCCAGCAGCTGTTCGCGTCGGCCGAGGCGTACCGCACCGGCAAGCTGAAGATCAAACGCGACAAGCCGCGCGCACACGAGGAGACCGCCGAGGAGAAGAAGAGGGCGATCGCCAGCAAGAAGACCGCGGCGCGGCGCGCATGGTCGGGCAAGCGAGCCGGCAGTGGCGACGGCAGCGAGGGCCCGTCGCGCGGCAAGCGCACGACCTCGCCGCGCAGCACTCGCAGCGGCGGCTCGCGCAGTGGCGGTCCGCGCAAGCGTGGCGGCACGTCGCGCGGCAGCAAGGGTGACTTCATCGGTTGAGCGAGGACACATGGAACAACTCACGCCCCGACAGATCGTCTCCGAACTCGACAAGTTCATCGTCGGCCAGTCGGCCGCGAAGAAGGCCGTCGCGATCGCCATCCGCAATCGCTGGCGCCGGCAGCAGCTGCCCGACGAGCTGCGCGAGGAAGTCGCGCCCAAGAACATCATCATGATCGGCCCGACCGGCGTCGGCAAAACCGAGATCGCGCGCCGCATGGCGCTGCTGCTCAAGGCGCCGTTCATCAAGGTCGAGGCCAGCAAGTTCACCGAGGTCGGCTACGTCGGCCGCGACGTCGAGAGCATCATCCGCGAGCTGGCCGAGGCGTCGGTCAACAACATCCGCCGCGAGCACCTCGACAAGGTGCGCGAGACCGGCCGCATGACCGCCGAAGACCGCCTGCTCGAGCTGCTGCTCGAGCAGAAGTACTCGGGCGAACTCAATGACACGGCGGCCGAGGGCGCAACCGCCACCGGCAGCAAGCCGGGCGGGCAGAACATCCCGAACATCCAGGTGCCGGGCGGCGGCGCGATCAACCTCAACTCGCTGATCGAAGGCATGGCCGCACAGCTCGGCATGACGCCGCCGAACCAGCCGAAGCAGCCGTTGCAGACGCCGCAGGCCGCGGGCACGCCCACACCCACCCCGGCCGAGCGTCGCCAGCGTCGCGAGCAGCTCAAGGCCACGCTGCGCCAGCAGCTGCACAAGGGCGAACTCGACGACCTGCAGGTCGAGATCAGCGTGACGGACAAGCCGTCGCAGGTCGAGCTCGTCGGCGGCCAGGGTCTGGAGCAGATGGGCGTGGACTTCCAGGGGCTGTTCGAGCGGATCATTCCGCAGCGCACGCGCAGCCGGAAGGTGCACGTGCCCGAGGCGCTGAAACTGCTTGTCGCGCAGGAGTCGGAGAAGCTGATCGACCGCGAGAAGATCGTCAGCGAGGCGGTGCGCCGGACCGAGAACGCCGGCATCGTGTTCATCGACGAGATCGACAAGATCTGCACGCCGCACGGCCAGGAAGGCACGTCGTCGGGCCCGCAGGTCAGCCGTGAGGGCGTGCAGCGCGACCTGCTGCCGATCATCGAGGGCAGCACGGTAAACACGCGCTACGGCCCGGTGCGCACGCAGCACATCCTGTTTGTCGCGGCCGGCGCGTTCCACATGAGTTCGCCGAGCGACCTGATCCCCGAGTTGCAGGGCCGGTTCCCGGTGCGCGTGGAGCTGCGCGACCTGACGCGCGAGGATTTCGTGCGCATCCTCACCGAGCCGCGCAACGCGCTGATCCGCCAGTACCAGGCGCTGCTGCGCACCGACGACATCACGCTGGTGGTCACGCCGGACGGCATCGACGAGATCGCCCGCATCGCGGTGCAGGTCAACGAGCGCAACGAGAACATCGGCGCGCGTCGCCTGCACACGATTCTGGAGCGCCTGCTCGAGGACATCGCGTTCCAGGCGCCCGAGGTCGGCAAGACGACGTTCACGCTCGACCGCGAGGCGGTGTTCCTCAAGCTCGCCGGCGTGGTCGACAACGACGACCTGAGCCGCTACGTGCTCTGAACGAACGAAGCCGCCGCGCATCCGGGTTGCGGGAGCGCGGCGGGATCGTTGACGCGGCGACTGTTTCAGCGCGGATCGTTGATCACGCCGATCATCAGGATCGACCCGGTCTGCGAGTCGCTGACGACCAGCACGAACGGCCGGTCCGCGGTCACGCCCTCGACCGCGTCGCTCGTCATCGGCGCTATCGTGGCAGCAGCACCCTCGGCGCCTTTCTCGTCCAGTGCAATCAGGGTGCGGTGGGCCACGTTGCTGACGCGCAGCGTGCGGTCCTTCGCGATGCCGGAGAATTCGGCGCCCGGCGTGAACGCCCGCTTCATCCCACCGGCCTGCAGCGCGCCGGCCAACTCACCGCTCCAGCTGATCTTCATCTTCGGTACCTGCACGTACGACTGTTCGGCTTCGAACTTCGACCGCATCGCGCGCCACCCCTCGGCCTGCATCAGCTTGATGATGTCGTCCGGAGTGTGATCGCCGTTGGGCACCAGCAGCGTCACGCCGAGCTGGCGATCGGAGAACTGCAGCACAATCGCGTTGAACGTCTCCTCGAAGCGCACCGGCCAGATGCCATCCATGCTGATCTCGTGCTGCATCATCGGCACCTTCACCTTCTCTCCGGACGGCAGACGGAACTCGTGCGGCGCGGTGCGAGCTGGGTCGAACTCGTCGGCCCACGTCCCCTTGAAGTACAGCGCGTTGACGATCAGCGCCTCGGACGACTTCACCACCTGGTCATCCACGATCGCCGGGATCATGCCGTTGGTCTGCTGGTTGACCCACTCGTTGATCGGCGCGGCCGACTCCAGCGGGCTGACGCGTGCACCATAGGAGTCGTGCAGCGTATCGGCGAACGCGCGCTCGAGTTGCATCTCCGGGTTGGCCCACAGCGAGGTGGAGATGCGCACGGTGGACTTGCTGCGCACCCGCTCCTCGATCGCCTTCTGCATCTGGTTGGAGACGTTCACCGCATCCAGCGGA
>JBFWQT010000622.1:0-3928 GCA_050249295.1 Planctomycetota bacterium
GTTGCGCGCGTTCACTAATCTTCCGAGGGTTGATCGTTGACGCGGGGCCCCGGGGGCGCGCTCGCTTGCGCTCGCGGCTCTATGTTAGCGCCCATCGGTGTAAGCCCCCGGAGTCTGGTTCCGGGACCAGCACATGACTCTGTTTGGTGGCGTGGCGCGGACCTGGTGTCGCCGAGCGCTCGCCTCAGTACCAGACTCCGGGGGCTTACACCCCCAGCTCGCCCGGAGGGCGCTCAGCTGACTGTGGCCGCTTGCTGCGCGCGCGGCTCCCGATTCGCGCGACCTGCGACCTCGCGACCTCCCCACGCCGGAAACCGACGCGGGCGCAACGCACGAGTGATACCCTCAAACACGTCGACCGACCCGACCCGCCCGCCGCACACCATGGGTACGACCAGCCAGAGCGAAACCATCGACGCCGCGCTGCAGGCTACGCACACGATCGCGGTGGTCGGACTGTCGGACCGCGTCGACCGGCCGGCGTGGGAGATCGGGCAGTACCTGCAGGACATCGGCCTGACGATCATTCCGGTGCATCCCACCGTGCGCGAGGTGCACGGCGAACGCGCGGTGCGCCGCGTGACCGACATCCCGGCCGACGTCGAGGTCGAGACCGTCTGCCTGTTCGTGCGGCCGGAGATCGGCGACGAAGTGGTCGACGACGTGATCGAACGCGGCGGCGTGCAGTTCATCTGGATGCAGCCCGGCGCCACCAACCCGGCCGCGGCCGAGCGCGCCGAGAAGGCTGGCATCCGCGTGGTGCGCAACGCCTGCATCAAGGTGCTGTACAGCCTGCGCATGGGCGACTGACGACTCGCCGCCTCGCCGCCTCACACGCCGAACTGCGTGAAGTGGTGGTTGAAGTGCAGCCAGTGCCAGCGCTCCCAGTCGCGCAGCGTCATCAGCCCGAAGTACGGATGCATCTCGCGCCGCTTCGGCTCCTTCTCGGCCGCCGCGACAAAGTCGTTCAGCTGCATCGTGAAGCGGCCCGCCTCGCCGGCCACCTTGCGGGCCCGCAGGTCGAGGAAGTGCGGCGGCAGCTTGATCTTCGCGCGCGGGATCCGCTTCAGGCCCCACATCACGCGCGGCTGCATGATGTTGCGCAGGTAGACCGTGCTCATGTCGTCGAACTTCGTGACGCCGAGCGACGCCGCCAGCGCCCGCCGCAGATGGTTGAGCATCGCGCCCGGCGCGAACTCGCCCCAGCGCGGTGTCGAGTCGTCGGTGATGCCCGCGAGGCGCTCCAGCACCTGCGGCATGGTCTGTCGGTTGACGCGTGGGAACAGCACGGCGCTCGGTCGGCTCGACGGTTGTCGGTGGCTCGTCGGTGCGCACGTTACAACCGCGCGTTCGCCCGCGCGAGCCCGTCTGCCGCCTCTGCTCGCCTTGACGCTCCACCAGCGTCAAGGTACGGTCCGCCCACAAACCCCGGACCCCGGTTCGCCCGCGACGCCACCCCTGATGGCGGCTGCGCGTTGACGACCCGTACGCCATTCCTGCCGAGGAGTCTCCGATGATCCGACTGTCGCGCCTTATCGTGGTGCTGGTCGTTGCGCTCGCCATTGCCACCGGATGTGCCGGCTGTGGACCGGCTGCCGATGACAACACCATTCACATCGCCGTGTGCGGCCCCATGACCGGCGGCGCCTCGGCCTTCGGCGCGATGATCAAGAACGCGGCCAAGCTCAAGGAGAAGGAAATCAACGCGGCCGGCGGCATCATGGTCAACGGCAAGAAGATGATGGTCAGCTTCGACATCTTCGACGACAAGGCCGAGGGCGGCGACGCGACCAACGTCTCGCGTACCGTCAGCTCGGACAACAAGATCCTCGCCGTCGTCGGCCACTTCAATTCGGCCTGCTCGCTGGCCGCGCGCGACGAGTACAACCGCGTCGGTATCCCGATGATGAGCCCGGGCAGCACCAACGTGAAGGTCTGCGCCGGCGCCGAGTACGCATTCCGCAACCTCTACCGCGACGACTACCAGGGCGACCAGATCGCGCTGTACCTGAAGAACGCGCTGGGTCTGAACAAGGCCGCCGTGCTCTACGACAACGACGACTACGGCAAGGGCCTGAAGGACTCGTTCACCGAGCGCGCGAAGAAGATCGGCCTCGAGTTCGTCGAGATCTCGTACATCCGCGGCAAGACGCAGGACTTCAAGCCGCTGGCGCAGCAGGCGAAGGATTCGGGCGCCGAGGCGATCTTCGTTGCCGGCCTGTACCCCGAGGCCGCGCTGATCGCCAACGCCGCGCACGGCGACCTGAAGTGGAATGCGCCGCTGATCGGCGGCGACGGCGTGATGAGCGACACGTTCGTGGAGAACGCCGGCAAGAATGCCGAGGGGTCGCTGGTCACGACGCCGTTCCTGTTCAACACGGGCCACGACAGCGACATGGCGAAGGCCTTCATGGCGGCCTACCTTGCCGAGTACAAGGTCAACCCGGACACCTGGGCCGCACTGACGTACGACGCCTGCGGCATGATCCTTGAGGCGATCAGCAAGGTCGGCCAGGACCGCAAGGCGATCCGCGACGCGCTCGCTGCCGCGACCAGCGCCGAGACCGGCTACACCGGCGTCACCGGCGTGACGTACTTCGACAAGGAAGGCGACTGCTACTCCAAGCCCGTCTACGTGGCCGTGGTGAAGGATGGCAAGTTCGTGCCCGCCGAGAAGCAGATCGCCGGCCAGTGATCGCGTAGACGTTGTGAGAGCACCTGCCGTCTGCCGGCCGCGTCGACCCTGACGCGGCCGGCCGACGGCCACCCGGTCCCTGCGGACGGAGTTGCAATTGATCCCGGTTGAACTAGCCAGCGTGGTGGACGCGCTGACGCCGGAAAACCTGGTGAATGCCCTGTCGCTCGGCGCGCTCTACGCGCTGATCGCCGTCGGCTACACCATGGTCTACGGCATCATCAAACTGATCAACTTCGCGCACGGCGAGATCTACATGCTCGGCGCCGTCTGGGCGCTCGGCATTCTCTCGATCCAGGCCCTCACCGGCCTCAACCTGTTCGTCGCCCTCATCCCGGCGATGATCCTCTGCGCGCTCGTCGGCATGACCGTCGACTGGTCGGCCTACCTCTCGCTGCGCCGCAAGTCGGTCGTAGCCGACTGGCTGAGCATCGCGCTGATCTGCTGGATGGGCATCTCGGCGATCTTCTTCAAGCTCACCGACGACCGGTCGAATCCGCTCTTCGACGAGACGATGCACATGTTCTGGCTGGTGATGATCATCGCCACGCCGGTTGTCATGGCCCTGCTCGCGCTGCTCGAGAAGCGCGGCCTGTTCGGCTACCCGCGCGCGATCAAGAGCGACCGCATCAACGCGCTGATCACCGCCATCGGCATGTCGCTGATCCTCCAGACGCTGGTGCAGCTGATCCTCGGCGCAACGCCCAAGGCCCTGCCGGTGGAGTCGTACCCGGCGTTCTTCAATGAGCAGGTCTTCTGGCTGTTCGGCGCACCGGTGCTCGGCAAGGAACTGGCCATCTGGGTCGTCACGCTGCTGATGGTGGTCTGCCTGCAGTGGCTCGTGATGCGCACGAAGATCGGCGCCGCGATGCGCGCCTGCTCGCAGGACCCCGAGGCCGCAGCGCTGATGGGCGTGTCGGTCGACAAGGTCATCGCCGTCACCTTTGCCATCGGCTCGGCCATGGCGGCCGTCGCCGGCGTGCTCTACGCCGCCAAGGTGGGCGGCAACATCGAGTTCCGCATGGGCTACTACCCCGGCCTGCTCGCCTTCGCCGCGGCCGTGCTCGGCGGCATCGGCAACATCCGCGGCGCGCTGCTCGGCGGCGTGCTGATCGGCATGGTGCAGGCCTTCTCGGGCAAGCCCTCTGAAATCACCCTGCCGTTCGTGGTCATGATCATCGTGCTGCTCGTCCGGCCGTGGGGTCTGCTCGGCAAGCCGGAGACGACACGCGC
>JBFWQT010000623.1:0-3916 GCA_050249295.1 Planctomycetota bacterium
GATCCGCCGATGATCGCAACAATCGAGGTGTATCAACTCGGGGCGACCAACCATTCGGGCTTGATCAACGCATTCGCAAAACTCGGCTACCACCTTGAGTACGCCGCAGAGAGCTATGTGATGCGTCGGCCCACCGACTGCCTCGATGTGTACTTCCATGAACGGCCGGCAGACGCGCCCGACGGATTTCCGGGCGATGTGCGCAACCTGCATATCCGTAGCGGTCAACGGATGCCCCCGCACTGCCTCGACGTCGCGGCCCGCTACCTCGCGTCGCTGGGCGGTGACCGCGGCCTGTTCCTGATGTCCAACGTGGACGCCACGTTTGGCGACCCGGTTGACTGGGTGCTGGATCGCGTTGCATGGGACTACGAAGAGACGTACGCCGTGCCGGCGGGGGAAACACAGGTCGTGAACTACCGGATCGGGGGAACGAAACACCAGCTGACGATCCCGGCACGTGGTTGGGAGGCCTTCGCCTGGAACCCTCGTCTCATGCCGCACATCAGCGACCCCTGGGGCAACTGCATTCAGCTTGGCCCGTTCGGTGTGTGTGGCAATGAGCCGTGGCGATCGGCAATCGCAGCCGGGTTGCGTGCAGCCCGATGACGCGGCCTCAACTGTCCTGCGCCGCGAGCCCTGCTCGATCTGGGTGGCGGATGTGGGCGGAAGCCCGCCAGCACTTCCTCCTTCGTGCCCTCGATCGCCGCCGGATTGTCGAACGGCCAGAGCTCGTGCCACAGCCTCCCGGTGACAGCGCACACCACGACGACGATCGTCATCGCGACGATCAGCGGGTGTGGCTGGCGCCGGCAAGCGATGCGTCGGGGCGAGCCATGCAGCAAGCAAGCGTGGCGCGGCCGACTTCCGCACTCACCCGTGATTCGAGTGCAGGGCGAGGTGCCCTGTCTGCAATCAGCCGCTGGCGGGCCTGCGAGATCACGGTGGCGGGAAGTCGTTGAATCCGCCACCCATGCCGGCGGCCGGCATCAGTGCCAACATCACTCCCACGGCCGCTACTACCAGCAGAGACAGCAGCAGCCCGGCCACGAACAACCGCGGTCGTGCCTCGCGGCCAGCCTCGTCGGAGTACAGCGCCACAATCAGGAACTCGGCGATCGGTCCGAGCGTGAAGCAGGCGTTGGCCAGCACGCCGAAGATGACCGACCCGTAAATGGCGCCGATCGCGCCAACCGGGTTGCTGAACACGTGGCTGCACATCAGCAAGACGGCCGTGCCAGCCACCAGCATCACCCCGTTGTAGGCCACCCACAGGCGAACCCATGCCCGCGTGATCTCGCGCCGATCGGGTTGCAACACGAGCACGCCCGGCACCACCTGCGGTTCGTCGAAGCCAGTGGGGTCAGTCGGGTGCATGCGAATGCGGTGGTCGGAGTCCCCGACTCATTGTGAGCACCGGGGCGACAACCCGCAAGCGCGCTCCGCCTGGCGCGGAGCCGGCGGCGACATCAGGGGCCGGGCACCTGTTCGTCCAACTCCCAGCACCATGACGCCTGCAATTTCACGTGCTGCAGCAGGAGCTGCGGGTCTTCGTCCGTCGGCAGGTCGAGCACCACCCATCTCCGTGGAATTCGTGTAGCAGCGAGGTGCTTGCAGCCCAGGCGTGCAGCCGGATGTGTTCATCCCGGTTCGCCTGCCGGTCCTCCACGGGAATGTTGAGGCACACGCGAAGTGTGCGGTGCCCGGCCCGCGTCGGGACGCCGACTACTCGCCCGGTGTCAGGATCGAACTCGACCACATCGCCCAGGCTGATGCCGTTGGCGAAGTACGGAATGCAGCATACTTCCATCGATGTGTTGCTGATGAACCGACCCGGGAGTTCTTCGAGCCCTCCTTCTATTCCAGACGGAGTGAGGTCCACGTACACCAGGAAATCGGCACGATCGTTCCATACCGGCGATGGATGGGTGGCAGCACCTTCGTTCACTGCGCGTTCCAATGTCTGAGTCGTCGAAGCGGCGTGCCCTCTGCATGGCTTCCAGGGTTGCGCATGTGCCCGCCCTGCCGCTCGCGGTCGGCCTCGGCGAGCAGGCGATCAATCGGGTTGCCGATCGGCTGGAGGATGACCTTGGCCATGGTGCAGATGCGGTGCGGGTGATGCGAGTTCGGCGGGCGGCGGCGCGGCGAGGCGCCGCGAAGTGTAGCGTGGTGCCGCGTGCAGCGCATCTGCCATCGCAGTGACGCACCTCACCCGGCCTGCGCGGCAAGCCACTCGCGCACCCGCTGCTCGATCTGGTCGCGGACTCGGCGGAACGCGGCCAGCACCTCTTCCTCCGTGCCCTCGATCGCCGCCGGATCGTCGAACGGCCAGAACTCGTGCGACGGCGAGAACGGGAACACCCGCGGGCAGGCCCGCTCGGCCTCGGCGCACACCACAATCGTCGTCGCGAACAGCTTGTGGCCAAGGTACGAGCGCATGCTCTTCGACGTCTGCGACGCGATGTCCACGCCGGCTTCCTGCATCACGCGGATCGCCAGCGGGTGCACTGGCTTCGGCTCGAGCCCGGCACTGTGCGCCTCGATCGGCGGGTGGTGGCTCGCCCCGTGGTGGCGCAGGAAGCCCTCCGCCATCTGACTGCGGCACGAATTGCCGGTGCAGAGGACCAGCACGGGAAGGGTGGCCGATTCCTGTGCGACGGGGCCGGTTGCGGGTTCAGCGGTCATGGTGGTCTCCAATGCCGGGGTGCGGTACGCCCATCCTGCGCGCGGACCGTTCAGGCCGTGTGAGGAGTCGCGTCTCGCGACGGCGCGGTTCCGCCAGCCCCGGCAGAGCCCCGGCCGATCAGGCCGATCAGGCCCAGACTCCTTGCAGCGGTATCGGGGGGAAAGTAGTCTCGCGCCCCCATGGTTCGGGCAATTGCCCGACATTTCTGACGGTCTGCACCGACGACCCAACGACACCGGGCAAGCAAGCCGGGGAGAACCAGCGTGGCCAAGGGCGTTTCCGACTTCACGAATATCCGGACCCTGCCGCGGTGGCAGAAGATCACGGTGGTCTCGATCATCGCCATCCTGGCGGCGTCGTTCATGATCGCGCCGGTGATGATGCCGGTCTTCACCGCGTACATGTCTCCGAACCAGCTGATCGGCTCGATCGGCAGCGAGTCGATCAACGCCGACCAGTTCGAGACGCGGCGCTTCCTGTTCAACCGGCTGACGCGGCACGCGGACAAGGTGTTCCCGAAGGTCGCGCTGGTCGATCCGCTGCTCGACGCCGCCTCGCCCGATCCGTTCAGCCACTGGTCGCTGTACATCGGCCGCGAGCGCCTGTCGCTGCCGGTGGTGGTGGAGCGGCGGATGCGCCGCGATCAGCCGATGGCGCGGCTGGATTCGGAAGAGTCGGAGTTCTCCGGCCGGCTGGTCTGGCAGCACCTGTTGCTGCTGCGGCTTGCGCAGGAAGCCGGGATCACGGTGCGGCCCGAAGTCGCCTCCGAGGTGGCGCGCGAGATCGTGACCGGCCCACGCCCGACGCACGAGTCGATGCCGATCGGTGCCGACGAGAAGGATGCGACGCCCGTGGCGCGCGAGAAGCGCCTGTCGGGCCTGCTGGAGGCTCGCGAGCGGGACTACGTCAGCAAGCTTCGCAGCGCGTGGAGCCGCACGCCGGCAGCCGAGTTCGAGCGGAT
This sequence comes from Planctomycetota bacterium, assembly GCA_050249295.1. Taxonomy (GTDB): domain Bacteria; phylum Planctomycetota; class UBA8742; order SKZP01; family SKZP01; genus JBFWQT01. The sequence continues at coordinate 3,648 of JBFWQT010000623.1, forward strand.
CATCCAGGAGATGCTGGTCGTCAAGGCGTACGTCGAGCGCGAGTTCGCGATCAACGCCACCGTCAGCACGGAGACCGCGCTGGAGGGGTTCCGCTCGCACCAGCAGCTCGCCCGCGTGCAGTACCTGCGCGTGCCGGCCGACAACCCGCGCCGCGAGGCGATGGCCGACTACGCTGGCGAGATGCCGCACCTCGCGGGCGAGCTCGGCAAACGCGTGCACCAGGAGAATGGCCGTGTGATCGTGCGCGGCCTGCTCTATGAGGCCGACC
>JBFWQT010000624.1:0-3915 GCA_050249295.1 Planctomycetota bacterium
GCCGTTGCCGTTGCCGGGTGTGGTGCTGGCTTCCTGCCTGCACTCCCTGCATTGATGCTGGCTGGACGCCTGCACCACACCGTACACAGGCTGGAAGTCTGCACCACACCGTACGCAGGCTGGAAGCCTGCACCACACCGTACGCAGGCTGGAGTCTGCACCACACCCGGATGGCTCTCGCGCTCGCGGCTCTTGTCAATGTCAAGGCGCCGGCACCGTCGACGCCACCGCTTGTCACTCGGCGAGCTGATTGAGCGGCGCCTTGCCGACGAGCGTCGAGCGGTCCTCGGGTGTCCAGGAGTGCCTCGATTCGAGTGTGCTCCACGCGAGGTACATCATCGCCCGCGCCGTGTTCACCGTGTTGATGCCTTCGAGCATCGCGCTGGCCGCGCGCGGACCCGTCGCGCCGATGATCATCTCCGGCTTGCTCAACGCAGCCGGGTCAGCCGGGCCGAGGTATGAGCACATCGTGCTCAGCTCGGTGGCGTTCAGGCCGGCCGTGCCGGTGCCAGCCGCGATGCAGGCGTCGAGACGCGCCTTCAGGTCGGCCTTGCTCATCACGTCCGCATCGGCTGGCGAACGCAGCAGCTTCGCCGCCTCGGCCGCGTCGATCACACGCACCGAGCCCCGGCCGTCGCCGATGCAGAGCGCGACCCAGAACGCCTTGCCGCGCGCGGCCGGTAGTTGCTTGTTCTCGCGCACCGCGCCCATCGCGTACCGGGCCAGCCACAGCAGGTTGCTGGCGTCGGCGGCACGCAGGCGCCACTGGTCTTCGTGCTCGCGCATGTGCTGGATCAGGTCGTCACCGACGTCCACGAGCCACGAGCCGTCTGCCTCCTGCACCAGCGACAGCGTGCGCGAGTCGTTCTGCAATTCGGTGAGCGCGCTCGTCGCCATGCACAGCATCTCGACCGACGCATGGATTCCGTCGACGGTCGCGCGGCCGACCTGCGTGGAGAACGTCACGTTGGCCGGCTGGTCGCGCACGGCCGGCGCGCTGTCGAACTGCGCCGCGGTCTTCGCCTTGCAGAGCGCCTTCAGCTTGCTCAGGTCGGCATCGCCCAGGTGCTCCATGAACGCTTTGGCCACGCGCACCGGCGATGCCTCGGGCGCGTCGGCGGAATTGTCGTTGCTGGAGTTGTCGCGTGCAGCAGGTCCGGCGGCCGGGCCGCAGGCGCTGGCCATGCACATCAGGACCGCAACACTCAGAGGCAGGAGGCGACGCATCGGAGGCTCCGGGTTCAAACGAGCAGATGGCAAATGGACAGACGCTGCGGTTCGCAGGAAATCACAGAAAGTTGGACAATAACCCGGGTGCCGCGGGCGGCGCGCTCAGCTCTCGTCGGGCAGGTGGCGCGTGCCCTTCACGCGGAAGATCGCCCAGCCGGGCGTGCCCATCGGGTTCTCGCCGTCGAACACCACGCGGCGCGACTTGGGGAACGGGTACGCGGCCTTGTCGAACTGCGGCAGACTCAGCGCCTTGGCGGTCATGTCGTCCCAGAGGTAGCCGGTCACGCCGTGCCAGGAGATGCCCCAGCCGAGGCGCAGCATCACCTCGTTCTCGGCCAGCTTCTCGCAGCGCGCGAACAGCTCGGCCGTGCGCTCGACCAGCCGGTCGTGGCCGCAGCGCTCGAAGTACTGCTTCTCCTGCCAGAGCGTGTTGTAGGCAAGGTCCATCACGCCGCTCAGCAGGTAGCTCGGGCTGAGCCACTCCTTGTCGAGCGCTTCCTGCGAGAAGTCGATCGGCGAGCGACGGCGGCGCGCCTCGCGCAGCAGGAACTCGTCGAAGCGCACCTGCACCGGCAGTCGCGAGCCGGGCGCCAGCGTCTCCATGAACAACACCGCCGCGTCGCGCGAGTCGCGCGCCTTGCGACCGCGGCCGCTCCACTCGTGGCCGCCGCGCGGCGTGGCCTGGTGGAACAGGCAGGCGTGCGTCAGCTGCAGCTGGTCGTTGTCGCCGGGGACGTCGGTCACCTGCAGCACGCGGCCGAGGCGGTTGTGCGACTCGCGGCCGAGCAGCGCATCGACCATCGGCGTGTCCATCGGGAATCGGCCGCGCCGGCACTCGGCCAGCAGGTCGCGGAACCGGCCGGACACCCACAGCGGATTCTCGGGGTCGCGCGCCTCGGCGTTGATCATCCAGATCAGGCCGGACATCAGCGAGCCCTTGAGCGTGCTGCCGGGCACGTACGGCCGGTCGGGCGCGCCGCTGCGCGCGAACGGCAGCAGCCGGTCGGTCGGCGACGCGCCGCGGCGCGTGACGCTGCGGATGCGGTAGCGCGAGAGTTCCTCGGGGCGGATGTTGCGCTCGTAGAGGAAGTCGCTGATGTTCAGCTTCGGCTGCTCGAGTGCGCGCATCGCCGACGCGTCGTCGCCGAACCGCTCGAAGAGCTTGCGCTGGTCCACGCGGTGCGCGCTGCTCGACGACGTGATGTAGTCGCTGATCGGCGAGAGTTCCTCGCCGGAGCCGATGTGCAGCGGCGTGAGCACTTCGATCTCGGCGTCTACCACGGTCTGCAGCGCGTGCAACGGCTGACTGGCCTTGCGCAGCTTGAGTCGCTTCTGCTGTTTCATCGGGGTGGGCGGCGGCGGTCAGTGCGTATCGCGCGTGTGGCGCGGCGGGAACCGGATGATCCCTTCCGTCACCGCGCATGGCAATGGTCAGGAGCCCTGGCTGGTCGGGCGGATCAGCACGTCGTGCACCTGCATGCCCGGCGGCCGGCTGAGTACCCAGCGCACCGCCTCGGCCACGTCGGCCGGGTCGAGGCGATCCTGCGTGCCGAGCTTCTCCGCGGCCGTGTCGGCGCCGCCGAAGTAGCGATCGTGGAACTCGGTGTGGACGAAGCCGGGGCTGACCGACGAGACGCGGATGCCGCTGCCGATCGCGCGCAGCTCCTGGCGCAGGCTCTCGGTCATGGCGCGCACCGCGTACTTGGTGGCCGGGTAGAGGCCGGGGCCGACCACGCGATGGCCGGACATCGACGAGACGTGGATGACGTGGCCGTCGACCTGCTGGCGGCGCATGTCGGCGACGGCCTCGCGCGTGCAGATCGCCAGCGCGAGGATGTTGATGTCGAGCATCTCGCGCAGCTCGGCCGTCGGCGCGTCGAGCAGGCCGGATTCGTAGCCGAGGCCGGCGTTGTTGACGATGACATCGGTGCCAGACCATTCGGCGCGGACGCGGTCGAACATCGCGAGGATCGATGCTTCGTCGCGCAGGTCGACGGTGACCGGCAGGATCGTGCCGCCCGCGGCCGCCGCCTGCACCTCGTCGGCCAGTTGCTGCAGGCGGTCCAGGCGGCGCGCGGCCGCGACGACGTTCATGCCGGCGTGGATTGCCAGGTCGCGCGCGATGGCGCGACCGATACCGGCCGAGGCGCCGGTGACCAGGGCGACGCGGTTGCGCCAGCGGTCGGCGAGGTGGGTGGTGTCAGTCATGTGGTGAGGTGGTGAGGGAGTGGCGACCGAAGGGAGCGGGGAGACGCGAGGACCAGGTGAGAGTCGTCAGCGGCTTGCGTGCCTTCGACGATTTCCCCGCTCCCTTTCGGTCGCGGCTCTTGCTACAGCGAATCACAGGTCATCGTCCCATCGAGGAGCCCTCCGGGCGAGCCGGGGGTGTGAGCCCCCGGAGTCTGGTTCTGGGACCAGCACATGACTCTGTTGGTGGCGCGAACCTGGTGTCGCCGAGCGCTCGCCTCAGTACCAGACTCCGGGGGCTTAGGAGCCGACACCAGTTTACTTCGGGTCTGGTTGATCCGACCGGGGTGCGATCGTGTAGTTCCAGCCACGACACACTTCGTGGCGACGGATCGACAGTGAGGCCATTGCCACGTTGCTCACCGACTCGCCTGTGCTGTATTCGCCGCGATGATGGACGGCACGCACGCGAAGACCGGTCGTGGTGGTGGTGCCGCG
>JBFWQT010000625.1:0-3907 GCA_050249295.1 Planctomycetota bacterium
TGACCGCTGACAAGCGCGTTCACGAAACTTCCGACGGTTGATCCGTAGACCCGGGGCCCTCGAGGCCCGCTCGCTTGCGCTCGCGGCTCTTGTTTTAGCGCCAATGGGGCTTGCACCCCCGGCTCGCCCGGAATCGCGATTCGCGGACAGTCTTGCTCCAGCACACTCCCGGCCCACACGCACACGCGCCACGGCGCCCTCGCGAGGTAGACTGCTGCGGAAGCCAGTGGAACGCACTCGTGACACGAGATGATGATCGCCGCCGCGCTCGAATTCGCATCGATGGGTCTGCCGCAGGTGCTGGCGGCGCTGGCACTGTGTCTGCCGGTGCTGGCGCTGTACCTGTGGTTCCGCCGACGGCAGCGCGCACAGGTCAGCTACCTGCGAATCTGGGAACGCGTCGCGAAGCAACAACAACGCTCGTGGTGGCGCTGGGTGCGCTGGCTGCTCTCACTGCTGCTCGCGCTCGCGATTCTCGTCGCACTGGTGCTGGCGGCGGCGCGCCCCGATGCACCACCCGACCGGCCGCCACCCGGTGCGCCGATCTCGCATCACGTGGCCGTACTGATCGACCCGAGCGTGAGCGTGGCCACGCGCGGCTGGTCGTCGGACGCGGCGCGCACCTGGCTGCGCGAGCAACTCACCGGGCTCGCGGCGGCACGACTGGCGCTGCGCGGCGACACGCTGGATGTGATTGTCGAGACGCCGTCGGGCGTGCAGATCGAGCCGCAACGCGATGCCGACCGCGCACTGCCGGGCGCGCCCGACGCCGCGTGGCTCGGCGACGACGCCGCGCACGGCGGCATCCATGCCGCGGCCGACTGGGCCAGCATGGTGCAACTCGCGACCGATCGGCTCGCCGCGCGCACGGCCAACGCCGGGCAAACCGGCACGATCCCGCTGACGCACCTGCTGGTGATCAGCGACGGGCAACCGCCTGCCGCGCCATGGACAGTGGAGGGCAACCAGTGGACATGGCCGGCCGCCGCGGCCCCCGCCACGGCGCGCACATTCACGCGAGTGCAACCCGACGCCGGCCCCGCGCGCGCCTCCTTCAATGTTGCGATCGTCGGCCTGCAGTTGTCGCCGCCCGCGCCGGCCGCAGCCGAGTCGATCGACCTCACCGTCGAGTACACGACCAGCGACGCCGCCGCGCTGCCGACCGTGGACTGCGAGGTCACGACGAAGCCCGCGCTCGACAAGGTGCGCATCACGCTGCACGCCGGCACACCGGCGGTTGTGCGCGTGCCGCTGCCGACCGGCACGCCGGTGCCGAGCGGAGCCGTGCGCGGCGCGTCCGGTCCGCACACGTGGCGCCTCGACCTCACCGTGCAACCGGTGGATGCCGCGCTGGCGGCGCGCGACGCACGGCCGGCCGATCACACGACGAGCGTGGTGCTGCCGGTGTTCGAGCCGGTGCCGCTGGTCGTGGTCGGCACCGGCGTGAGCAACCCGCTGGTGATCCCGCTGGTGCAACTGCTGCAGGAGCGCGGCATCTGCAAGCTCGTGCGCTCGCGCGACGTCGCGCCCGGCGATCCGCTGCCGGTGCTGCTGCAGCTCGACGACCTGCCCGGCAACATCGCGATTCCGCCGCACGCGGCGCGGATCCACTTCGGTACGGACGTGCGCGCGCCGGGCGACCTGGTGCAGCCCGGCAACCTGCTCGACTGGCCGCAAGGGCACGGGCTGTTCCGCGTCGACGACCTCGCGTCGGTGCCGCTGGCGGTGCGCGAGGCGCGCGTGTTCGCGCCGCTCGACCCGCTGCATCCGGAGCGCACGGTGCCGATCATCGTCGGCCCGCATGGCGTCGTCGCCGACTACACACCGGCCGCGCCGGGCGACGCGCAGCCGCCAATCCCGCTCGTCCGCGTCGGGTTCAGTCTCGCGCCGGGCAACACCGACTTCCTGCTGCAGCCCGGCCTCGCACCGCTGCTGTTCAAGCGGCTGCTGCGGCTGGTCGCGCCGCGCGTCTCGCCGCCGGTGCCAGCGCTCGTCCAGCTCGGCGACCCGCTGCTGATCGACTTCTCGCCGGGCTCCGCGCTGTCGGCGGCGGCCATGCCGCGTGGCACCGTGGAAGCTCGCGTGCCCGGCGCACGCACGTTGCCGTTGTCGTTGCCGCTGCCCGCACCACCGCTGACGCTGCAGGCCGGTGTGCCGCTCGAGCCCGGCACCGCCACGGTGCGCGTGGTGGGCGGCGCAACGTGGCGCGTGGCGGTGCAACGCATGGATGCCCGCGAATCGGCCGTGCCCGCGGCGCCCGCGGCAGCCACCCCCGGCGCGGCCGTGGCGACGTTCGTGCCGACCGACGTCTACCCGCTCGACAATGACGCGCCGCCGCCGGACGACCCGGCCACCGACCTGTGGCCCACGCTGATCGCCTGGCTGCTGCTGGCCGTGCTCGGCCTGATGGTGATCGAGAGCGTACTCTACCGCCTGCGCCTGGCCGAGTGAGCGCGGCGCTGTGGTACAACGACGGCGCTGCGACAGCCTCGCCATTCGCCACCGCCTCTGCCACGGCCTGCCCATGACGTCCGTCCGGCTGCCCGCCCCGGCCCTGCGCCTGCTCAAGGATGTCTGCTCGCTGCCCACCGCGCCGTTCCGCGAGGAGCAGGTCCAGGAGTTCATCCTCTTCTTCGCGCAGGAGCACGGCTTCGAGGCAATCACCGATCGTGCCGGCAACATCGCGCTGGAATACCGCCCGGCCGGCAAGAAGCGCGGCAAGCTGCCTCGCGCCGTGGCGTTCACCGCGCACATGGATCACCCCGGGTTTCTCGTCACGTCGTTCGACGAGTCGCGCTGTGTGGGCGTGGCCGAGGTGCGCGGCGGCGTGCCGGCCAGCCAGTTCCCGGGGCAGGGTCTGATCTTCTTCAGCAACGGCGCCTACGTGAAGGCGACCGCGACCACGGAGTTCCGGCGCGAGAACACCGAGCCGGGCACGTTCGCGACGATCGAGTTCGAGACGTCGAAGCAGCGCGAAGTGGAGCCGGGCGCGATCGGCTGGCACGACGTGGTGTTCGCGCGCGCGACCGGCGACCGCTTCCACACCAAGTCGGCCGACTGCCTGGCGCAGGTGGCGCTCGAGCTCGGCCTGCTGCTGCGACTGAAGGAAGCCGACGCCAACGCGCACGTCTACTGTCTGTTCACGCGGGCCGAGGAAGTCGGCTTTGTCGGCGCCGGCGCGCTGGTGAACGGCGGGCTGATGCCGCCCGAGGATGTGCCGTTGATCGTGCTCGAGTGCAGCAAGTGGATTGCCGGCGTCGCGGAGATCAACAAGGGGCCGGTGCTGCGCGTCGGTGATGCGGCCACGGTGTACGACGCGGACGTCGACCGCTGGATGCTGGCGACGGCGCGCGAGATGCAGCGCGTGTCGAAGGAGGAGTCGGAGAAGGCGCCCGGCAAAAAGAAGCCCGAGGTGTTCAGCTTCCAGCGTGCGCTGATGACCGGCGGCGTGTGCGAGGCCGGGTTGTATGCGCGGCATCGTGCGCATGTCGGTGCGCTGGCGCTGCCGTTGGGCAACTACCACAACGCCGGCGAGAAGGGTGGCGAGCCGGAGGTGATCGGCCTGATGGATTGTGCGTGGCAGCTCGACCTGATGGAGGGTCTGGCGGTGGCGCCGTTTGACCCTGACGCGGCCGACCCTTTGCTGGAGCGGCTGGAGAAGACGCACGCGAAGCTGAACGTGCATCTGGAGGGCAGCGAGTTCGCGAGCCGCAAGGTGGGGAAGAAGGGCTGAGGCTGAGTCGCGCACGAAGCAAGTACAGCGAATCACAAGTCCTCGTCCCATCAAAGCAGCCCTCCGGGCGAGCCGGGGGTGTAAACCCCCGGAGTCTGTTTCTGGGACCAGCACATGACTCTGTTGGTGGCGTGGACCTGGTGGCGCCGAGCGCTCGCCTCAGAACAGACTCCG
>JBFWQT010000626.1:0-3898 GCA_050249295.1 Planctomycetota bacterium
CCGCCTCGCCGATGTTGCCCGGCTAGAAGAGGTCGCAGACCACGCTCGGCAGGTTGTTCTCCATGCCCAGCGAGAACGCCGCCATGTCCATCACCTTGATCGACTCATGGCCGTCGAGCACCTGCTGGAAGGTCAGCGAGTCGTAGCGCGTTGCGTTCGGGTCCTTGAGCGGATCGGCACTGTAGACGCCGTCAACCTTCGTGGCCTTGAGCAGCACGTCGCAACCCATCTCCAGCGCGCCCTGGGCCGCGCCGGAGTCGGTGGTGAAGTACGGCTTGCCGGTGCCGCCGGCCATGATCAGCAGGTGGCCCTTCTCGAGGTGGCGGATCGCGCGACGTCGGGCGAACGGCTCGGCGACGGCGTCGATGCGCAGGCTCGACTGGATGCGCGCGGGCACGCGGCTGTTCTCGAGCACCTCCTGCAGCGCGATCGCGTTCATCACGGTGGCCAGCATGCCCATGTAGTCGGCGCTGGCACGATGCACGACGTCGGACTGCAGCTGGCTGCCGCGCACAAAGTTACCGCCTCCGACCACGAGCACGATCTGCGTGCCGAGGTCGAAGGCGGCCTTGAGTTCACGGGCAATGGTTTTCAGCGCCTCGTTGTCGACGCCGTGACCCTCCGACGCGCACAGGGCCTCGCCGGAGAGCTTGACCATGGCACGCTTGATGGTGGGCGTGCTCACTTGCCGCCCAGCTCCCAGCGGGCGAAGCGGGCGACGCTCATGTTCTCGCCGAGCTTGGAGATCTTCTGCTTCACGAGGCCCTCGATCGTGAGCTTGTCGTCCTTCACGAAGGGCTGCTCGAGCAGGCAGATCTCGCCGAGCCACTTGTCGATCTTGCCGGTCACGATCTTGTCGACGACGTTGGCCGGCTTGCCCTTGATCTGCTCGCGGGCAATCTCCTTCTCCTTCTCGATCTCGGCTTCGGGCACCTCGGTGCGGTTGAGGAACCGCGGGTTGGCGGCGGCGATGTGCATGCAGATGTCCTTGAGCATCTGCTGGAACTCCTCGTTGCGCGCCACGAAGTCGGTCTCGCAGGCGAGCTCGACCATCACGCCGATCTTGCCGCCGGCGTGGATGTACGTGCCGATCGCGCCTTCCGCTGTGGTGCGGTCCGCCTTCTTGCTGGCGTCGGCCTCACCCTTCTTGCGCAGCCAGTCCTTGGCCTTCTCCATGTCGCCGTCGGACTCCTGGAGAGCCTTCTTGCAGGTCATCATTTTCGCGCCGGTGGCATCACGCAGTTCGGCGACCATCTTCGCGCTGATCTCGGGCATCGGTTTGTCTCCGGTGTTCTTGCCGGACTGTGGCGGTTGCGATTTCTCGGTGGTGGTGGCAGGAGCGGCAGCAGCAGGCGGCTTCGCGGCCGCCGGCGGCGGCGTAGCGGGAGGCGCCTCCTTCGCAACCGGTTCGTCGGCCGGCGGCTCCGGAGCGGACGGCTGCTTCTTCTTCGCAGCAGTCTTCTTCGGGGCAGTGGCCTTCGCGCCGGTCTTCTTGCTCGTGCTCTTGCTCTTCTTCTTCGGTGTGGACATCGGTAGCGGCCCTTTGGTGTGGGTGCCTACGGAGCGTCTGCGTGATCCGTGCGAGCGCCGACCAGGCCTTTCGTTGAGTCAGTTCAGTTCAGGATTCCGGAGCGGCCGGGGGCGCGCCCTCGGCGCCCTCCTTCGCAGCGTTGGCGTCGGGGATCGACACCTTGCGGATGCCCAGCTTCGGCGCGACGGCCGGAGCGGGCGCTGCCGCCGGGGCCTCGGCTTCCGCCGGAGTAGTACGCGGCTTGCCACCACCCGCGGGGCGCTCGGCGGCACGGCTGCGCTGGGCGGTCGCCGTGGCGAAGTGCGCCTTGCCGCGCTTCACCGCGTCGCCGAGCTGCGTCAGCAGCAGTTCGAGCGAGCGCTGGGCGTCGTCGTTGCCGGGGATCGCGATGTCCACCAGCGTCGGATCGCTGTCGGTGTCGATGATCGCGAGCGTCGGAATCTTCAGCGAGTTGGCCTCGTTCAGCGCAATGTGCTCGCGGCGCGCGTCGACCACGATCAGGGCGGTCGGCAGGCGGTCCATCTTGCGCAGACCCTGGAGGTTGCGGAACACCTTGTCCTTCTCGCGGCGCAGGCGGACCTGCATCTTCTTCGAGTAGTTCTCGATGCCGCCGGTGGTCTCGAGCTCTTCGAGCTCTTCGAGCCGCTTGAGGCGCGACCGGATCGTGCCGTGGTTGGTCAGCGTGCCACCCAGCCAGCGCTCGGTGACCCAGTGCATGCCGGCTTCGGTGGCCATTTCGGCGACCAGCTCCTGGGCCTGCCACTTGGTGCCGACGATCAGCACTTCGCCGCCGTTGCGGCTGACGCCCTCGAGGAACGCGACGGCGCGGAGCATGCCGCGGACGGTCTCCTTGAGGTCGATGATGTGGATCAGGTTGCGCTTCGCGTAGATGAATTTCTTCATCAACGGGTTCCAGCGGCTGGCCCGGTGGCCGAAGTGCACGCCGGCGGCAATCATCTGGTCCACGAAGTCGTCCGGAACGTGCTCGCCGGGCTTCGTCGTCTTCTCCTGAGCGTCTACCATTGAGAGTTCTGCTCCTGCAGACTGCTTTGCGGGCAGCTGTCGGCGTGGCCTCCGATGAGGTTCCACGATGCCCCCTTGCGTTCCGGCGCGCATCGGAAGTGATGATCGCGTCCGGCGAGAAGGCTCCGTCAGCCGGTCAATCCCTGCCTGATCGAACGGAGTGTGGCTGCGTGACCATCACGCGGCCAGCCAACCGGCGGGCGACATGCCCGTCGGCAAGGTCGGGGACAGTACAAGTCCGGGCTGGTGGGCGCAACCCCATCGGACGGCGTCGGGCTTGCTGGTCAATCCCGATCTGCGGATGCACGGGGTTTTCTACTTGCCGGTAGCGCCGGTGACGCCCGTGACGTTTGGTGCTCGACCGGACTCCGCCTCCGCACCGGCAGCCGTCGGCAACCTGCGCGGCAGGTGGGCCTGCGCGTGTGCAACTGCGCAACCGCGCAACCGCGCGAATCAGTTCGCGTTCTTGTCCACCGCGGCCTTCAGCGCCTTGCGGATCTCCGCTTCGTTCGACGCGTTGGCCACCACGAGCTCGATCACCTCGATCAGCCGTTCACGCGGCAGCGTGGTGCCGGTCAGCAGGCGCAGCTTGGTGTAGTTCATGCCGGTCTGTTCGTGGTTTTCCAGCGCTTCCCATGCGTTGAGCGGAAGCGTGGCCACGTTCCAGCGGTCGCGGAACACATCAAGCTCGATGCCGATCGACTCGGCCGCGCGCTTGCAGATGCTCTCGTGCACGTCCGGATCCACCGTGCCGCCCTCGATGTCGGGCAGGTCGCGGAACTCGAATTCGTCGCGCGCAATCCGGTCGTACTCGTCGAACACCTGCTGCAGGTCGCTGATCGTGGCGTCCGGCACCAGCGCTTCGATCACCGCGGTTGCGCTCGACCCGTTGTTGCCATGACCATCGGCCTCGGCAGCCGCCACCACGGCGTCCACCGGCGTGGTCTTGGTCTTCTTCGATGTCTTCTTTGTGCCGGTCTTCTTCGTGACCGTCTTCTTCTTCGTTGCGGCGGTCTTCTTGGTGACCGTCGTCTTCTTGGTCACGGTCTTCTTCGTGACCGACTTCTTCTTCGTCGCGGCCGTCTTCTTCGTGACACCACCGGCCGGCGAGGTCTTGCTCTTCTTCGCGACCTTCGTCTTCTTCGTCGCGCCAGCCGCATCGCTGGAATCGCCCGCGGCATCGCTGGAGTCGGCGGCCGATGCAGCCACCTTCTTCTTCGTGGCGCCGGCCTTCTTCGCGACCTTCGTCTTCTTCGTCGCGCCCTTCGCGGGGCCGGTGACCGGCTTGCTCACGGACTTGCTGCGCGCGGATGCGGACGGAGAGCCGTCGGCCGGCTTGGTCAC
>JBFWQT010000627.1:0-3896 GCA_050249295.1 Planctomycetota bacterium
TCGCGCTCTCGTGCGACTACATTGCGATGCGCGACGGCACCCGCATCGGCGACTGCCAGCCGATCATGACCAGCGACGCGGGCTACACGGTGGCCGGCGAGAAGATCCAGACCTACCTGCGCTCGCTGGTCTCCAACCAGGCCGAGCGCAACGGCTACCCGAAGGCGCTCGCGCAGGCGATGATCACGCAGGAGCTCGAGGTCATCCGCGTCCGCCCGATCAACGAGTCGGACGTTGTCCTGCTGCTGGATACGTTCGGTTCCGAGTTCGTCATCCGCCGCGACTTCGACGCGTGGGAACATCGCGCGCGCTTCGAGGTCGTCGAGATCATCGTGCACGGCGCGAAGTCGTCGGACGCGGTCAGCACCGGCGGCAGCGGCGGCCCGGGCGGCAGCGGCCCGGGCGACAGCGACGGCGACCTGCTCACGCTGACCGACCGCCAGGCGCGCCAGTACGGCTTTGCCCTCGAGAACATCCACACGTGGGACGACCTGGAAGCCACCTTCCACATCGGCTCGACGCACGGCACCGGCGCGGTCAACCGGCTCGACGTCACCTGGTCCGTCGACCTCGTGCGCTGGATCAACGCGCTGGCCGTCGTCTGGATCATGCTCGGCCTGCTCGGCATCTACATCGAGATGAAGACGCCCGGCGTCGGCATCGGCGGCGTGATCGCCGTGATCTCGTTCGGCATCTACTTCACGTCGGGCATCTGGATCGGCCTTGCCGAGACCTGGGAGATTCTCGTCTTCATCGCCGGCGTCCTGCTGATTCTTGCCGAGATCTTCATCATCCCGGGCTTCGGCGTGGCGGGCATCACCGGCCTGATCCTCACCGTGGTGGGCCTGCTGCTGATCGGCCAGGACTTCATCCTGCCGTCCACGCCGGGCCAGTCGGCCGACCTCGTGCGCAACCTCGGCGGGCTTGTGCTCTCGCTGATGGGTACGTGCATCGGCATCTACATCTTTGCCAGGGCGATGCCCGGCCTGCCGATCTTCGGCGGCATGCTCCTCAAGAACCCCACCGAGGAGGAAGCTGCCGGGTTGCACGGGTCGGCCGTGTCGATCGAGCCGGGCACGATGATCGGCGCGATCGGCTTCACCACGTCGGTGTGCCGGCCCTCGGGCAAGGCGCGCTTCGGTGATCGCGTGCTGGTGGTGCAGACGCGCGGCCAGTACCTCGAGCCCGACACCGAGGTCGTGATCATCGAGTCGTCGGCCAACCGCATCGTGGTCAAGCCGTTGCACGCCGAGTCGCCCGCCGGCCACCAGACGGCCACCACCTGAGACCCGAATCGACGGAGCCATGCTGATGGACGCCCTTGCCACGCAGTTTGCTGCAACGCAGCTTCCCGGCCTCACGCCGACCTTCGGCTGGATCTTCGGCCTCGAGCCGGGATTGCAGCTGGCCATTCCGCTGCTTGCGCTCGGCCTGATCCTCGTCGTCGCCGAGGTCTTCATCCCCTCTGGTGGCACGCTCTCGATCGGCGCGGTGTTCGCCGTCGGCGGGTCGGTCGTCTCGGCGTTCCAGGCTGGCGTGCTGACCGGCTTCGTGTTCCTGGCCGCGGTGATCATCCTCGTGCCGATCGTGCTGGCCGTGTCGTTCCGCTTCTTCCCGAACACGCCGATCGGCCGGCTGATGATGCCACCGCCGCCCGACGCGGCCGCGGTCTCGGGCAGTGGCGTCGGCGGTGCGGCCGACGAGTCGCTGGTCGGCCAGACCGGCGTCGTCTCCAGCGAGCTGCGCCCCTCGGGCAAGGCCGACATCGCCGGCGAGCTGCGCACGGTGATCAACGAGTCCGGCAACCTCGTCGAGGAAGGCCGTCGCGTTCAGGTGGTGGAGGTGAAGGGCAACCGCATCGTGGTGCGCGCGATTTCATGAGCGACCCTGCCGCTGCTGCCGAGCTGGCCCGCCGTGTGGTGGATCAGATGCTGGAGCACGACGCGTTCAGCCGCTGGCTGGGCCTGACCGTCTCCGACCTGCGGCCCGGCCACTGCCTCGCGCAGATGACGATCCGGCCCGACATGGTCAACGGGTTCGGCGTGTGCCATGGCGGCGTGCCGTACTCGCTGGCCGACAGCGCGCTGGCGTTCGCGTCCAACTCGCACGGCCGGCTCAGCCTGCTGATCGAATCGAACATGAGCTACCCGGAGAAGGTGCAGGTCGGCGATGTGCTGACCGCCACGGCCGACGAGGTCAGCTGCACCAACCGTCTCGGCACGTACAACGTGGCGGTGCGCAACCAGCACGGCACGCTGATCGGCCAGTTCCGCGGCACGGTGTACCGCACGGCGAAGGATCACTTCCCGGCGGGTTGATTGATGCGCGCCGGTCGAACCCGCATCACCCCGCATTGGCGCCGGGCAGCCCGCGCAGGTGTTCATGCAGCAACGCATCATGCGGCGCGCGTCGCACATCCACCAACGAACCCGACCAGCGGGCCACGGCGCCGGCCACGCGCATCAGCTTGCCCCATCGCGGCACCATCGTGCGGCCGCGCATCACGCTGTCACACCCGCGCCGGCGGATGCGCAGGCCGATCGCGCGGTACACGCGCGCCGCTGCCAGAATCGCCAGTCGCGGTCGCGCCGGAATGAAGCGCATGCCGGCCGTGCCGCTCGCGTAGTAGCGATCGGCCATCGCCAGCAGGTCGGCCACCACCGTTGCCACCGCATCGGCGGTCAGCGCGTCGGGCTCGCAACCCGCTGCGCGCAGCCGATCGGCCGGCAGGTAGGTTCGCCCGCGTTGCGAGTCTTCGAGCACATCGCGGCAGATGTTGGTCAGCTGCATGCCGATGCCGAGGTCGATCGCGAACGGCGCCGCGCGCTGCACGTCGCGCACGCCGAGCGCGCCGCACATCAGCAGGCCCACGGTGCCGGCCACGCGGTAGCAGTAGCGCAGCAACTCGCCGTCGTCGGCCAGCCGCACCACTTTCCCTGGTGGCGCCAGGTCCGAACGCACGCCGGCGATCAGCTCGCGCGCCGCATCCAGCGGCATGCCGCTCCGCTCGGCCACCTGTCGGAACGCGGCCACCAGCGGCCGCGCCGGGGCCGTGCCGTCGAGTTCGGCCGCTACCGCGTCCAGCCCCTGCTGCGCCGCCGTCGCATCCGGCGACTCGTCGGCGATGTCGTCCACCAGACGGCACCACGCGTACAGCACGGCCGCGTCATCCCGGCAGCGTCGCGGCAGGAAGTGCGACGCCAGCCGGAACGTTTTCGCGTGCTGCGCGAGTGCCGCGTAGCTCTCGGCCAGTGTGGTGGCGTGGTCGTTCATCTCGTCTCGTCGGCTGTTGGCGGCCGGCATTTTCGCATCGACGATCAGACGTGACCAACTTTGCAGCGAACGTTCTGGCGAACGCAGCTCGGAAGAACTGCGTTACGCCACCGCGACCTCAAGCTAGACTGCCGCGACGACTTCGCACCCGCCACGCAGGCCGACAGCCACCGATTGCCATGCCGCTTTCTCGCGAACAGCTCGCCCAGCGCGCCGCCGCCGAACTCCAGGACGGGTTCTACGTCAACCTCGGCATCGGCATTCCCACGCTCGTCTCCAACTACATCCCGGACGGCGTGCACGTCACGCTGCAGTCCGAGAACGGCATGCTCGGCATGGGGCCGTACCCGTTCGAAGGTGAGGAAGACGCCGACCTGATCAACGCCGGCAAGGAGACCGTCACCGAACTGAAGGGCACCAGCTTTTTCAGCTCGGCCGACAGCTTCGCCATGATCCGCGGCGGCCACATCAACCTGAGCATCCTCGGCGCGATGGAGGTCTCCGAAGGCGGCGACATCGCGAACTGGATGATCCCCGGCAAGATGGTCAAAGGGATGGGCGGCGCGATGGACCTCGTGGCCGGCGTGCAGCGCGTGGTCGTGACGATGGACCACACCAACAAG
>JBFWQT010000628.1:0-3892 GCA_050249295.1 Planctomycetota bacterium
TGATGGGCACGCCGTCGTACATGGCGCCCGAGCAGGCGCGCGGCGAGATCCACCGCATCGACGGCCGCACCGACGTGTACGCGCTCGGCGTGATCCTCTACGAGCTGCTGTGCCTGTCGCGCGCGTTTCCGGCCGGCGGTCTGATGGAAATGCTGCGCCGCGTGACCGAGGGCCGGTTCCTGCCGCCGCGCGAGCAGGTCGACGAAGATGCCGAGCTACGCGGCCGTGGCCTGCGTGTGCCGGGCGAGCTTGAAGCCGTCGTGCTCAAGGCGATGAGCCGGTCACGCGCCGCGCGCTACCAGACGGCGACAGCGCTGTCCGAGGACATCGACAAGTACCTGGAAGGCCAGCTGGTGGCCGCGGCGCGCTACACGATCACGCAGCGCGCGATCAAGTGGGCGCGCCAGAACCGCACCGGCGTACTGGCCGCGGCAATCGTCGTCGTGATGGCGGCGGCCGGTGTGGTGGCGGCGATCGTGCTCTCCACGCGGGCCGCGCGCGCGCAGCTGGAGGACAGCCTGTCGAGTTTCCGGCGCACGCTCGACGCCGCCGAGCAGGAGTCTCGCGCGATCCGCGCAAGCGTGGAACGCGGCGACCTGGAGCTCGCGATCGAGGCGTCGCGGACGTTCGAAGCGAACACGCTCGACTCGCTGCGCACCGTCACTGGCGCCGAACTGGTCGCCACCCACCGGCCCGAATGGATCGACCGCGCGAAGGCCCTGCCGGCGGAGGTGGTCGAGGCCCGGCACGACGCGATGTTGCGCTGGTGCGAGCAGGACCTGCTCTCTCTGGCGCCGCTGACCACCTCGCTGGCCAGCATCAGCCCGTCCGAACTGGCACGCGTCGAGGCGATCTTCGACCGCTGCGCCGGATGGCTGCCCGACGTCGGCAATCGTCTGCAAGCCGCCGAGTTCGCATTCTGGCTCGCGCGCTGCGCATCGGACCGCGCGGCAGTGCTGCGCGACGAGGTGCGCAAGCTGCCCGAGGTGCCTCGCGAGTTGCGTTCGCGCATCCGCACCGAGGACGCGAGCATGGTCACGTGGATTGCGCGCAGCTACCAGCTGCAGCCCGAATCGCTGGCCGCCGGCAAGGGCTTCTTGCTGCTGGCCGAGCGCTCGCTCACGCTCGCCGAGATCGACGTCAACAAGCTGGTGATGCAGTTCCACTTTGCGTGGTCGGTGTTCGCCAAGCACAACCCCGCGCTGCGTCCGCGCGCGCTGCTCGGGCTGATCGCATCGCTGATGGCGCTGCCCCAGGCGCGGCCCACGCCGTTTGCGCCCGACGTTCCGGCCGCGCAGATGGCCCTGCGCGCGGTGCTGCGCCTGGTCACCCCGGCTGGCGACCTGCGCGACGACGTCAAGCAGTGGCTCGACGGCAGCTCGCTGGCCGAGCGCGAACGCGTGCTGCAGGAAGCGCGCGACTGGCTGGCGATCTGCCGCCGGCTGGCCGTGTGGGTCACGCTCGAGCAGTGCCCGTGGCAGGGCGTGTGGGACAACCGCCCGGTCTACGTGAAGGATGGCGTGCGCCACTTCGGCCGCTTCGCGTACCCCGACACGCCCGGCACCGACCCGCTGATCTGCAGCGAGGACAACACCGACGAGTACGATCGCAACGCACTGGCCGCGCACTTCCCCGGCTGCACCGGCCTGACCGTGGAGGGTACGCTGCCGTGGATCCCCGGCACGTCGGGCCAGGTGTGGATCACGATGACCGACGCGAGCGGCGCGCGGCGCGTGGCCGTGCTGCGCGACCTTGTCGGCATGGAGGTGCTCGCCGAGCTGCGCATGCCGCTCGACATGCACGTCGTCACCTGCGGCGACCTCGACGGCGACGGCCGGACTGACCTTGTCGTGGGCTCGCCGCTGGGCTACGGAGACCGCGCGCGCTCGGTGATCTTCGCGTTCTTCCAGGACGCGCCGGATCGCTTCACCGCCCCGGTGCTGGTCGATCCGCAGGTGTACGTCGACGACCCCGGCAACCGCAGCGAGCTGACCACCTGGGTCTGCGCCGACCTCGACGGCGACCAGCACGCCGAACTGATCGTCAGCCGCGGCAACTGGCACGCGCTGAACTTCACGATCACCGAGTTCGACAACCGCCGACCGCGCGAGGTGGCGCGGGTGCGTTCCGGCTACACTTGGCCGCAGCTCTACGACACCGGCGACGGCGTGGTGATCGGCATCGTGCCGTCGGTGTCGGAGTGGGTGCAGAAGAACTTCACGGCGGCTGGCGAGCCGATTCCGACCAACCAGCGGTTCTTCCGCTACGACGGCCAGAAGCTGACCGAGCTGCCGGTGAAGTGGCCGAGCAGTTCGTCGGAACTGCCGGTCAACGCGTCCGGCGAGAATCCGTGGCTCGAACTCGAGCGCGGCACCCACGCGGCCGTGACCGATGTCGCGCTGGCTGACCAGCTGGTGATCAGCGGCCGCCGTGTGTCGCGCTGGCTGCTGTTCGAGGGCGGCATCCTGCAGCCGCAGAGCCCGCGCGTGCACTACGCGTCGTCGATGGCTGTGCCGCTGGTGCCGGGGTTCTTCCGCACGTTTGCCGGCGTGACGCGCTGGCTGCGTGAGTCCGACCTGGCAGCGATCTCCAATCTGCCGTTGCCCGAGGACATGGCCTCGTCCGGATTCGACAGCGGCGACGCGCAGTTGCAGCTGGCGCGCCTGCTGCTCCTCTATGGAGAGGCTGACGCGGCGGTCAACGAGGTGCACCGCGTGATGGCCGATGCCGGCACCGACGGCGACGCCGCGTTCGAGTTGCGGTGGCTGGAGTTGCAGGCACTGCAGGAGGCACAGCGCACCGACGCGCTGATCGACATGGCCGAGAAGCTGCCGATCGACTCGCGTCACGTGCCGCAGTTCCTGTTCATCATCGACACGATCCTGCATGCCAGCGGTCGCCTCGACAAGATTGACGAACTGCTCGGCCGCTGGGTCGTCAGCCAGACCATCACGGCGTACCAGCGCAGCACGATCGGCGAGCGCAAGCGCGTGATCGGCAATGCGCTGCGGCTGGTCACATCGCCGGGCATCGAGGTGCGCGGCACCGGGGTGACCGTCAACGGCGAGGCGGCCGGCACGCTGGCCGATCACTGGATCACCAACGACCCGTCGCACGTGCGCTTCGCGACGCAGCCCGATGGCCCGTGGACGGTGGTCAGTTCGGGGCCGACGCTGGTGGACACGCCGGGCGACTGGGAGCGTCGCATGGTGGCCACGGCGCAGCCGCGCGAAGGCGTACGCGGCGGATTCGTGGCCGGCGGGCACCTGCGCGCCAGCGGCATCCCGATCCGCATCTACGGCCCCGACCTCGTCGTCTCGTTCGACATCGAGGTCACCGGGCTCGGCTTCGACGCCGCGTTCAACCTGGCGATGATTCCGATGGACCCGGCCGCCGGAACCTACTCGCAGCTGCTCGCCGAGGGGCGCGTCACCGGCCAGAACAACGTCTTCCGCTGGGACCTCATGGGCGTGCCCGGCACCACGCTGATTGACCGCAAGCTGCGCTTCACCACCGAGTACCTCGCGTCGCTCGGCATGCACCGCCTCACGTTGTCCGACCTGAACGAGCGGCGCGTGCTGCGCCAGTTGATCTGGCCGGGCTGCCCGAACCTGTACTTCCGGGACTGGGTGGTCGGCCTCGAGAGTGTGGCCACCAACCATGCCGAGGTGCGCATCCACCGCGTACGGATCAGCGGCGCGACGCTGCTGGGGGCCGACGACTCGCTGGTCGCGGAGTACGGCGGGTTGCGCACGCCGTCGTCGCTGGTCTGCCGGGCCGTGCGGGCGCGCCTGGCCGGCAAGCCAGCCGAGGCCGGTGCGCTGCTCGACGAGTTCGCCGACTGGCTGTCCACTGCCGAGCGCCAGGAGCCGTCGGCGCTGGTGCTCGATTC
>JBFWQT010000629.1:0-3880 GCA_050249295.1 Planctomycetota bacterium
ACTGAGGAAGACGCGGTCTGATCGTTCGTACCCAACACGTTTGAATTCCAGGAGATGGTTATGAAGCGCTTCGCGATGATGCTGCTGGCTGGTCTGTTCGTGGCTGCTCTGGTTGGTTGTGGTGGCGGTGCCGACAACAAGGCTCCGAAGAAGGGCACCGGCGACAACACGCCCGCCAAGATGGACAACAAGGCCGGCGACAACAAGTGATCTTGTTCGCAGTCTGACTGCCCTTTCCATTGTCGGCTCGCCGATATGGGAAAATGGAACGCGACCGGATTTCCGGTCGCGTTCCACTTGCTGTCCGCAGCGCATTCGACGCACCCCGTACCGCACCGCCCGATTGCTCGTGTAAGGTGACGCCTCCACCCGGTTCGACGGCCAGCCAGCACTGCCATGAACGACGACGCCGCTCCGCACTCCGACTCCGGCTCGACCCCGCCGGCGCGACCCAACCCCGGCCACCAGGGCAGCGTCCGCCGCTTCCGCCGCGGCGACACCGGCTACATGCCGTCGTCCAGCAAGGACACCGAGCTGATGATGGTGCCGACGCTGCTGCCCACGCAGTCCGGCAAGCTCGAGCCCGTGATGCGCGCCGCGGCGATCACGCCCGACACCGGCACCGGCACGCGTGTTCCGCCCGATGCCGAACCGGTCACCGATGATGCGACGTCCGCGCCCGTGCCGACGGGCGAGCCGCGCAACCCGCGGCCCGAAGGCGACACCACGGCCGACACGCGCCAGATGCGCGAGCAGACCGTGCAGATGAAGGCGCGCGAAGGCTGGGGCGAACCCTGGGCCGGCGGCGTGAGCGTCACCATCGACGGCCAGCGCTTCAACCGCATCTCCGACGAGGAGGCCCTCGCCCGCATCATCCGCGGCGAGTCGCTCGAAGGTTGCCACGTGAAGGCGCTGCACCTCGGCTACCAGACCGACAACTGGGTGCGCCCGGCCGACATCGGCACCACGCGCTACCTCGCGCGCCACTTCAAGGTGCCCGAGCAGATCAAGATCGAGGAGTCCGACGAGATCCGCGTGCTCAAGTACACGCACCCGGTGCGGATCATCGGCTGCCACATCGAGAGCTTCTCGGCGGTCGGCGTCGCGTTCCACGGCGAGTTCGAGATGCGCAACACGCGCATCGCCGGCAGCGCGCGCCTCTCGCCGCCCGACGCCGACGACGCGACGCGCGAGACAACCGTGATCCCGCCGACGTCGTTCGAGGCGCCGGCCTGCATCGCGGCGTCGCACGTTGACAACGACCTGCATATCGAGCGGCTGCACACCTCGGCCCCGCTCGACCTGCGCGAGACGCGGATCGGCGGCAGCGTCTACGCCGCGCTGGCCGACTTCGGCGCGCCGATCGACGGCACCGGCATGCGGCTCGGCAACGACCTGCACGCTGACGGCGCGCGCTTCGGCGGCGGCATCAACCTCAGCGCCACGCGCATCGCCGACAAGGTGAGCATGACGAAGGCGCACTTCGGCGGCGAACTGACGCTGCACAGCGCCACGCTCGGCTCGGTGAATCTCACCGGCGTGCGGCTCGAGGCCGGCATCAACGCGCAGCGCGCCACCGTGGCCGGCGAGTTCACGATGCGCTCGTCGCAGGTGGCCGGCGAGACCGACCTGCAGGTGATGCGCACCGACGACGACGTCACGTTCTCCGACACGGTCTTCAACGGGCCGGTCAACTGCTACCGCATGAAGTGCGGCAACCACCTGCGCGCCGTGAACACGAAGTTCCTGCAGATGGCGTCGTTCCGCGACACGCAGGCGCACGACTCGGCCGACTTCCGCAACGCCGAGTTCCAGGAGCCTGCCGACTTCCGTCGCGGGTACTTCCGCCAGTGGGCGATCTTCTTCAGTGCGAAGCTGCTGAAGGGTGCCGACTTCTTCGGCGCGCGCTTCGAGGGCGAATGCCTCTTCAACCGCGGCATCTCGGCGCGGCGCAACTGGGGCGACCAGCTGCTCGACAACGCGGCGACGGTCGGCGGGCCGCTGTCGTTCTCGGGCGCGTACTTCTACCGCTCGGCCGTGTTCGACGGCGTGACGTTCCCCGATGCCGTGGACTTCGACCACGCGTACTTCGCCGAGCCGGGCTCGTTCTGCGAGTGCGAGTTCAAGGCGCTGGCCGACTACTCCGACGTGCTGGTCACGCAGGAACTCGACTTCTCGAAGAGCACGTTCCACGGGCTGCTCACGCTCGAGCAGGCCAACATCAGCGGCCCGATTGACCTGGGCAGCTGCCGGCTCACGCGCTTCGCATGCGCGGGTGCGCAACTCGACTGCCTGATCGTCGAACGCTGGCAGATCGAGAATGCGATTGATTGCGAGCTGCGCGACGGCACGAAGAAGCCGCCGGCCGAGCAGCGCGAGGAGTACACGCTGCTCAAGGCGTCGTTCTCGCGGCGCGGCAAGCTCGACGAGGAAGACTGGGCGCACGCCTGCTTCAAGCGGGCCCAGCGCCGGGCCCTGCTGCAGCGCATTGACGGCACCGGCCCCGAACCGAAGGTCGAGGCCTCGGAGAACAACAAGCGCTGGATGCGCGTGAAGAGCACGATCGAGATGGTGATCTTCGACTGGTTCACCGAGTACGGCACCAACCCGAACCGCACGTTCTTCCTCGCGCTGCTGATGATCGCGTGCTTCGGCCTGTTCTACACAGCCGCCGACCTGATGGGCGAACCGCTGGTGTGGTCGGGCGACGAGTTCACCGGCACCTACGAGAACGGCGTGCTGGTCGGCTGGGAGAACCAGAGCGTGGTCAGCCGGCTGTTCAAGAACACCTACTTCTCGTTCATGGCGTTCACCACCATGGGCTTCGGCGACGTGCACCCGAACTTCGACGGCTGGGTAAAGTTCATTGTGGCAATAGAAGCCTTCCTCGGTGTGTTCCTGATGACGTTGTTCGTCGGTACGTACGCACGCAAGATCATCCGTTGATGGGGGAGGCCTTCATGGCAGCACCCGAAACCATCGCCGCACTGCATGTGCCACGTGACCCGCGGGCCGCTCGTGCCTCGCTGGGGTGCGCGCTGGGCTGCATGGGCACGCTCGCGCTGTTTGTGGCGCTCGGCCTGAACAACCTGCTGCAGATGCGGCAGATGCCGTTCATCACCACGCTCGCGTCGTTCGTGTTCGTGGTCGGCGCGGCGTGCATCGTGCGCATGATCCATCGCGAGGCCGGCTCGTGGCGTGACGTGGCGTTCAACTTCGCGCTGGAGGCCGCCGGCGGGCTGGTGGTGCGTGCCGAGCGCCACGCGGACGGCCGCGTGATGCTCGTGCACGGCATGACGTACGGCGGCCGCGAGAAGCTCGAGCGCGGTGTCGAGATCGAGGACATCCGCTCGGTGGAGACCATGCAGGGCCAGCGGCCGGGCAGCTACTACGTGACGATTGCGTTCCCCGGCGGACGCGCCGTGCTCGGCCATCTGTTGACGCTGGACGAGGCCCGCTCGCTCGCCGCGCGCGTGGTGCAGTTGCTCTCGACGGCCGGGCTGGACCTGGTGCCCGAACGGGATGAGCTTGATGAGACGATCGCGTGGCGCCGCGACGATTGAGGAGTGGGATCAAAGATCCAATCGTGAACGCGGGTGCCGTGTAAGCCCGAATGTCGTTGAGTCAGCACGATGCGCCTCCGGAGCCCCGGAGGGGCGCCCCTGCAGTAGCCCGGGGCGTGAGCCCCGGGATGGCGAGCGAGCAATTCTCATTGTCTGCTTCTTCTTCCTGCCGGAGCCCCGGAGGGGCGGCCCAAGACACCCGGCGATCCTTGGGCCGCCCCTCCGGGGCTCCGGCAGGAAGAAGGGGACGTTGCAACGGCTCGCCCGGTCGTCCCGGGGCACACGCCCCGGGCGACTGCAGGGCCGCCCCCCCGGGG
>JBFWQT010000630.1:0-3866 GCA_050249295.1 Planctomycetota bacterium
CTCACCATGTTCTCGGACTCGCCATCCACGGGGGTATGCAACGCCGCGCGACGGATCGAGTGCGACGGATTGCTCGTCAACCACTCGAGGTCGCCGGGGCGCAACACCAGCGGCTGATCGGCGGCGGCCGCGGCGATGCCGCTCTCCATGCCGGTGTCGTCGTCGGTGTCACCACTGACGTCCGACTCGCCGCTGCCCTCGCTGACCTCGTTGCGGCCGGCAATCACGCGGCGCAGCCACCTCGGCAGATGGCGCGGCGCATTGAGGATGCCCTGCCCGCCGCGCCACAGGTCGGCGACGAGGTCAATCCAGTCGAGGCCGACCTTGCCGAGCAGCAGCAGGTTGAGGTCGAGACCGCCGCTGATCACGGCCTCGCGCACGCGGATGTAGCCGTCGTAGTAGATGTGGTCCTTGGTGTAGCCGCCACCGCGGAACGTGCGCTCGCAGATGCTGAACGACGTGTCGGGGTCGCACTCGTACTCGTCGCGCAACGCCTCGAACACCTCGCCGAAGGTCAGCCCCTCGGTGTCCATCAGGTACACCGCAACGGCGCGCAACGCGAGGTGACGGCGGCGGTCGTTGGTCAGCACGCCGGCGAACTCCTCCTGCAGCGTGGCGAGGCCTTCCTCGGTGTGCAGGTAGTTGCCGGGCTTGTCGGAGTGCCGCGGGAAGCCGTGATAGAACAGGCTGCGGAACGGCTGCCGCTCGCCGTTGCGGTAGCGCAGGATGTGCGTCTCGGCCTCGTGCACGTAGATGCGTTCCATCTCGAGCGCGCTGAACGTGGCATCGTTGCGCACGGCAATGCTGGTCTCGCCGGCGGCGGCCGAGCTGCTCAGGCCCCAGCGCATGCGGATCGTGGCGTGCAGGCGGTCGCGCGAGAGCTGGCTGCGCAGGAACTGGCAGCAGTCGCGCGCCGAGCGTTGCGCGTCGGGCCCCGGCGGCGGATCGAGCGGCAGCTTCAGCCACACGTTGATCGCCTGCAGCTCTTCGCGCGAGGTCGTCCCGTAGAGCAGCCGGCTGCGCTCGCGGAACTCGCTGGTGCCGCGCGCCTGCAGCATCGTCAGCACGTCGTGCAGCTCGTCGCGCTTGCGCCGGAAGACGTGGCCCAGTTCGCTGTCGGAGCGGATCGGCACGCCGTGCAGCTGCGACTTCAGGTCGTCGAAGTCCTCGTCGTCGTGCCGGTACATGAACTCCGGATCGCCCGACGTGACCTCGCCGGCCAGGAACGCCTCGCGCACCTCGCGCGTGTTGACCGGCGTGATGAACTTCAGGACCTTCAGCTTCTCGCAGATCGTCGAGAGATGCCGGTCGGCAACCAGCAGGTCGTAGAGTTCATCGCCGCGCGGGAGGCGCGGCACGATGCGCGGGAAGCGGGACGACTTGGCCATTCGCGAAGGGTGCCGTGCAGGTGAACGGGCGGTCCGGCGTCGGCCGTGGCGGAGCTGCGTGCGGGGTGGACCGCGAACGCAAGCAAGGTCAACCGCAGGCCATTGAGCGCGGATTAATAGAAGCGCATGGCGTATCTGTCAACAATTGCGCCCCGTCGCGGTGGCGCGCGGCGGGTAGCATGGTGGCAATCCGCCACTCGTTCCCGGTGCTGCGTGAAGCCGCCACGACTTCCGGATCCCGCTCGTGATGGTCGCAACGAGGACCTGCCGCGCACGTTGCCGGGCCGCACGCGGGGCCAGACCGTGCCGACCCGGCGCGACCTGCGGCCGCCACGTTCGCAGCCGGCGGGTGGTGGCAACACGGCCGCGGGCGACGGCAACGTCGGGCACTTTGCGCTCGGCGACGAGATCGGCCGCGGCGGAATGGGCGTGGTGCACGCCGCCACCGACACGCGGCTGCAGCGCGAGCTGGCGGTGAAGTGGCTGCAGCGGGCCGACGACCCGATTGCGCGCCAGCGGTTCCTGGCCGAGGCGCAGATCACGGGGCAGCTGCAGCACCCCAACATTGTGCCCGTGCACGAGCTCGGCGAGGACGCCAACGGCCGGCCGTTCATCGCCATGAAGCTGGTCAGCGGGCGCACGCTCACGCAGGTGATCCGCGACGAGTTCGGCCCGGCCGTTCCCGACGACGCGGCGCGCCGACGGCTGATCGCGATCTGGCTGCGGGTCTGCGATGCGGTCGCGTATGCGCACAGCCGCGGGTTCATGCATCGCGACCTCAAGCCCGACAACGTGATGGTCGGCGAGTTCGGCGAGGTGCTGGTGATGGACTGGGGACTGGCCCGCCCGCTTGCCGGCCGCGACGACGACGACCCACCGGCCACGACGACGACCGCGCCGCATGGCAGCTCGCCGCGCGCGAGCGGCACGGCCGTGACGCTGCAGGGCATGGTCGTGGGCACTCCGGCCTACATGCCGCCCGAACAGGCCACCGGCAGCATCAACCAGCTGGACGAAGGCGCCGACATCCACGCGCTCGGCGGCATCCTCTACACCGTGCTGACCAACGAGCTGCCAGTCACGGCGCGCGAGGCCACGGCGCAACTGCAGGAGGTGATCGAGCATCGCCTGGTCGCGCCTTCGCGCCGGGTGCCGCGTGCGCACGTGCCGCGCGAGCTCGACGCGATTGTGATGCGCGCGATGGCCCGTCGCCGGCGCGACCGCTACGAGACCGTGGCCGCGATGCAGGCCGACGTCGAGCGCTGGCTGGCCGGGCAGCTGGTCTCGGCCGCGCGCTACACGCCGTGGCAGCGGCTCGCCAAGTGGGCATCGCGGCACCGCGGCTTCGTGCAGGGTGCCGCGGCCACCGGCGTCGCGCTGCTGCTCGGCCTCATCGGGATGCTGATCAGCGAGCAGTCGCGCCTGCAGGCGGCAGCGCAGGCCGAGGCCGCGCAACGCCAGACCGCCGAGGAGGCGCAGCAACGACGCGAGGCCGAGCTGCTTGCGCTGGCGCAACGCGGCGAGATCGACGCGCTGGTCTCCCGCCTCGGCGGCCAGCTGCAGCGCAATCGCGACGCGGCGCTCGATGAGTTTGACCGGCTCTACAAGCAGGCGCGCGCCACCGGCCGCAGCGACGACGACTTCCTCACCGGCCTCGGCGACGAGCGTACGGCCCGCACGATCAAGGCGCTGGAGGCGCTGGTCGCCGCGCACGCCGAGTTCGGCGAGCAGGTGCCGATCCGCAGCGACGACTGGTTCTACCTCGCGCTGCTGCACGAGCGCGGCGGGGACCTCGCTCGATCGCGCGAGTGCCTGGATGCCGCCATCGCGCTCGACCCGGCGAACACCCGCGCGCGCAATGTGCGCGCCAACCAGCTCATCGACGCGGGCCACGACAGCGACGCGATGGCCGACTTCGATGCCGCGCTCGCCGCCAACCCCGACTCGGTGATCACGCTGCTCAATCGGGGCAACCTGCACTTCCGTCGCGGCCGGCACGCCGAGGCGATGGCCGACTGGGCGCGCGCCGCGGCCATCGAGCCGGGCCTGATCGAGATCTACACCAATCGCGGCACCGCGCTGCGCATGCGCAGCCAGTACACGGCCGCGCTCGACGAGTTCCGCACGGCGCTGACGATCGACGCGCGCTCGCTCGCCGCGCACGTCGGCATGTCGATCACGCTGCGCGCCATGCATCGCTACGAGGAGGCGCTCGAGCATGCCGAGCAGGCGGTGCGCTGGCATCCCGACCGCGGCAAGGCGTGGGGCGAGCGCGGTTGCGTGCGCTCCGACCTCAAGCAGTACGCCGCGGCGATCGCCGACTTCAACGAGGCGATCCGGCTCGATCCGCGTGACGACACCGCGCTCTACAACCGCGGCGTGGCCCGGCTCGACACCGGCGATCGCGCGGGTGCGCTCGACGATTTCCGCGCGTCGCTGGCGATCGACGCGAACAGCGAACGCGCGTGGATCAATCTC
>JBFWQT010000631.1:0-3846 GCA_050249295.1 Planctomycetota bacterium
TGGTGATGGTTGGGAGAGGCGTTCATCAGGACAGCCGCGGTAGCGGACGCTTCAGCTATCCATGGAAACTGCGCTCAAGGCCGGAAGTTGGACGTTTTTTCCAGCATTTCGCGGAGGTCCTTGATTGCTTCGTGCACGCGGTACTTCACGGTGCCGCTCGGCGCGTCGACGATCACTGCGATTTCCTCGTAGGGCAACTCGTGCCACAGGCGCAGCACCAGCGCCTCGCGCTTCTTCTCGCTGAGCCGCGCGATGCCCTGCTGCAGCAGCTCGCGGTCCTCGGTGGCGAGCATCGACTGGTGCGGCGCAACGGCCTCGCTGTCGGGCAGCAGGTCGCCGAGCGTGCCGCCGGAGGTCTCGTCGCCGGTGACAATGTTGAGCGACTGGTGCTGGCGCAGCGACTGGCGCTTGAAGTGGTCGAGGCAGAGGTTGCGCGAGATCTGCAGGATCCACGTCAGCGCCTTGGCCTTCGGCTTGTAGCCGGCCGCGGCACGATGGATGCGCAGGAACGTCTCCTGCACCACTTCCTCGGCGTCGGCCGCGTTGCCCACGAGGCGCACGACAAAGTTGAACACAGCGCTGGCGTAGCGCGCCCACAGCTCGTCGAAGGCCTCGCGGTCGCCGTTGCGGTAGCGAACGATCAGGTTCGCCTCCTCGCCTTCCACGCCTTCGACGGCCGGTTGCGCCGCTGCTGGAGCGGATCCGGGCTGCGCGGTCTTGCGGGTTCGCGCCATTCGCTGCCTCGACTACGGACGGACCGCGGGCATGAGGTTCAACGCATGTCTAACGGATCGCGCCGGCCGTCCGCTTGGAAAATCTGGCGAATCTGGCACGACCGGCATGCCGGCAGCGCGGGTGGCGGGTGCGAATTGCCGGTGCGTTTTTCTGCAGCTCGCGTGAACAAATCGGGCCGCTCGCAGATGCACGGAAATTCGACAAAACAGCGGCCAGAGCGGCTTCCAGCACGTTAGGTATCTGTACCCCCGTTCACGCAACCCGGACGTCCCACACGATCCGTGGAGTGCATTTCGATGACGAAGATCCGCCCGACCCTGTTCGCAATTGCCCTCGGCCTCGCTGTCAGCTTCGCGCTGTCGGCGTGTGCCAGCCAGACCGAGACGGCCTCCAACGCCGGTGTGGATTCCCGCACCACTGAGGTCAGCCGCAGCAGCCCGTCCGCGCGCTACGCGGCCAACGCCGGTGCCGCCCCCGAGATTGTTCTCGCCGGCCGCCCCCACACTGCCGCGCCTGGCCCGCCGGTCATGGCTCCGCCGCCCGCGGGCAAACCCAACGGCCCGGTGATGGACGGCCACGCCGAGTACCCCGGCACCGAGAGGTTCAAGAACTACGGCGAGAACCCGTGGACCGACACGTCGAAAGACTCGCTCTCGACGTTCGCCATCGACGTGGATACCGCCAGCTACACGCTGATGCGCAGTGACATCCTCGTCGGCAACAAACTGCCCGCGCCGGCGTCGGTCCGGCCAGAGGAGTACGTCAACTACTTCGACTACGACTACGAGCCGCCGGCGAAGGGCTCGCATCCGTTCGCGGTGCAT
Organism: Planctomycetota bacterium; assembly: GCA_050249295.1. Lineage (GTDB taxonomy): Bacteria > Planctomycetota > UBA8742 > SKZP01 > SKZP01 > JBFWQT01. The sequence goes on from JBFWQT010000631.1 coordinate 1,560, forward strand.
CTCGAAGCGGCCGACTCGCCGTACACGGCCGGGCGCAAGCTCGTGCGCGTGGCGATCAAGGGCTACGAGGTGCCGTCGGCCGAACGCAAGCCGTGCAACCTGGTGTTCCTGATCGACGTCAGCGGCTCGATGGGCGGCCGCCTGCCGCTGGTCAAGCATGCGCTGGAGCAGCTGCTCGAACGGCTCGACAGCCGCGACACGCTGGGCATCGTGGTGTACGCCGGTCGCGAGGCCGTGCTGATGCAGCCGACCCGCGTGCGCGAGCGCGGCTTCGTGCGCAACATCATCAACGGCCTGCAGAGCGGCGGTGGCACGGCGGGTGCCGCCGGTATCCGCACCGCGTACAAGATGGCGCGCGAGCACTACCTCAAGGACGGCATCAATCGCGTCGTGCTCTGCACCGACGGTGACTTCAACGTCGGCCTCACCGGCGATGCGCTGGTCAACGAGGTGGCGGCGCAGCGCGACCACGGAGTCGGCCTGAGCACCTTCCTGTTCGGCCGCGGCAACATCAACGATGCGACCGTCGAGCAGCTCGCCAACAAGGGCAACGGCAATCATGCCTACATCGACAGCCCCGGCGAGGCCGTGCGGGCGATGGGCGAGAAGGTCGTCGGCATGCTGCAGGTGATCGCGCAGGACGTGAAGATCCAGGTCGAGTTCTCCAACGACGCGGTGAAGCGCTACCGGCTGATCGGCTACGAGAATCGCGACATCGCCGACCAGGACTTCCGCAACGACGCGGTAGACGCCGGCGAACTCGGTGCCGGCCACAGCGTGACGGCGCTCTACGAAGCGGAGTTGATGCCGAACGCGGAGACCGACACCGACCAGCCGCTGGCCACCGTCCGGCTGCGCTACAAGAAGCCGGACTCGACGAGCCAGGACGAGGCGACCGAGATGAGCGTGTCGCTGCCGATGAGCCGGATCAGCGGCGCGTTCGCCGATGCGTCGCCGTCGTTCCAGTTCGCCACGGCCGTGGCCTGGTTCGCGCAGCTGATGAAGCGCAGCCAGAACGTGGAACGCGCCACGCTCGACCGGCTGATCGACATCGCGCGGCGCACGGCCGGTGACGACCCGGACCGCAAGGAGTTCCTGGCGCTGGCAATCAAGGCGTCGGACATGCCGGAGCTCTACGAAGTCGTGAAGCCGGCTGGCGCGACCGACAACTGATCCGCCCGCGGTTCAGCTGAACCACAACAACAGCGGATGCGGCAGCTGGAAGTCCGGCTGCCGCATCCGTTCGCGTTTCCACATCCGGCGCGGCGCTCAGCGCAGCACGTCTTCGAAGAAGTCGAGCATCAACTCCCACGACCGGCGCTCGGCCTTCTCGTTGTAGGCCGGCGTGTCGACGTGCGTGAAGCCGTGCACCGCGCTGCCGTACTGCACGAGTTGCCAGTCCACGCCGTCGCCGGCGGCGCGCATCTCGGCGATGAAGTCGGTCACGCGCTCCTGCGTCACGCCCTTGTCCTCGGCGCCGTGGCAGACCAGCACCGCCGCCTTGATCTGCTTCGCGTCGGCCGGGTTCGGCGTGTCGAGGTTGCCGTGGAAGCTCACCACGCCGCGGATGTCGCAACCGCTGCGCGCGAGTTCGAGTACGGTGCCACCGCCGAAGCAGTAGCCGATCGCGGCGATGCGATCGTTGTCGCACAGTGCATGGCTGCGCAGCCACGTCACCGCCGCATTGGCCCGGCCGCGCAGCAGCGCACGATCGGCGCGATACTTCCCGGCCTGCGCCGAGGCTTCCTCGCGGGTCGCGGGGCGCACGCCCTTGCCGTAGATGTCGGCGCAGAACGCCACGTAGCCGAGCTGTGCGAGCTGGCGTGCACGATCGCGCGCGTTGTCGTCGAGGCCCATCCAGGCGTGGACGATCACGATGCCGGGGCGCACCACATCGGATGACGCGTCGTACGCGAGGTAGCCTTCCAGCGTCGTGCCGTCATGATCGTAGTCGATGGTCTCGGTGCGGATGTCCATGGCGGGCGTGATGTGCGGGGTGGTGTGGTCGTCCGGATCCTCGGGGAACGGGCTGTGCGGCATCGGCGCGGGCGGGCCGGGCATCGGCATCATTCCACTCCCGCCGCGGGCGCCCACAAACAGGAAGCCCACGGCTACCAGCGCCGCGATGATGGCCGCGACGAGCAGCACGAGCAGCCAGGTGGCCAGCCAGGATCTGCTCGAAGATCGGCCGCGCGTCGTGCTCCGCGAGCTGCTTCGAATGGCGCAGCAAGGCGCCAAGGCTGCCGCGCGAGGTGTACTCCATCGCGATCCAGGCAATGCCATCGCC
>JBFWQT010000632.1:0-3838 GCA_050249295.1 Planctomycetota bacterium
CGGAGCCTGCGCAGCAGGCGGCTCGCAGGCGGCACACCCACATGCGAGCCGCCTGCTGCGCAGGCTCCGGAGGGAATTGTGCGTCATCCGGCCCCCGGGTTCCGCGCTGCGCGCTCCACCCGGGGCTAACGCAAGAGCCGCCTGCTTCGCAGGCTCCGGAGGGAATTGTGCGCGCTCGTGACCCCGGGTTGCGCGCTGCGCGCTGCACCCGGGGCTAACGCAAGAGCCGCCTGCTACGCAGGCTTCCGGAGGGGCTCGCGCAACACCACTACGGCTTGCCGATGCGCAGCACCGCCTTCGGCCACTCGCGCAACACCTTCTCGAACGCGGCCGGCTCGAATGAATCGAAGTCCACGACCGGGCCATCGCCGCCGTTGAGGATCACATCCCAGATCGCCTGCGCGATGCCGGTGCCGGGGTTCTCCAGCAGGCTCTGCGTCAGCGTCCACGTGTCGAAGATGCGACGGCCGATCACGCTGTGCAGCTTCAGGCCGTTCATGATCACGCGGTGGTAGTCCTCGATCACAAAGTCGTCGTTGCGCAGGCCGAACAGGATCGTGGTGCCGCCGCGCCGCGTCATCTTGATCGCGTTGTTCAGGCTCTGGTTGCTGCCGGCCATCTCAATCGCCACGTCGGCGCCGCGGCCCCGGGTCAGCTCGAGCACCTGCTTCACCAGCTGCGGATCGGCCTTCCACGGCTTCGACGGGTCGACCGGCGCGCGCTTGAGGTCGATCGGAATCACCTCGTCGGCGCCGAGCTTCTTCGCCATCTCGAGGTGGCGCGGCAACGGGTCGAGGCCGATCACGCAGGCCGCGCCAAGCGCCTTCGCGGCCAGCACCGTGAACAGCCCGATCGTGCCGGTGCCCACAATCACCACCGTGCGGCCGCGCAGGTCGGCAACCTGGCAGCAGTGCACCGCGTTGCCGAACGGCTCCTGCAGCGCGGCCACTTCGAGCCGCACCTTGGTGATGTCGGTCGGCCACAGCACGCTGGCGGGCAGCTTGATGTACTCGGCGAACCCGCCGTTGGTCGAGATGCCGATGATCTTGTCGTTGGCGCAGACGTGCGTGTCGCCGAGTCGGCACTGGTAGCACTTGCCGCAGATGATGTGGCTCTCGGTGCTGACGATGCGGCCGGGCTTCATGCCCCAGCGCTGCTGCGCGATGCGGCCGGCGTCGACGATCTCGCCGGCAATCTCGTGGCCGATGGTGCGGGTCGTCGCGCCTTCCATCGCCAGCGAGTCGTGGATCATGTCCTTGAACGACTTGCGCCACCAGATGCCGCGATCGCTGCCGCAGAAGCCGGCATAGATCACGCGGATCAGCACGGCTTCGCTGTCGGTGGGGTCGCTGGCTTCGTCGAGTGTGGGTCGCGGCACATCGCGCATCACCATGCCGGTGGTCTGGTCCCACGGGTCGCGCTGCACATCGACGGTCAGTGCGCGCATGGTGGTCGTGCCGGATGTCGTTTCGGTCGCGGGCGAATCAGCGGTGGTGGGCATGGTGGCAGCGTGTCGTGGCGTGTCGATTCGGGCGCGGCAACAGCTCGCGTCCCGACCATTGAGGATAGAACGCGACGGCCGGTGCCGGCAAGCCGTGCCGGCCGCGTGCCCCCGGAATTCGTGGGCGTTCTGGTACCGGGCGCCGTCGTTCGTTGCCGCCGCGCCAGCGTTCAGGCCTCGCGGCGCATGCCGGGGGCGGAGCCGCTGAGGGCCTTGATCGCCTCCTGCTGGGCCGAGGCGGTGTGGATCGTGCGCACCGTCTTCTTCAGCGACGGAATCAGGCTCGGGCTGACGCTGACACTGCGCAGGCCGAGGCCGATCAGGATCGCCGCGTAGCGCGGGTCGCCGGCCATCTCGCCGCACAGGCTGCAGCCGATGTCGGCGTCATGAGCGGCGCGCACCACGTTGGAAATCAGCGAGAGCACGGCCGGATGGTCCGATTGGTAGAGGTCGGCGATGTCCGGGTTCGTACGGTCGACCGCCAGCGTGTACTGGATCAGGTCGTTCGTGCCGATGCTGAAGAAGTCGACCTCGCGCGCGAAGCGGTCCGCCATGATCGCCACGGCCGGCACCTCGACCATGATCCCGACCGGCAGATCGGGGTTGAACTTCTGCCCGTCGCGCTTGAGCTCCTGCTTGACCTCGTCGACGATCTGACGCGCCTCGCGCAGCTCGGCCAGGTTGCTCACCATCGGGAACATCACGCGCACATCGCCGAAGTCGGACGCGCGCAGGATCGCGCGCAGCTGCGTGCGGAACAGGTGATCGTGCCGCAGCGAGAGGCGGATGCTGCGCACGCCGAGGAACGGATTCGCTTCCTCCGACAGGCCCAGCTCGCGGCCGAACTTGTCGGCGCCGAAGTCCATCGTGCGGATCACCAGCGGGCGCTTGCCGAGGTTGCGCAGCGCGCGCAGATAGTGGTCGAGGTGATCCTGCTCGGTCGGCTGCGCGCGGTTGGCCGAGTAGATGAACTCGGTGCGGAACAGGCCGACGCCGTCGGCGCCGAGCTTGAGCGCGAGGTCGATCTCCTCGACGAACTCGATGTTGGCGTGCAGCGAGATCTTCTCGCCGTCGACGGTCTGGCACGGCAGCTCGCGCGTCTCGGCGATCAGGCGCTCGCGACTGACGCGGGCCTCCATCCGGCGCGCCTCGTAGCGCTGCAGCGTGCCGGGGTCGGGGTTGATCACCATCAGGCCGCGCGTGCCGTCGAGAATCAGCAGGTCGCCGCCGGCCACTTCCTCGCTGATGTCGCCGAGGCCGATGACGGCGGGAATGCCGAGCGCCTGGGCGAGGATCGCCGTGTGGCTGGTCGGGCCGCCGACGTCGGTGGCGATGCCCACGACGTGCTCGCGATCGAGCTCGGCCGTCTGGCTCGGCGTGAGGTCGTGCGCGACAATGACGACCTCGCCGGCCAGGCTGGTCACGCCTTCGCGGCTGGAGCCCAGCAGGTTGGAGAGCAGGCGCTTCTCGATGTCGGCGAAGTCGGGTGCGCGGTGGACAAACGTGTTGTTCTCGAGGTCGCGCAGCAGCTTCTTGTAGTGGCGGAACGTGCGCGTGACGGCGTACTCGGCCGTCATGCCGTCGGCCTCGATGCGGCGCTTCACGTCCTCGGCCAGCACCGGATCCTTGAGGATCAACTGGTGGGTCTCGAAGATCATCGCCACGTGATCGCGCTGGCCGTCGTCGGCGATGCGGTCGCGCACGCCGGTCAGTTCTTCGATGCTGGCTTCGCGGGCCGCCAGGAAGCGGGTGATCTCGGTGGATGAGTCGCCGTCGCGGAAGCGCCGCGGGATGCGGAATTCCTCCGTGTCGAGGACGAATGCCTCGGCAATCACCACGCCAGGTGAGACCGGGATGCCGCGTTTGATTTCCATTCGGTGTGGCCCGCGCCACCCGTCGGGGGGGGATCGGTGGCAATGCGAACGCGCATTCTACCGCAAGGGCGGCGTTCGTGCATCCCCCGCGCACCACCCCCGTTCACCCTTGCCCTTGCCCCCTTCACCCCTTGCCCTTGCCCCCTTCACCCCTTGCCCTTGCCCTTGCCCTTGCCCTTGCCCTTGCCCTTGCCCTTGCCCTTGCCCGCAACACCGTTCCTTCGCGAAGGCGTCGAGTTACGGACCCCGTATTTCAGGCGAGCCGGGGGACGTAAGTCCCCGGAGGGGTGAATCGCAGACCCTGAGCGGGGTCACCAGGCTCTCGCTGTCCCCCTCCGGGGACTCACGTCCCCGGCTCGCCAGTACGTGACCGGGGCAAGGGCAAGGGGTGAAGGGGGCAAGGGCAAGGGCAAGGGCAAGGGGTGAAGGGGGCAATGGGGGAAGGGGTGAAGGGGGCAAGGGG
>JBFWQT010000633.1:0-3837 GCA_050249295.1 Planctomycetota bacterium
CCGGCTCGCCAGGACCTTGATGGACACCTGGAACTGCCTGGATGGATTTCGACCTCACACCGCAAGGAGCGGCCCCGGGTGGTGGGGCGTGCGACCTCGGATCGCGCACAACTGACCACCGGTGGATCGCCGCAGCATGAGCACCCGGGTCACGGTGGCCGCTTGCTGCGCGCGCGGCTCTGCTGCGCGCGCCGCTCAGATCGCGATCGAGTAGTCCCACTGGCCCGCCCATCACTACTCGATGTTCTGCACCTGCTCCTTGATCTTCTCGATCTCGGCCTTCATCGCGATCACCATCGACGAGATCGCGGCGTCGTTGCACTTGCTGCCCATGGTGTTGGCCTCGCGCAGCATCTCCTGCGCCATGAAATCCAGCTGGCGGCCGACCTCGCTGCTCTTGCGCAGCGCCGCCTCGAACTGGCTGACGTGGTGCAGCATGCGTGTCACCTCTTCGGTGATGTCGGCGCGATCCGCGAACATCGCCACCTCGCGCGCGAGATCAGCCTCGGTCACGCGGCCGGGGCCGTCCTTGAGCAACTCGTTGATGCGCTCGTGCAACTTCTGGCGGTACTCGGCCGTCACCTGCGGCGAGCGCTCGCCGACCTCGCGTGACCAGTCGGCCACCAGCTTCAGTCGCGCGGCCATGTCCTCAGCCAGGGCCACACCCTCCACCCGGCGCATCTGCTGGTTGGACTCCACCGCGGACTTCACCAGCGCAACCAGACTCTCGCGCGCGACGTCGTCGTCCAGGTCGGCGGCGCCACTCGTGGTGACCACGCCGGGCAGGGTGGCAATCGTCGCCAGGTCCGGCGGGTGCAACGTGAGCTCGGCCGCGAGCTGCAACAACTGCCGCGCGAGCTCGCGCGCGCGGGCGACGTCGAGCTGCGGCGCACCCTCGGCGCTGCCGCTGTGCACGCGGATCGCGCAGACGATCGCGCCACGACGCAGGCCGGCGCGCAACTCCTGCTCGACCTCGCGCTCGAACGGGAGCAGCAGGTCGGGCAGACGGATCGTGGACTTGAAGTACCGATGGTTGACCGTGCGGATCGACACCTCGAGCTCGGGTGCCGTGTTGTCGTCGGTGCCGGCTACCCCCATCAGCACGCCGCGGGCCATGCCGAATCCGGTCATCGACGAAACGGCGAACGGCTTGCTGCTGCTGCTGGCTGCGGTCATGGGGTGTGTTCCGGAGCGCCGATCAGGCGTCGTGGTTGCCCGGCTCGTAGGGCGCGACGATCCGGCTGGTGGAGTCGTCCTCGCCGCCGGTCTTGCTGTACTGCTTCTTCAGCACCGCGAGGATCACGGCCAGCACAATGAACGTGCCCGCCACGATCATCACCGCCTTGTCGATCACTTGCGTGGCCTTCACGCCGAACGCGGTGTCGCCGCCCATGCCGCCGAAGGCGCCAGACAGGCCGCTGCCCTCGGTGGGACGGAACAGCACCATCAGGATCAGCAGAATCGCCGAGATGGTGAAGATGATGTAGAGCAGACCGATGATGAATCCCATGACGTTCTCGTTCTCTGCGTGCCCTGCGTTGTCTTGCGTGTCTTGCGGTGTCTTGCGGTGTCTTGTGTTCCGTCAGCCGCCGTGATGCGCGGCCGACTTGCGGATGATCTCGCTGAAGTCGGGCCCCTTGAGGCTGGCCCCGCCGACGAGGAAACCGTCCACGTCGGGCTCAACAATCAGTTCGGCGGCGTTGTCGGCCTTGACCGATCCGCCGTACAGCACCGGGCGCTCGGCCCACGGCGCGTGCAAGCCGGCCAGCACGCCGCGGATCATCTTGCACATGGCCTGCGCCTGCGCCGGTGTTGCCACCTCGCCGGTGCCGATCGCCCAGATCGGCTCGTAGGCCACCACGAAGCCGGTCCAGACCGGGGTCTCCGCGGCCAGATCGGTGAACAGGCCGAGCACCTGCTCCTTGACAAAACTCTCCTGGCTGCCGCGCTGGCGGACCTGCAGCGGCTCGCCGACACAGATGATCGGCGTCAGCCCGGCCTCGCGCGCGCGCGCAACCTTGCGGCAGAGCAGCGGTTCGCCTTCGCCGTGATACTCGCGCCGTTCGGAGTGGCCGACAATCACGTAGTGGCAGCCGCAGTCGGCCAGCATCTTCCCCGATACATCGCCGGTGTAGGCGCCGTTGCCTTCGGGCGCGATATCCTGGGCGCCGAGCCGCACGCCGGAGTCGGCCAGCGCGGCATGCACGGTGTGCAGGTACGGGAACGGCGGGATGCAGGCGACCTCGAACCCCTTGTCGGCAGGCGGTGCGCTGCGCCGCACGGTCGCAATCTCGCCGGCGAGAGCAGCGGCGCTGGCGCGGTCGCTGTTCATCTTCCAGTTGCCAGCTACGACGATAGTGCGCGGCATGCAGTGCGGATCGGCTTGCGGGGCCGGAGTTTACCGGGTCGGGGACTCTACGATGCCGCGTCCGGCACGTCAACTTCTGCGGCTCGCCCCCGTGCATCCGCAGATCGGGACTGGTGCAGCCAGCCCGACCCGCCAGACGCCGAGGCGCAGCCAGAGCGAGGTTGCCGCGATTCCGCGTTGAGCCTCGCAACCCACTTCCCGACCCTCGCTCCGGCTTCGCCTGCGCGTCGGGCTGGCTGCATCGAATCCGATCTGCACGGTTCCGGTCTGTGGGAAGCTCGCCCGGAATCAGCGCTGGTAAACCGGCAGGTTCTGGTACGGCAGCTGGAGGATGATCAACGCCACCGCCGACGAGAACAGCGAGCCCACGTCGCGGTTGGGCCACCGGCCGCCGGGCAGCTGCGAACCGACGATCTGGTCGCGCATGCTCGGAAAGTACTTGTCCCAGTCCTGCGCGCTGGCCTGGTAGTAGGCCTGCGCGAGGTAGAAGTGCGTGTACCAGTAGTGGCCCTGGTTCCAGTCCGGGCCCATGTAGCGGCGGCAGTACGCCAGCGCCTTCGTCGCCACCGGGTCGTCGTACTTGCCGGCGTAGAAGATCGTCGCGACGGCCGCGGCCGTGATTGGCGGACGGCTGCCGGTCATGCCGAGGCGATAGGAGATGCCGCCGTCGCGCATCTGGCACTTGCCGAGGTACTCGATGGCGCGCTTGAAAACCGAGTCGGGCACCACGATGCCGGCGTTCTTGCAGGCACGGAGCGCCTGCAGCTGCGTGACGGTCACGCTGCCTTCGTCCTCGCCGCTGCCGGGCGAGTAGTACCAGCCGCCGGCCTTGCTCTGCGACTGGCCGATGAGCTGGACAGCCTTGGCCAGCACGGTGCCGATCTCCTTCGTGGTCGCGGCGTCGCCGCTCATGCCGTAGACCTCGGCGAGGAACAGCGTGCCGAAGCCGTGGCCGTACATGCTGCGGCCCTCACCGTCGGCCGAGATCACGCCGTCGTGATCGACCGACTTGAGCAGGAAGCGGATCGCGCGGCGCAACTGTGGCGCGTACTCGCCGCGCGTGGGGCTGTGTCCGCCGGCGAGCAGGGCCAGGCCGGCAATGCCGGTCATGGTGCAGGGGTAGCCGCCGGTCGCGCCTTCCGAGCGCCACGCGCCGTCGCCGCCCTGCATCAGCGCGAGCGCGCGCAGGCCGTCCTGGATGGCCTGTTCGGTGGCGGCGTTGATGTGCTTCGGCCGTGAGCGGATGATCGGATCGCTGCCCGGCTTGCTGCGCTCGGCCGGGGCATTGCTGGTCGACGGGCCGGGGGCGGGCGCGTTGTCGTTGGTGGCCGGCGCTGGCGTGGTCGGCGGATCCTGCGCGAGCGATGCGCCACCGACGAACGCCACCAGCGCGATGCTCAGCATGGCGGCCACAAGATAGCGGGCAAGCGCGCCGGCCGGGGCGGAGGGCCGGGTGGCAGGAAGGGTCG
>JBFWQT010000634.1:0-3789 GCA_050249295.1 Planctomycetota bacterium
CCCGGAGGGGAACTGGTGTGAGCGTCGCGGGTGACGTCATGAGCTTCACCATCATTCCCCTCCGGGGACTGACGTCCCCGGCTCGCCTGGTCGTCGTCCGTTTCGGGTGCGTCGTCATCATCAGTGCGCAGCACCACCGTGTCGGCGTCGTGAATGCTCTGCATCAGGTTGCGCGGTTCGTCAGGCATCACACGGCGGGGTCGCAGCGAACAGTTGAAGGTGAATCAGACAGCGAGCATCAGCGCGAGGCCGAGCGCGGCGCAGGCCACGCCGGCCAGCCAGAAGCTGCGCACGATGCGCGTCTCCGACCACTTCATGAACTGGAAGTGATGGTGGATCGGCGCGCACCTGAAGATGCGCCGGCCGGTGAGCTTGAACGATCCGACCTGCAGGATCACGGACAGCGTCTCGATCACGAGCACGCCGCCGATGACGACGAGCAGCACCTCCTGGCGGGCCAGCAGCGCGGCGTAGCCGAGGCCGGCGCCGATCGCGAGCGACCCGGTGTCGCCCATGAAGACGCGCGCCGGGTGGGCGTTGAAGCAGAGGAAGCCGAAGCACGCGCCGGCCAGCGAGGCGGCGAAGATCGCGGCCCACTGTGCATTGACGCCACCGGTGTTTGCGGACACGAGCAGCACACCACCGAGCGCGATCGCCGTGGCAGCGACGCCGACGACGCCGCTCGCGAGGCCGTCGAGGCCGTCGGTGAGGTTGGCGGCATTCGCGGCGCCGACGATCGCGACCATCGCGAGTAGCAGCCACGCACCGCCGAGCGGCAACGTCGCGCCCACCAGCGGCAGCGTGATGGTGGTCTGCGCATCCGGCCCGGCCGGCGAGGTGAGCACCAGCACCAGCGACGCGGCCGCCGCGATGGTGAACTCCAGCGCGAGGCGGGTGCGACCCTTCAGGCCGTCCACGCCGCGCGCCTTGCCGAGCAGCTTCACGCGGTCGTCCACCAGGCCCACCGCGCCGAAGCCAACGACGACGATCCACCCGGCCAGCACCGGCCACGACAGCGGCGCCCAGAGCAGCAGCGCACCACTGAACGCGAGTACGATCATCACGCCGCCCATCGTCGGCGTTGCGGCCTTGCCCGACTTCTCGTGCAACTTCGCGAGCGTCTCGCTGGCCTTGGTGCACGCGCCGTCCTGCAGTTTCAGCCGGCGCAGCATGGCGATCAGGCGCGGGCCGACCAGCAGCGAGAGCGCGAACGCGGTGGCCGCGGCGAGCAGTGTGCAGAGCCAGGCGGGAAGCGGGTCGGCGAACAGCAGATGCAGCATCAGAGGTGCCCGGGGTCGAAACAGACTGTCGGCGCGTCAGTCGCGCTTGATCCGTTATCGACCGCTGGAGCGGCCCGCTTGACCACCAACCCGCAGCGTCGCGTCGCGTCACGCGCCGGGAGTCTGCCCGTCGCCCGGCGATGTCGGCGGCGATGTCGGCGGCGGGTCCGCCGTCTTCGGTTCGGCCACCAACTGTTCGATCGCCGAGCCCGACGACGCGGTCGCCTCCGGCACCTGCAGCTTCTTCTCGCCAGAGCCGAACAGCGACGCGCGGGACATCGCGCGGGTCCACATCCGGCTCGCCGGCGCCTCGGTGCCCTCGTCCAGCAGGTGCTCGGCCTGGATGATCGAACCCTCGTCGCCGACCAGCACCAGCACGTCGCCGGCCGCGAGCGGCATGTGCGGGTCGGGGTTGCCGAGTGTGCGGTCGCCGCGACGGATCGCGGCCACCAGGCAGTGGGTCTTCGCGCGCAGATCGAGATCGCGCAGGCTCTTGCCGCACACATGCGACGACTCGGCTACGCGGTACGTGTCGGTCGCCACGCCGAAGTCGGCCTCGTCCATGTCGCGCGGCGAGACCAGCACCTTGCGGCCGCTGGGCTGCGTGAACTCGCGCGCCGAGCGCACCGCACGGCGGATCAGGTTGCCGGGGAAGTCCAGTCGGCGCAGCACGCGCGCGAGCATCTCGGCGCCGGCCTCCACCTCCTCGAAGACCACATCGCTCGCGCCGGTGGCCAGCAGCTCGGCGCGCTGGCCAAGGTAGCGCGCACGCAGGAAGATCGGGACTGACGGCGCAAACTCGCGAGCCGCGGCCAGCGAGCGGCGTGCACCCTCGGGGTCGTTGATCATCAACACCAGCGCGCGTGCGTTCTGCAGGCCGGCGTGGTGCATCGCCTCGGCGCTGGTGCAATCGCCGTAGTAGATGTTCTCGCCGGTGGCGCGCGCCGCGCGCACAGTGCCGGCATTCAGCTCGAGCACGATGTACGGCACGTCCGAATCACGCAACGCCCGGCAGATCAGCTTGCCGCCGACGCCGTAGCCGACGACCACGACGTGATCCTCGAGCTCCTTGTGCGCGAAGTCGCCGCGGTCGTCCACGCCGCGCACGCCGAGGATGCGCTCGAGCCTGCGCAGCACACGCTCGCCGGCCGTCACGTGCGGCGCGAGGCGGATCATCAGCGGCGTGAGGAACATGCTCATCACGCCGGCCGCAAGCAGCGGGCTCATCACGTCCCGCGGCACGAGTTGCTGCGCCTCGCTCATGCCGGCCAGCACCACGCCGAACTCCGAGAGCTGCGCGAGGCCGACGCCGGCGAGCCACGCGACGCGCGCGGGGAACTTCATCGCCAGCGCCGCGATGGTCGCGATGATCGTCTTGCCGACGACCAGCGCGACGAGGATCAGCAGCACGGTTACGGGATGATCGATCACGGCGTTCGCCTGGAACAACATGCCGAGCGACACAAAGAACACGCTGGTCAGCACGTCGCGCAGGGGCAGCATGTCGCCGATCGCGCGGTTGCCGAAGTCGGAGTCGGCCAGCACCATGCCGGCGAGGAACGCGCCGAGCGCCATGCTCAGGCCGAGTTGCTGCGTGACCCACGCAGTGCCGGTGCAGACCGCCACGACGGCCAGCACGAAGACCTCGCGGCTGCGCGTGTTGGCCACAATGCGGAACAGGCGCGGCACGATCGCGCGCGTCGAGAGGATGATCACGAGCACGACGCCGATGGTCATGCCGGCCACGCGCAGCATCGCCAGCGGCAGCGGCTCGCCGCCCTCGTGCGGGATCAGCAGCGGCACCATCAGCATGAACGGCACGACGAGCAGGTCCTGGAAGATCAGCACGCCGACGATGAACCGGCCGTGTGGCGCGTCGAGCTCGCCGCGTTCGGTCAGGCCGCGCAGCACGATGGCGGTGCTCGACATGATGACGATCATGGCGATGACGGCGGCGCCGGCGAAGGGCAGGCCGACCGCCATGCTCACGCCGATGGCGAGCGCGCCGGTGAGCACGGCCTGCAGCGCACCGCCGATGAGCACCAGGCGCCAGGCCTTCATCAGCTTCTTCAGCGAGAACTCCAGGCCGATCGTGAACATCAGCATGATCAGGCCGATCTCGGAGAGCATCTGGATCGACGTCTCGTTCTCATGGCCGACCCACTGGAAGCCGTTGGGGCCGATCAGCGCGCCGGCGAGCAGCAGTCCGGTGATGACGGGCAGCCGCAGCGAATGCAGCACCACGGCCATCAGCACGGCCATGGCGATCACGAGGATCAGTTCGTCGGGCACGTGTGTGCCGCCGCCCGAGGCGAGGAAGAGAGTCTGGAGCATGACGTGAAGAGGACGGAGTCGTCGGTCGTGTGTCGGTTGATCAGCGACGCGAGGGCGGGAGGAGGACGGCGGGAGGCGGAGTGTTGATTCGGGTAAGAGCCGCGACCGACAGGGAGCGGGGAAAGCCTGGAAAGCAGTCAACCTGTGGTGCAGGCTTCCACCCCGCGTCCGGGGG
>JBFWQT010000635.1:0-3793 GCA_050249295.1 Planctomycetota bacterium
GGCAGGCCGCGCGCCTGTGCCTCCTGCAGCGCTGGCGCGCCGAGTTCCATCGCCGCGGCCGAGTCGCCGCGACTGGCCAGCATGCCGACCAGCGAGATCACGACTTCGAGCCGGCCGACCGGATCGCTGAGTTGTTCGCGCACCGCGATCGCCTCGCGCAGCGACGCGATGGCGTCGCTCCACTGGCCAGTCTGCGTGAAGATGCTGGCGCGCGTCAAAAGCACCAGCGCCTGCGCGCGCAACTGCCCGGTGCGCGCGGCCAGCTCCTCGGCCCGCGCCAGCACGTCGCGCGCAGCATCCAGCTCGGCACGCCCCGCCAGGATCATCGCCTGGTGGGTGAGGTTGTAGCCGAGGCCGGTGTCCTGGCCGAGCCGCGTGCGAATCGCCTCGGCTTCGCGGTAGCTGGCCAGCGCCTCGTCGATCTCGCCGGCGTCGCGCAGCACAAGGCCGATGTGTTCGAGCGTGGTCGCGCGCTCGGTCTCTTCGCCGGCCTTCGTGGCCATCGCGCGGGCCTCTTGCGCGAGCTCCATCGCGGCCTGGTAGTCGCCGGTCTTCAGGCGCAGGCGCGCAATGTTCACCAGCGGCATCGAGTGGCTCAGCTCGTCGTCCACCGCCTGCGAGATGCGCGCCGACTCGCGGTACAGCTCCTCGGCCTCCGCGTACTGGCCAAGGTCGCCGAGCAGGTTGGCAAACTCGTTGAGCGCCGAGCCGAACGCGTCGATCGCCTCCCGGTCGCGGAAGATCCGGACGGCCTCGCGGAAGTGCGCCGCGGCCTCGGCGTTGCGGCCGAACGCGCGCAGCGAACTGGCCAGGTGCATCTCGGCGATGCCGTGGTGGCGCGTGTCGGGCTCGAGCCTCGCCGTCGATTCCAGCAGTTGCTCGCGCACCTGCAGCCCGAGTTGCGGGTCGACGCGCTCGGCCAGCGTGCCGAGCACCAGCCCGCACGTGACCGGCGAACGCGCCTCGGCCCACGCGCGCGCCGCCTGCTGCAGCGAATTCACCGCGGCCGCGCGCGCCGCCTCGGCGTCGAGGCTGGCGCTGGCAGCGGGTGCCGCGACACCGGTGCCGTCGAGCGCGGCTCTCCAGGCTTCGAGCCAGTCAGGCAGCGCGCCGTGCACAATCCGCGCGCGCGATTCGTCGTCGTACAGCGCAACCAGGTCGGTCACGGCCGGCAGCACAGTTGCGTCCGGCAGCATCAGCCAGTCGAACCCCGGCGTGGGCCGCGACACGCTCTGCCGCAGGTAGAGGTAGTTGGGCTCGGCGTCGAGGTCGGCGCCGGACCAGCCGAGGATGCAGAGCCGAGTGTGCTCGACGAGCTCGCGCACGACACGCAACACCGGCTCGGAGAGGCCGCGCTTGCGCTGCGCCAGCGTGTCGATGCACGTCGCCGGGTCGCTCGCGCTGCCGTGGAGTTTCACGAGCAGCAACGGCGCGTCGGCGTCGTCGAGCAGCGCGGCGACGTCGACATCGGCAAACTCCTCAGGCTTGACCAGCACGCGCACCGGCGCGCCGACGGCCTCGCAGGCCCGTTCGATCAGCGTGTCGAAGTTGGTCGTGATGATCGCTGGCAGTCGCTTCGCCTTGGCCAGCGCAGCCAGCCAGGCGTGCACGCGGTTCGGCTGGTCGCCTTCCAGGCAGCCGAGCACATCGAAGTACTCGTCGGCCAGCGAGTCGACGATCACCTCCGACGTGTACTCGGCCGGCATGCGGCCCGCGTCCTGCTTCTCTTTCACGCTGGCCACAACGGTGTCGGCAAGTGCCGTGACGCTGCGCGCGGTGCCGGCCATGGCGTCGAGCACGGCATGATTGAGTTGCCACCAGGACGGCAGGCAACTCGGCGGCAGCACCGAGATGCCGGCGCCGGCGAGCACAGTCAAACGACGGCTGGAAAGGGCCTGGAGCGTGTCGGTCATCGCGGTCACTCGCCTTGCGCATGCAACATGGGGGAGCGGCAGCGTGACAGGCTTGCGGGCGCCGGGCAAGTGCGGACGGCAATCCTGGCGCCGGGCTGCGGCCGGGCTTCGCGAACGCAGATTCGCGCCGGGGCGGGTCCGGCCGGATATGGTCCAGTGCAGTCCCACCCCTGCACTCGTCCATGCCACGTCACATCGCCATTCGCGCTCTGCTGTTCATCGCGTGCGCACTCGTTCCGGCATGCAGCAGCGGCCCGACCGACTACGAGGCGCACGGCCCCGGAGACGGCGCGGTGTGGGACGCGGCGAGCGGTCTGGACGAGATCCGCCGGCGGTACAACGAGGCTCGGGTTCTGTACGACGACCGCCGGTACGACGACGCCATCCGGTCTCTGGAGAGCGCGCTGGTGATCGCCCACGAGTTGCAGGGCCGCGCGGACACCAGTGCGCAGGTTCGCTACATCAACGGCCTGATCGACCAGGCGCAGCGCCTGGCCCGCACCCGGCGGCAGGAGGAGCTGCGCTACACTGTCTTGCTCTCCGAGCAGATTCGCGAGGTGGAGCGCGCGGTGCAGCGCGGTGATCGCGGCGGCAGCATCGACAACGGAGCCAACACCGTGCCGCCGGGTCAGGCCATCGCGGGGCTGTTCTTCAATCAAGGGGGCGCCGGCAGCAACCGGGTTTCCGGGAGTCGCTTCGACAACATCTTCGAGACCACGATTGGCAGTCTGATGCGAGATGGCGCTGCCGGTGCCACGCCGGCGCCCACGCACGAGCCGGTCACGCGCAAGGAGTTCCCCGAGTCGATGCTCGTGGCGCCCATGCTCATCACCGATGCCGACGGCCGCGTGACGATCGGCGTGGAACGGATGCCCGACGCGATCACCACCTGGAAGGTGCGCGCCATCGCGCACAGCATCGACGGCGCGTTCGGCGAGGGCAGCGGCACGTTCCGCGTGTTCCGCGACCTGTTCCTCAATCTGCAACTGCCGCGCGTGCTGACCGTCGGCGACGAGCTGTACGTGCCGCTGACCGTGATGAACTACGGCCCGGCCACGATCGACGTCGTCGTCTCGGTGCAGCGCGAGAGCTGCCTGGAGCTCGATGCCGACGGCAGCTACGCGTTCGCCGTCGAGTCGAAGTCGGCCAACAAGCAGTACGCGCGGATGAAGATGCTCGAGCCGGGCGAGCACACCGTGACGGTCACGGCGCGCGCCGGCGAGGCCAGCGATCGCGTGCAGTTGCCGTTGCGCGTCGAGCCGCCGGGCATCCATCGCACCACCGTCCAGCGCATCCGTGTGGCCGGCGACCAGCAGCTGGACGTGCGCTTCCCCGCGGCGGCGCCGCCCGACGCAAGCGAGGATCTGGCCCGGCAGCTCGAGTCTCGCGCGCATCGCGAGGTGGAACTGCGCGTGTCGCCGGGCACGCTCTCGGACTTGTTGCTGGCACGCGCCGGCCTGCTGCAACGGCCCACCGGCTGCCTGGAGCAGACGCTGAGCACGACGCTGGTGGATGTGGAGATCGCGCGCGTGTACGCGCAGATCGGCGACGCGGCCGTGGACGAACTCGAGCACGCGCGCGAGATCCTGCAGCTGGCCTGGCAGCGGCTGCTCGCGTTCTACAACGGCGACCAGCATCGCTTCTCGATGTGGCCAGGCGACGATGCTCGCAGCAGCGATCGCTGGCTGGATGCGTGGGCGCTGCTCGCGATCCGTGGCATGCAGGCCGTCGGCGTGGTGGTCGATCCGGAATTCGTGGACCGCCTCGCGGCCGGCCTGGCACAGTCGCTCGAGAGCATGGACGGCCCGACGTGTGCGATTGCCATGTGGGCACTGCTGGAAGGCGGCCACGCGCACACGAAGTGGCCGGAAGTGGACGCG
>JBFWQT010000636.1:0-3777 GCA_050249295.1 Planctomycetota bacterium
GGCCATCGAATGACCGAGCAGCGTGTTCTTCGGCTCGGCCATCTCCACGCGGTCGTCGGCCGCACCAGCGTGCGTGTGCCGGCGCATCGGCCCCGACGGCTGGACGAACGCGCCGAACGCGTGCATCTCGATCGTCGTCGGCGCCGCGCCGCTGATGCTCGCGTAGAGGAGGCCGCCGATGCCGAACAGCATCATCAGATACAGCAGGAAGCTGTTCAGGTAGTCGCGCGGCTGCAGCAGCATCTGCACCGGCAGCACCGACGCGACCACGCAGTACGCGAGAATCAGGTAGACCCAGGCCTCGTACGGAAGGTGCAGCGGCAGCGCGATGCCCAGCGCGACGCAGCCGAACATCGCCAGCACGCCGAGGATTGTGGCCGGCACGAGCGGCATCTTCAGCTTGTAGATCAGCAGGCCGAACAGCACGGCCAGCACAACGAAGCTGCTGTGTGTCGTCGCCACCTTCGGCCCGTCGAGCTCGTGCACTTCCTGGCCGGTGGCGATGGCCGTCGCGCGCGCCGCCGCGGCGTCCGGCGTGTCGGCGAACCCGGCCGCGACCACATGCGTGAACACGCCGACGACAAGGATCAGCGCGGCAAACGCGAACACGGCGAACAGGCGCTTGCCGGTGATGCCGAGGTACTCCTCGATCACCTCGCCGATGGTGCGGCCCTGATGGCGGACCGACGCGGTCAGCGCGACGAGGTCGTGCACGGCGCCGATGAACACGCCGCCGAAGATGATCCAGATCAGCGCCGGCACCCATCCGAAGCCGATCGCCAGGATCGGGCCGACGATCGGGCTCGCGCCGGCGATGCTGGCGAAGTGGTGGCCGAGCAGCACCGGCGCCTTCGCCGGCACGTAGTCCACGTCGTCGCGCATCGTGTGCGCCGGCGTCGGCCGCTCGTCGGAAAGCTGCAGCGCGCGCGCCACGTAGCGGCCCCACGTGAACCACGCGATGATGGCCGCGACGGCCGCCAGGAGAACGATGACGGTGGCTGACATGTGAAGTGTGTGGCGGTGGCGAGCGATCGGCCGGCAGGGTTGTGCGTCTACCCATTATGGTGCGACCGTGCCCTTGACGGGGCAAGTGGGGCACGGGCAACAGATGAGCGCGCGAGCGAGCATCCCTCGTCCGGCTTCGCCATCGCGTCGGAGCGAGGTCGCGATGATCGACCCGGCGATTCGTCGCGGGTCGTCGCCCCGTCGTAATGGGCACCGTCGACCCGTGTATGAACTACGTCACCCCCGTCAAGCGTCGTAGCGCATGCTCTCACATCAGAGTCCGCGCCACTCGGCCGGTGTGTTGACGCTGCGCATCTGCGCGCGCAACTCGTCGGGCAACGGCGTGATGCGCGCGCCGGGCGCCGCCTGCAACAGTGCACGCAGCGAGCGCTCGCGGCCGCCGCGCTGCCACAACGAACCGGCCACGTCGCGCAACCGCCCGTCGAGCAGCATCGGCAACGGTTGCGCTTGCCCGTCGATGCTTGCCGCGACGGCCCACACGCTGGTCGCGGCCTGCTCGCGCAACCACGTCAGCAGCTCGCGGCCGAGTGCCGGCTGATCACACGGCGCCACGCACCACCACGCGTCCGGCTGCCAGCGAAGCGCCGCCAGCACGCCGGCCAGCGGCCCCTCGCGGCCGTCTGCGATGTCCGGCAAACGCGGGGTCGCGGCGAGCGACGCCGGCACCTCACCGGCACCCAGCAACACCACGCGCGTGGCGACGGTCTGCAGTTCGCGCACCGCGTGCTCGACCAGCGTCGTGCCATCCGGTCGCCGCAACAGATGCTTCGGCTCGCCCATGCGCAAACTCGCGCCGCCGATCAGCACTGCGCCGAACACCGGCCGCGCCTGATGGGCGCGCTGCAGATGGTCGTCGAGCAGTTGCATGAGCATGGCCGGCCGGTCGGCGTTGCGCGCGATCGTCGCCAGCGGCGCCACGTCCAGTGGCATCGGTTCGGCTCGCGCGGCGTCGTTCTCCAGCCACACGCGCGGCACGCCGGGCGCCGATTTGAAACCCTCGACGAGCACCACATCGTGCGCCGCCACCAGCGGCCGCAGCAGATCGGGCAGCGAGTCGCTGGCACCGTCGTGCGTTCGCGAAAACCGTTCGGCGCCCGACTGCACGACGACGCTCGCACCGGCCGCGAACAGCCGGGCCGAGTCCTTGCCGTCTCGATCGACATCGAGCGCATGCGCGTCGTGCTTGAGCACCGCGACGCGCCAGCCGCGCGCGAGCAGCCGCGGGATGACCGCTTCGAGCAGCGTCGTCTTGCCGCTGCCGCTGAACCCGGCCACGCCGAGCACCGGCCACCAGGCGGGAATCGCGGCGCCATCGGCCATGCGCAGTCAGCTCCCGATCGACGGAACGATGAGGCCCAGCGATCGCGAGAACTCGATCGACTCGATCACCAGGTCGCCGATGTCGTGGCCCCACACGCCGTAGCGGTCGGCCTCGGCGTAGATCCGCTGGTAGTGCGTGCAGATCGCGCCGATCAGTTCCCACACATCCCAGTAGTGGTCCGAGTCGGCCTGCCACTCGAACACCACCGGCACCGACAGCGGATAGTCGAGCAGCACCTTGAGCGTCGTCGGCAGCGGCGTGTCGTCGTCGGGCGCGTAGTACCAGGCCGGCTCGCGCTGCTCGACGCTGATTGCGCAGCCCGTGCCGGTGTCCCAGATGGTTGTGAAGTCGCCGATCGCGCGGGCCTGCTCTTTCAGTTCGAGGTCTTCGGGCCTCGGCGGGTCGGGCTCGCGCCGCGGCAAGGGCCGGTTCATCAGCACCACGCCGCGGCCGGTGGCTTGCTTGCAGCGCGCTTCGATGTACTCGATGAAGCTGCTCTCGCCGTCGCTGGCCTCGGCCGGTGCCGGCCCACCCGGCCACGGCCAGGCGCGGGCGAGTCGCACGAGCAACACGGCGGGGCCCATCTCGTCGAGCGCCGTGGGCGCGAAGCCGGCCATGGTGGCGGCGTCGCGCAGGATCGCGTCGGCCGCGTCGGTGCGGCGCAGCCAGATCGTCGCGCGATTGGCCACGTCGAGGTAGTGCGTTTCCTGCGGGTCGATCATCACATGCTCAACGCTGGCATACCGAGGACCTGGCGCAGGCAGATTTCGATCCGCCTCATGCCCTGCGAATTCAGACTCGCAACGTGCCCGCCAATCCGCGCCGCGTCCACCATCCGCACGTGGAACACGTGGGCCACGTTCGTGCTTTCGGGTGGCGGATCGCCGTCGAAATCGTCCTGCGGCAGCAACGTGGTTCCCGGATACTTCAGGAACTTCGTCTTGCTGCTCATCGGAACAATCACGGCGCACTTGTCCGGAACGCGCCCGGGCAGGGACACCACGACACAGAGGTGCCGGCCGACCTGCTCCAGTCCCTTGTATCCGTCGGCGAGTTGCGGCGGCTCGTACCAGTGCACTGCGCCGCGTGCAAAAACCGGGTTGGGCATCACTCGGTGGTGGGCAGGTCGGCGTCGAGTTGCGCTTCCAGTTGCTGGCTCTCGCGCTCCCAGAAGGCGGCTTCGGCATCAAGGTCCGCATCGTCGTCGAGGTCGAGGTCGCCCTCATTCAGGAAGAATACGGACACATGTGGAGCCGCGCTGATTTCCAGCTGACGCTGCAGCGGTTGCGCAGCCGACCTGACCTCGACCAGGACCGACGTGAGCCCGCCACGGATCACGGTGCGATGGCGCACATAGTGGGGATGCTGCCGGATCTGCTTGATCAGCGGCTTGAGGTCGATCGCGTCGGGGTGGCCGACGATCTTCGCTT
>JBFWQT010000637.1:0-1677 GCA_050249295.1 Planctomycetota bacterium
GACCACAAGGAGGATCAGCGTGATCGGCGCGGTGGTGACCAGCGCGATGCGCACCCACGTGCGCAGCGAGCGACGCAGGGCGGCGCGGTCGGTCGCGGCCAGGTGCGAGAAGGACGGCAACACGGCCGTGGCCAGCGCCGATGCGCCGAACGCGACGATCGCGTTGGTGATGTTCACGCCGAAGCGCAGGGTGGAGAGCGACCCCGCGCCGAGTTGCACCGCCATCGCGTTGTCCACCAGCGGCGCGGTGGCCCACAACGAGGCGCCGATCAACAGGTGGCGGTACTGCACGATCACGGTGCGCACCGGCGCATCCGGCCCCGTACCCGGCCGCAACGGCCACGCCACCGGATGGAACCGGCGCAGCGCAAGCCACAGGATCGCGACCTCCGCGGCATGGCCGAGCACCGTGCCGATGGCGAGGCCGTACACGCCCCACTCGCGCGGCTGCAGCAACAGGATCACGATCGTCAACAACGGCGTGACCACCAGCACGCCGGACGCGAGCGCGAACTGACGGCGCGCGTTGAGCACTGCCGCGAGGCAGCCACGCAGCGTGATCAGCGGGAACACCGGCAGCATGACGTACGCGAGCACGACCAGCAGTTGCGAACCAACCTGCGGGAACGCGATCGGCGCGGCCGGCAGCAACAGGGCCAGCAGCAGCATCAGCACGCCGATGCGCGAGAGCCCCCAGCCGCCGGTCTCGCGCAGCAGCCGGTCGGCCGACTCGTCGTCGCGCTGCATGGCGCGCACGTACGCCGGCACGAACGCGGCGCCGAACGCGCCACCGAGCAGCACGCCGGCGAACGTGACGATCGTGAAGGCAAGCAACCAGGTGTCGAGATCGGCGCTGGTGCCGAACAGCCGCGCGACGACCATCTCGCGCCCGAACAGCCCGAGTCGCGCCGCGGCCGACCATGCGCCGGTGGCGAACGCCGCCGCAAGAATCTGCCCGCTCACGGTCTGCAGCCAGGTGCGAAGCCGGAATGGCAGCAACGAGTGCAGGGCGGGATCGGGGTAGCGGTCGTCGAGAGCGGCGCGGCTCGTGTGGCCGGTCTACTTGTTCGCCTTTGTGGCGTCGAGTTGCTCGACGAGTTGACGCGCAGTCCGGTTGTCCGGCCGGATCGCCAGCGCCTGCAGCAGGTAGCGGCGCGCCGTCTCGCGACAGGCGTCGGCACGCGGCGTCGTCGGTTCGCCACTGCTGATCATCGCCTGCAGGACGTTGCCGCTCTCGGGCAGACCGGTGTGCGACAGGTTGCTCGCGCGGCGCAGCTCGATCTGCGCGAGGCGCGTCCAGGCCTCACTCAACAGTGGATCGCGCGGAACGACAATCGGCTTGCCCGGGGCCGGTGGCGCGGCTGGCGCCGGCCGTGCGAATGCATCGTCGCCATCCTCGCGACCGAGCAGGTTGCCCGGCAGCGCGCTCGGCGGCAGACCGGTGGCACGCGCCGCCGCCTCCGCGGTGGCGGTGTTGGCGGCCGACCGCGCATCCACACCCAGCTCGTTGAGCCGCGTGTGGATCGCATGCGACAGCGTCTTCTGCGCGTCCTGCAGCTGGTCGATCTGCATCTGGCAGCGCGCGACGCAGACCAGCACCTCGGCCGTCTCGCCGATTGCCGCAGCCGCGCGACGCAGGTTGAACAGCGCCGCCGCCACCTGCCCGTCGCCGAGCAG
>JBFWQT010000637.1:1777-3775 GCA_050249295.1 Planctomycetota bacterium
CACGCGTGATGCACGATGGCAGCGGCCTGTTCGCAGGTTGCCCGCAGCCGCTCGTGGCCGCGCGCTACCACTCGCTGGGCGTGGTGCCCGGCACGCTGCCGGAGTCGCTGCGCATGACCGCGTGGCTCGAGGACGAGGACGGAATGCCGGCCGACGCGCGCATGCCGATGGCGCTGGTGGCCAGCAACGGCGCGCCGACCGTCAGCGTGCAGTTCCATCCGGAGAGCTACCTCACGCCGGACGGCCCGCTGGTCTTGCGCAACTTCCTGGCGATGCGCGTGCCCGGCGTGCCCGCGGCAGCGCGCGTGCCGGCGGCGGCGGTCGCGCCATGAGCGAGCCGCTGCTGCTGCGTCGCGACTGGCTGCGGCAAACCACCGCCCGCCTTGCGGCTGCGAAGGTCGAGGCGCCGCAGCTGGTCGCGCAACTGGTACTCGCGCATCTGCTCGAACTGTCGAAGGAGCAGGTGATCACGCGCGACCATCACCCGCTGACCGATGAGCAGCGTGCGGCGCTGGACGCCCTGATCGAACGACGGCTGGCGGGCGAGCCGCTGGCGTACCTCGTCGGCTCGATCGAGTTCTACGGCCATCGCATCCGCGTCAGCCCTGCCGTGCTGGTGCCGCGCAGCGAGACCGAACTGCTCGTGGAGTTTGCGCTGGAGCATGCGCCGCCGGCCGGCACGCCGTGGTGCCTCGCCGACATCGGAACCGGCAGCGGGTGCATTCCGATTGCCATCGCGCACGCCAACGCGGACGTCCGGGCGATCGCAACGGACGTGTCGCGGGCCGCGCTCGAGATCGCGCGCGAGAACGTCTGGCTGCATGGCCTGCAGGATCGCATCACGTTGCACGAGGGCGACCTGTTCGATGCCCTGCCCGGCGAACTGCGCGGCCGGATCGACACGATCGTCAGCAATCCGCCGTACATCGACCCGGCCGACGACGCGTGGCTGCGGCCCGAGGTGCTCGTGCAGCCGCACAGCGCACTGTTCGCCGGCGATCGCGGTGCGGGCGGCATGGCGGTGCTGCACCGGTTGCTGCCCGGTGCGGGCGAATGGCTGCGGCCCGGCGGATGGCTGGCGATGGAGTGCGGCCACGACCAGGCCGGCCACGTCGCACGCCTGGCGCGCGAGCAGCCCGACCTGGACGCGGCGACGATTGTGCTGGTGCCGGACCTGGCCGGAGTGGAGCGAGTGGTGGCGGTTGCGCGACGCGCGTGATTAATAGGGCGCTCGTGGTGGCTGCCCACGGGCAGCAGCCCGTGGGCTTCAAGCTGCAGGAACATGGTCCCGATGTCCGACACCGACACCAACCCCGGCGACGCGCTGCGCTCGACCGCGACCGATCACTACAACGCGGCGCGACTCGACGACGCACTCGCGACCTGGGAGCAGGCGCTCGAACTCGACGCGGCCGACCATCGCGCGTGGGCCGGCAAGGGCCTGACGCTCGGCGCAATGGGCGAGTACGAGGCCGCCATCGCCGCCTACACGCGCGCGGTATCGCTGAAGAAGGACTTCGCGATCGCGTGGTTCCAGCGCGCCGAGGCGCACCGCGCGCTGTTCCAGCTCGAGCAGGCGATCGAGGACTACAACGAGTCGATCCGCATCGGTCCGACCGATCAGGCCTGGTTCGGCCGCGCGCTGGCGCACACCGCGCTCTCCGACTTCGAGGCCGCGCTCGGCGCGCTCACCTCGTGCATCGACATCAACCCCGATCACGCCGAGGCGTACCTCAATCGCGCCTACCTGCTTGGCTATCAGGGCAAGCTGTCGGCCGCGCTGGCCGACTTCGACATCGCGATCGACGAGCTGCAGCTGCTCGATGCGATCGCGATCGGCAGTCGCGCGATGACCCGCCTGGCTCGCGGCGTCTTCGCCGGCGCGATCGCCGACTTCGAGACGGCATCGACGGTAGCGCCCGACTCGTGGCGGCCGCTGGCTGGTCTGGCGGCCGCGCACGCCGAGGCCGGCAACATGGAGAAGGCGCGCAAGGCGAT
>JBFWQT010000638.1:0-3760 GCA_050249295.1 Planctomycetota bacterium
GCCTGCACACCATGAGCCTCGCAACAATCACCGGGCCCGGCGCAAGCCGGGCCCGTGTGCGTGCCAGCGTCGAGTTGGCGTGGCGGTGCGCAAACGACCGATGGTCTGGACCAACCGGCAGGTGGCGTTGTGCCGCGGCGCGCCGCAACTCCGCCCGGCGCTTCGCTTCGCGTCAATGCTCGATGCCGGGGCGATCGACCACCGCCATCATCGTTCCGGTCATCATGGCCACCAGGGTTTCCGTGTCGTCATGGATGGCCCACGCGCGCGCCTCGCACACGGTGATGGTGCGCCCCGGCCGCACGACGTGAGCGACACACCGGAACCGCAGGCCGCGCGCCGGGGCCAGCAGATTCACCTTGAACTCCACCGACAGGACAGCCGCGTCGGCCGCCATCAGCGAGAAGGCGGCGTAACCGCATGCGCTGTCGAGGGCGGTGCTGACGATGCCGGCATGCAGGAAGCCGTGTTGCTGCGTGAGTGCCGGGTCGTGCGTCAGCGCCAGTTCGACGAGGCCGGGTTCGACCCGCTGCAGGGAGATGCCGAGCGTGTGCATCACCTGCTGGCGCGCAAAACTCCGGCGCACGCGCTCTTCGAAGTGCGGATCACGCGGCTGCCATGGCGCGCTGTCGTCGGCTCTGGCCTGGCTGTCTCCCTCGGACACGGCGTGTGCTCCTGTTCGACTCGTCCGCCATCTGCCTCTTCAGCGGTGCCCTGCGCCACGGCGAGGGTGCCGCCGTGCCGCGCGATCACGATCGCGTGCAGGGCGAGCACTTCTTCCAGGCCAGGAGTCGCGGCTTCATGATCATTGCGCATTTGCGCAGCGACTCATCGTGCTCGCAGCGCGAACCGCAGCCGCTGTCCAATGTCTGCCGGGCTGCCCGATTGTCGTTCGGCGCACGCTCGCAAGCAACCGCACGGCGAGCCGGGGATGTAAATCCCCGGAGGGGAGAACGTTGATCCCCGTTGCGGTTACCACTATCGCAACGCGTCGCCGACGCAGCGAACCTCACCCGGACGTCGAGAGTACCAGCAGGTTGCGACGTCCAGACATGTTCTCCCCTCCGGGGATTGACATCCCCGGCTCGCCTGGACGCGCTATACACAAGTGTCCCGAACAGCGTCAGCTGTTCATGGCGTTGAGGAACTCCTCGTTCGAGCTGGTGACACGCATGTGCTTCTTGAGTAACTCCATCGCCTCGATCAGGTTCGTCTCGTTGAGGATCTTGCGCAGCACCCGCACCTTCTTCAGCGTGTTTTCACCCAGCAGCAGGTCGTCCTTGCGAGTGCCGCTCTTGTTGACGTCGATCGCCGGGAACACTCGGCGGTCGGCCATGCGGCGGTCGAGCACGAGCTCGAGGTTGCCGGTGCCCTTGAACTCCTCGAAGATCACCTCGTCCATGCGGCTGCCGTTGTCGATCAGCGCGGTGGCGAGAATCGTGAGGCTGCCACCTCCCTCGATGCAGCGGGCGGCGCCGAAGAAGCGCTTGGGCTTCTGCAGGGCCGCGGCGTCGACACCGCCGGAGATGATCTTGCCAGAGTGCGGCGTCTCCAGGTTCCATGCGCGGCCGAGCATGGTGAGGGAATCGAGCATCAGCACCGCATGCCCGCCGGCTTCGGCAATCCGACGCGCCCGTTCGAGCGTAAGGTCTGCCGCACGGATGTGCTCGCGCGGCTCGGCATCGAACGTGGTGCCATTCACCTCGATAGTCGCCGCTTCCGATCCGCGCATGCGAGTG
Organism: Planctomycetota bacterium; assembly: GCA_050249295.1. Classification (GTDB taxonomy): domain Bacteria; phylum Planctomycetota; class UBA8742; order SKZP01; family SKZP01; genus JBFWQT01. The sequence continues at coordinate 1,740 of JBFWQT010000638.1, forward strand.
ATGTCCTCGGGTCGCGCGCCGAGCATCAGCACGAACACGCGCGTCGCGCCGGCACGACCGATCGCGCGCGCAAGTGTCGCCAGCAGCTCCTTGCGGCCAGCCCGCGGCGGGGTGACGATCAGGCCGCGCTGACCCCGGCCGATCGGTGTCAGCAAGTCCACGATGCGCAGCGTCACGTCGGGCTCATCGCTCGGCGCGATGCGCCAACGCTCGCACGGATGAACCGGCGTGAGGCCTTCGAACCGTGGGGCAGCGGCGGCCACGCTCCACGGCACCCGGTTCACTGCATGCACCCAGCGCAGCGTTGGCGCGCCGCCGTTGCCCGATGCCGCGCCATCAATCACCGAACCCGGCCGCAGTTGCAGTTCAGCGACCATCTCCTTCGGGATGATCGGGTCTGCCGCTTGCACCCGCAGCCCGTGCCGCAGACGACCGCTGCCGTCGTCCTGCAGGTCGAGAATGCCTGTCACGTTCGTGCTGGTGTTGTTGCGCGACGCAGGCTGTCGGCTGCCGCGCAACCGCGTCACCAGCAACGTCACGGCCGCCGTCAGCGCGGCCACCGCAATCTGCATCAACTCTGCGATCGGCATCTGATCCGTCATGGTTCCTCCTGCTTCTTCCGAACACACGGACGCTGGCCGCCCGCGCCGCATGGCGCGTTTCAACGGATCGGGTGCCGCGTGCGATTCAGAAACCTGCTATCCGCCGCGTGGCCGCGAGTGCTGCTCCAGCCACTCCGCGAGACCGTCCTTGTCCAGTCGATCCTCGATGACATCGAGAATCACGTCGGCCGAGCCGGTGTCGCCGGCGTTGCTCAACTCCAGGCCGTGGGTGTGGAGGAACACGATCGCCGCGAGCAACGCCACTCGCTTGTTGCCGTCCACGAACGGGTGGTTCTTGCCGAGGTGAAAGGCGTACGCGGCCGCCATGCCGAACGGGAACGAATGAAGGTACTCACCGCCTGCCGATTGTTGCGCCATGGCGACGGCCGACTCCAGCAGCCCCTTGTCGCGGACGCCGAGGGTGCCGCCGTACCGCGCGATGGCAATCGCGTGCAGGCCAAGCACTTCTTCGACGGTCAGGAATCGCGGCTCCATGGATCACTGCGCCAATTTGCGCAGCGACTGATCGTGCTCGCGCAGCGCGAAGTGCAAGCCGCTGTCCAGCGTCGCGTCGAGCCGGCCGAGGCGATGCTGCTCGAGGTAGACGAGGTAGGTGGCCAGGTCCATGCCCATCGCGGCGGCGTTGCGCAGCAACTGCTCGGCCAGTTCGGTGGGCAGGGGCGGAAGCGTGGTGGTGGCTGGACGATCGGCCATTGGTTGGGCTCCTGCCGGGCTGCCCGATTGTCGTTCGGCGCACGCTCGCAAGCAACCGCAAGGCGAGCCGGGGATGTAAATCCCCGGAGGGGAACGTTGATCCCGTCACTGACACCACCCAGCGACGTCGTGAGCAGTGCAACGACCAGCCATGTTCTCCCCTCCGGGGATTTACATCCCCGGCTCGCCTGAACGCGTCGGCAGCGCTCATCGCAACCTCAGCTGTTCATGGCCTTCAAGAACTCCTCGTTCGACTTGGTGCGGCCCATCTGCTTCTTGAGCAGCTCCATCGCCTCGATCGGGTTCATGTCGTTGAGGATCTTGCGCAACACGTAGACCTTCTTCAGCGTCTCTTCGCCGAGCAGCAGGTCTTCCTTGCGGGTGCCGCTCTTGTTGACGTCGATCGCCGGGAACACGCGGCGGTCGGCGATGCGACGGTCGAGCACGAGCTCGAGGTTGCCGGTGCCCTTGAACTCCTCGAAGATCACTTCGTCCATGCGGCTGCCGGTGTCGATCAGCGCGGTGGCGAGAATCGTGAGGCTGCCGCCTTCCTCGATGCAGCGGGCGGCACCGAAGAAGCGCTTGGGCTTCTGCAGGGCGGCGGCGTCCACACCGCCGGAGAGGATCTTGCCGGAGTGCGGGACTTCGGTGTTGTAGGCGCGGCCGAGGCGGGTGATCGAGTCGAGCAGGATGACCACGTCCTGG
>JBFWQT010000639.1:0-3733 GCA_050249295.1 Planctomycetota bacterium
GTCGGTGGCCGGGTAGCGCGAGATGCGCCACAGCACGCGGATCGCGGTGCGTAGCCAGAGGTTGGCGCGCCACGCGTCGGTGGGCAGCCCCTCGAAGTACACGCCGCCGGTCTGGCGCTCCACGCGCGCGAGTTTCAGCGCACGGATCTCGTCGTGAAGGACCGGCTCGAGGCCGGGCTGGCAGGTGGCGAAAAACGTTTCACGCGGCATTGGCGCCGGCGGCTACTTCGGCTTCTTCTGCAGGCCCGGGATCTGCATCAATACGGTTCCGCCGAGTGCCGCCCAGAAGCCCATGCCGATCACCGGAATGCCGGGCTGCAGCAGCCAGTAGACATGGCCCATCGCGAACAGCGGCAGGATCGTCAGCACGATCGACGTGTTGCGCCGCACCAGTTCGTAGAGCAGGACGATCAGCGACATCGCCGGCACCACCGCGAGGCCGATCGCGATCACCTGGCCGCCCGGATTGTCACCCGGCTTGATCTGCGCCTCGAGCGCGGTCGGCACGTTGCTCAGCACCTTCACCGGAGGCGGCGGGATGTCCTTGCCGTCCTTGTCCTTGGTGGCCGCGACGGGCTCCGTCTCGGCGTCCTTCGGAGGCGCACCCTTGCCGGCCGGCTGCGGCTTGAGCACCGGCGGATTCATCAGGCGCTCGAACAGCTCCATGCCGTTGAGGTCGGTCTGCACCGCGAACCCGCTCGGCGCGCCGTCGCGCTTGTCGAGCAGGCCGCTGAGCCACGGCAGCGAGAAGAACGTGCCGAGCACGACGACGGCGCCGATCAGCCGCGGAACGCTGATGCCGCGCTTGTCGTTGAGCCCGGCATTGAGCGTGGCCGAGCTGATCAGCGGCTTGTCGTGCGGATTGAGCGCACCCTTCTCGCCGGTCAGCAGGTGTTCGAAGTTGAGGTCGAACTGGCAGTGCATGCACAGGCGCGACTTTTTGCTGATCACGCCGTTGCAGTTCGGACAGTGGCGCTGGTCGGGGCCGAGCGGCCGTCCCGCTCCCGCTCCCGCCGGGCCAACGCCCGCAGCCGCCGCCGCGCCCGCGGCCGGACGGCCACCGATCGGCGGAACGCCGGGAGGCGCACCAGCGCCGGCGCGCGGCTTGCCAGCCGCCGCACCCGGACCCGCGCCGAGACCTGCGGCCGGACCACCGCGACCCGCCATTGGCGGCTTGTTGCCGCCGACGACCATCACGCGCGTGCCGCCACCCAGCGGGCCCATGATCAGGCCGCCCTGGCGAGCCGGGTTCGCTGCCTCGGCCTTGTCCTCGGCCTCGGCCGCAGAGCCCTGCTCGGGCAGCACCAGCGGCGGCAGCGCGCCGGCGTTGGCCTCGTCGAGCTCGGGCTGCAACGGCGCGCCTTCCGTGACGAAGCCGCCGGCCGCACCGAGCGGAGGCGCGTCGTCGTCATCGTCGTCGTCATCGTCATCGTCGGCCAGCGTGTCGGCGTCGACGCTCTCGTCTTCCGGGTCGAGGTCCTCGGGCAGCGAGTAGAACATTCCGGCGCCGCCCTGCCCGCCGGCCTCGCCACCGCCGCCGCCCATGTCGTCCTGGCCAATCGCTTCCATCGGATCGGCCGGCAGCACGTCGGCCTGCATCGGCTCGGCATACGCGGCCTCGGCGTACGGCTCGGCGTACGCGGGCTCGGCTACCGCTTCGGCATCCATCGGCTGCGCGTCGGTCGGGTCGCCCCAGTCGGGCGCTGGCGCGCTGTCGGTCACGTAGTCGGCCGGATCAGCCGGCATCGCCTCGGCAGCAGCCGCCACGTCCGCACCCGGCGGCACCTGGAAGGGGTGCTGGCAGCTCTTGCACTTGACCACCTTTCCCGCCAGCTGATCGGGAGCCTTGCCCTGGTGACCGCAATGGGGGCAGCTGTAGGGAATGGCCATGAATTGAGTTCCGCAGTGATGCGTTCGGGGAAGCCGGGGGAGCCGCGGGTATCAAACCCGCACCTGCCGTAAACGTCAATAACGAGACGGTAGTTACGGCCCGGCGGCGCTCGCGGGGCGGGGTGGATCGGGGAGCGCGGCGGCCGGGGCAAGAGCCGCGAGCGCAAGCAGGCCGCGCGGCTCTCGACTGCAAGTCCGCCTCTCGCTGAATGCAAGGGTCGACGGGTGGATCGAAGGCGCGAGGCTCCCGGGGCCCGCTCCCTTGCGGTCGCGGCTCTTGTGCGCATGGACCGTCAGCGGCAGACCCTTTTTGGGGCCTGTTCCGTCGCCGACATGGCGACGCGATCGCTGGTCGGTCGGTCATGCAACCACCGCTTCCGGCTTGCGGGCCGTGCCGGTCGCCTCCATCTCGTCGGCCGCGAGGTCCGTGTCTACGGGCTTCTCCGGCTCGATTGGCTTCGTTTCATCGTTCTCCTCGATCTCCGGCCCGGTCGTCGGCGGCGTGTGCGGGCGCGTCATCCGCTCGTGGTTGGCGCGGATGTACTCGGCCATCGTCATCGCGACGATGCGCTTCATGTCCATCGGCTTGTTCAAGAGATAGTTCGTCGTCATCACATCGGCGGCGTGACCCTCGGCCTGCAACTTCAGCCGGCGGTCGCGGTTCTTCTGCAGCCGATCGAGATCAGCGACGCACTTGTGGTACTCGCGCTCGATCGACCCGCGGTAGCGCAGGAGCACGTTGAACTCCTCGAGGCGGAAATCGTCGGTGGTGAAGAAGTGCATCACGTGCTTCTCCATCGCCTCCAGGCGGCGACGCTTCCAGCTCGCGACGATGATGCGTTCGGCGACCTCTTCCTCGATGTCAGTGGCGAGCTGCATCGAGACGCGCATGTGGTAGCGGTACTCCTCGAATTCCTCGCGATCCTCGTGATCCATGCAGATCAGGTTGGCGGAGAGGCCATGCTTCCAGGCATTCGTCCGGCTGCGCTGCTTGCCCTTGGCGCTCTTCGGGCCGGTGGAGCGCTGCGCGTTGCGCCGGTTGGCGGCGATCTGGGCTTCGGTTGTCATCTTGGTTTGTTTGGGTCCAGGACTCGGTCGGCGGCGGGTGTGCAACACAACACACCCCCTCTGTATTGAGGATTGTCCTTTCTCGGGCCTGTTTTTCGGCCGCAAGTCGTTGAGGCGGATTCGTTTAGCTCTGTATCAGCTAAAATGGACCGATGTCAGGATTGGCTTGCCGTCGTGAAAGCTCGTGAAGCGTCGGGAAAGTCCGTAGGTGTCGCCCACCGCACCGTGTCGAGGGTGCGTTGCAAGCCACAAAGGCACGAAGGACACGAAGGACCACAAAGGGGCTGAAGAGGCACCGCCGCCACCCACCCGACGAACAACAACAAACCAATCCACCAGGCGAGCCGGGGACGTCAGTCCCCGGAGGGGTAACCCGGGATCACGTGCTCGAACTGTGCCGGGGACTGCACGACTTGAAGAGAGATTCACCACAGAGAGCACAGAGCACACAGAGAAGAAGCGGAGAGGTGAGACGCGCCTCTCTTCCTCTTCTATGTGTTCTCTGTGTTCTCTGTGTTGAACCTTCTTCCGGCTGCGCCCGAACAAGAGCCGCGAGCGCAAGCGAATGGGCCTGGTGGGCGTCGCGATTACGAATCCGCCGATCGGCGATGTCTATCGACCGCATGACCAGTGAAGAAGGATTCACCACTGAGGACGGGGAGAGAGGGGAGGCGGGCAGAGCGACCCATTCATCTCTCTGCCGCTGACCGTGTGCCGGAGACTGCGTGTGCCAAGCGCGACGTGAACAAGTGATTCAACACAGAGAGCACAGAGA
>JBFWQT010000640.1:0-3716 GCA_050249295.1 Planctomycetota bacterium
CGCGAATGGTGTTGGATTGGACCAACCGGCGGCCGCCGCCAGCAAGCGCCGAACTGACGCGCATCACCCGGCGCGGTCAGCGAACACTCAACGCCTGAGACGCGGCCGACAATCGGCAGGCGCCACAAACGTTGAGGAATCGGTCCGCGGTACAGGTTCCTGTACAATCGACGCACGTCCGCAATCGAGTCGACGCCCAACGCGTGAATGCATGTGCATTCGCGCGGCAGCTCCCGCTCGCACCAAGCCCCGGATAATCATGAACTCGCCCATCACTCACACTCCATGGTCAACGCGCGTGGCGCGAACAGCCCTGCTGGTCGCCCTCGTCACACTGCTCGCAGCGGTACCCGCATCGGCAGACGGACTCGGCGGACTCGGGGGCCTCGGGGAAGGCTCGCTGGCCGGCGCGACCATCTCGCTCAACGGAACCGAGATCGGCACCGGGTGGCAGATCTTCCGCGAGGTGGTCGGCGGACAGGATGGCTACATCTACGCCGTGCGGGCCAGCGACGGACAACTGCGCCGGTACCGCGACGGCGCCCGCGACGGCAGCAAGTCGTGGTCGGTCAGCATTCTCGACATCGACTGGCACACGAAGTTCGCGAAGGTCTCCTGCGGCGCCGACGGCCGGCTCTACTGCGTGAAGCCCGACGGCAATCTCGTGTGCATGGTCAATCAGGGCAACGGGTGGATGCTCGACTCCGGCAAGACCACCATCGCCGGCAGCTGGACCGTCTTCCGCGAGATCGTCGGCGGCCACGACGGCATCATCTACGGGGTCAGCACGGCCGGCAACCTGCACTACTACAAGGACCTCGCGCGGGACGGCACGAAGAGCCTCGGCCCGAACTGGGGCGCGAAGATCGGCGGCCCCGGCTGGGATGCCTTCCCGCACGTCTTCGGCGGCTGGCGCGGGATCATCTACGCAGTGAGGGCCGACGGCAAGCTGCGCATCTATCGCGACCTCGCTCGCGACGGCTCGACGCAGTGGGAAGTGGTCGACAACATCGGCAGCGGCTTCGACGCCTACGACACCTTCTGCGGCGGCGAAGACGGCGTGTTCTATGCGCGCAAGCCGAGCGGCACGCTGCACATCTTCCGTGTCGACTTCCCGAACATCGGCAGCAGCGGCGGTTCGGTGAACATCCCGAACGCCACCGTCAGCACGATGGCCAGCGCCACGCCGACGCTTGATGGCGCCACCTGGACGAACAATGGCGCGCCGAAGCTGGCTGGTCACTGGGCCGGGCTCGACTCGATCTTCGGCAGCAGTGACGGCATCCTCTATGCGCGCGTGGCGAACAGCGGTGACCTGCGGCTGTACCGCAACAAGAACACCGACGGCACCGCGGCGTGGGCCAACGGCACGAAGATCGGCGCGGACTTCAACCGGTTCACGAAGCTGTTCGGCGGCTGGAACGGCCGCATCTACGGTATCGAGCCGGACGGCACGCTGCGCTACTTCGTCGACAACGGCCGCGACGGCACCAGCAACTGGGGCGCGCAGAACGTCCCGATCGGTGCCGGCTGGAACACCTTCCACAAGGTCTTCGGCGGCCAGGACGGCATCATCTACGCGATCGGCAATGACAACTACCTCTACTGCTACGTGCACAAGCCGGACGCGCCGGCCGGCAAGCAGTGGAGCTGCAGCACCGACGCGCAGCGCAGGCTCGGATGGAAGACGGCGTTCGCGCACGTCTTCGGCGGCCAGAACGGCCTCATCTACTGCGTGAAGGCCGACGGGAAGATGCGCGTCTATCTCGACAGGTCGCGCGATGGCAGCCTCGACATGGTGTATCGCGAGGACATCGCCAGCGGCTTCATCGGCTACACCAGCATGTGGGGCGGCGACGACGGCATCTTCTACGGCCAGAAGAGCAACGGCGACGTCGACATCTTCAAGGTGACGTTCGGCGGCAGCGCGTTCGCCAGCGTCAGCGTCTCGCAGAACGCGGCCAGCGTCACGCTCGGCTACGGCGGCAACTCGGTCACCCTCAACGGCGACTGGGTCAACGGCTCGTGCAGCAGCGGCGTGAAGATCCGCAGCCCGTTCGGCGACGTCGACATGATCGACTGCGGGCTGACCGTCGACACCACAAAGAAGCTGGTGCTCGGCCACGCGAAGCTCAAGCTGCCGCTCGCCGGTGCGCTGAAGAACGCCACCGGGATCGACGTCACGCTGCCCGACGCCGAGATCAAGCTCGGCTACGGCCGCGACCTCGGCGCGCTGACGATCAACGGCACCACGTGGCAGACCGAGCCCGACAACTTCTACCTGTACTGCCGGCGCAACGGTCAGGCCTCGATCCAGTTCGGCGCGATGAACCTGACGATCGGCCCCGGCGGCAGCGAGTACATGCTCGATCTGAAGCGCTTCAACTTCTTCATCGGCGCCACGGTCAACCTGCCGCCGATCGACGGCAACGGCTTCGTCGGGCTGTTCCTCGGCAACCCGCTGAACATGACGCTGGAGCGCGAGTTCCGGACCGACTTCAACACCACCACGCGCACGCCGAAGACCCTGCCGGTGCACATGATGATCGGCGGCGGGTGCAGCATCCCCACACTGCCGCTGGCCGGGCAGCGCAACGTCTACCTGAACATCGACCGCGACGGCGACGGCAAGACGATCTTCAGTGGCGACCCGGTCACCGACATGGCGTTCGCGATCGAGGGCAACATCTCGCTGTCGCTCGGCACCTACGGCATCGGCTTCAGCGTCCCGCTGGCCACCGGTGCGGTGTACGTCGACCTCGGCGCGGCCGACGGCTTCGAGGTGCTCGTGTCGGGTACGTCGGGAGTCGACAACTTCTTCGCCGGCACGCCGTTCGAGGAGTTCGGCGTCGGCGGCGAGACGCGTGAGTTCGACGCGCGCCTGTCGAAGACGAGTTGCATGATCGAGACGCGCTACGCGTCGCCGCAGCTCGCCGGCTTCCGCTTGCTGGACGTGACCGCGACGATCGCCAAGCCTGGCGGTCTCCGCGCGGTCGGCAAGTTCCCGTGGCCCGGCTCCGCGGCCGAGCTGTCCGGCACCTTCACCGGCCCGCACGACTTCGTGCTGACCGGCACGCAGGACTCGCCGATCAGTCATGCCGCCCTGACACTGACGTCGACGTCGAGCAGCAAGTCGCTGCGCGCCCAGGGCTGGCTGAAGCTGGGCAACACGAAGTTCACGCTCGACCGCACGATCAACGCGCCGAACGTGACGATCTGGACTGATTGGGCTGGCGCGAAGGTCAGCAACATCCGCTTCCCGCCGCTCGCGCCGGATCCACTGCCGGACCCGCCGGCGCTGGTGCAGGGCTCGGTCGGTGGCAGTGTGCGCTGCGGCGTGAACCCGGCGACCGGCAAGCTGATCGGTCGTGCGAATCTGACGGCTACGGTTCAGGTCCGCAACGGCATCACCGATTCGTTCACCAGCAAGACGGTCACGCTGAATGACCTCTCGGTGAACAGCGACGGCGAAGTGTCGTTCACGGTGGAAGGCCACTCGTTCACGATCAAGGTCACCGACTGACGGTGGTTGATCACCGGTGAGAACCGGCAATCGACGACGCGGCCTCGCCTCACGGCGGGGTCGCGTGGGTTTCCGCCCGATGGGCGCTAACATAAGAGCCGCGAGCGCAAGCGAGTCGGGCCCCAAGGGCCCCGGGTCTACGGATCAACCGTCGGAGGTTTCGTGAACGCGCTGGTCAGCGTTCAAACGGTGG
>JBFWQT010000641.1:0-3708 GCA_050249295.1 Planctomycetota bacterium
GCCATGATCGACAAAGTCGAGGTCCACATCCGGCCCGGCCATGCTCTTCGCCTGGATGATCAGCGCCTCCAGCACCTGCAGCTTCTCGCCGATCGTGCCGATCTCCATCCGCTTGCTGAGCCAGTGCGCGAACAGCGGATGCACGCCGCGGAAGTCGAGCAGGTTCTCGAAGTCGTCGGCCAGCGCCGAGACGACGCGGTCGTCCACGTTCACCGACTTGACCTTGAGCTTGCGCCAGCGGCCGGCCGGGTCGGGCTTGCCGGGGGCGGCGTCGACAATCGGCGCGATCTTCCCGTCCTCGCCGGGCTGCGCCTCGGTCTCGATGTAGTCCAGCGCCTCGAGGTTGGCGAGCATGATCGCGACCTGCTCGACCGCGTTGCGCACCATCGGCGGCGGCGCGAACTTGCGGTTGACCAGCGCGAGGATGTCGGACAGCTCGTGCTCCTGCAGCAGGAACACCAGCGCGCCGTAGCCCGGCATCGCCTGCGACTCCAGCGGCGCCGGCTCGGCCTCGCGCAGCTTGCGGAACTGGTCGTTGTTCCAGCGCACGAGGTACTCGTCGCGCTTCGGCTTCTTCGACAGCTCCTTCGTCGTCGGCGTGCGGCCGAGCTTCGCGATCTTGTCCTCCCACTTCTTGATCTTCACCTCGTCTGGCGGCGCGAGCACATACACGTAGCCCTTGTCATCGAACTGCGGCCGGCCGGCGCGACCGAAGATCTGCTGCGCCGTGGCCGCCGGCAGGATCTGCTTCTTGCTGCCGCCGCCGTACTTCACGAGTTCGGGCAGCATCACGGTGCGCGCCGGGAGGTTCACGCCGGCCGCCAGCGTCTCGGTGCAGACGACGAACTTCAGCAGCTTGCGCGTGAACAGATCCTCGACAATCTGCCGCCACTTGGGCAGCACGCCGGCGTGGTGCACGCCAATGCCCTTGAACAGCAGCTTGCGGAAGCGCCGCCCGGCGCCACGGCCGAAGTCGATCTGGTTGAGCTCGGCCTGCAGTTCCTTCTGCTCGTCCTCATTGAGCAACGCACCAGTCGGCAGCGAGGTCATCTGGTTGGCGACCGCGAAGCAGCCGACGCGATCGAACGCGAAGATCAGGCACGGCGCATGATTGCGATCGATGATCGTCTGCACCGCCTCGGGCAGCAGTTGCTCGCACCACACGTAGGTCAGCGGCACGCGCCGTTCGAAGCTTTCCACGAGCTTGTGCTTGCGGCCGCGCTCGCGGTCGAGCCACGCCATGAACGGCACCGTCTTGCTGACCGTGGCCGAGAGCATCATCAGCTTGCACTCGCTGGGCAAGAGCAGCACCGACGACTCCCAGACCCAGCCGCGCTCGCGGTCAGAGAAGTAGTGGAACTCGTCGAACACCACCACGTCGGCCACGTGCTTGCTCGCCGCGTCGGTCGGCACCAGCAGCCGGTTGGCAAGGATCTCGGCGACCGCGACGATCAGCGGCGCGTTGGAGTTGATCTGCTTGTTGCCCGTAACCATGCCGACCTTGTCGGCGCCGAAGCGGTCGGAGAACTCGCGGAACTTCTGCTCGGTGAGTGCGACCAGTGGCGTGGTGTAGTAGACGCGCTGCTTCTTGCAGAGCGCTTCGAAGATCGCGGCCTCGGCGATCAGCGTCTTGCCGCTGCCGGTGGGCACGGTGACCATGATGCCGCCGTCGCACGCGCCCCACTCGAGGATCGCCTTCTCCTGGATGTCGTAGGCCTGGATGCCGGCTTCCGCGAGTTGCTCGAAGAAGTCGAGCAGCGGCTCGTCGGACTGGCGGATGGTGTATTGCATGCGGCGGCAACGAGCGGCGACGGCGACGATGGGTTGCGCACACCAGGATACCAGCCAGCGGTCGCGGCTCCTGACCGAACCGGGAACTTCGCGCAAGTCATCGTCCCATCAACGCAGCCCGCCGGGCGAGCCGGGGGTGTAAGCCCCATTGGCGCTGGCACAAGAGCCGCGAGCGCAAGCGAGCGGGCCCCGTTGGGGGTCACGCCTGCAAGCCCACCGTTTGAACGCTGACAAGCGCGTTCACGAACTTCCGACGGGTGATCCGTAGACCCGGGGCCCTCGAGGCCCGCTCGCATGCGCTCGCGGCTCTTGTTCTGGCGCCCATCGGCTTACACCCCCGGCTCGCCCGGAGGGCTGCTCGATGGGACATGACTTGTGATTCGCGCACTAACGGCTGACCTTCAGCAACCGCGGAAGGTGCCGCTGCAGATCCTGCAGCGACAGCCCGGCCACAAGCGGACAGTCCGCCAGCTCGATCAATTCCAGGTTCGCGCATGAGAAGCCGGACAACTGATCGGCCGCGAGGCTCTTGCAGCCGTTGAGCGACAGCTCGCGCAGCCGGGGCAGGTTGGTCAGGCCGGCAAGGCCGCTGCCGTCGATGCCGAGACGATCGAGGCGCAGCCACTCGAGGAGCGCGCAATCCGCCAGCGAGCGCAGCGCCACGTCGGTGATGCGCGAGCACCCCGACACGTCGAGGTAGGCAATCTTGCGCCACAGCCGGGCCACCGCTCGCATCGCCCGATCACCCAGCAGCGGGCAATCCGACACGTCGAGGTACTCGATGTTGGGCAGCGACGACGCGACGCGCTCGACAGCCGCGTCGGTGAGGCGCGGGCAGCGGGCCAAGCGCAGCAGGCGGATGCTGTCGCGGCGCGCAATGCCGGTGACGGCCGCGTCGGTGAGCTGCGCGCAGCCGGCGATCGACACGCTGTCGAGCCGATCGAAGCGCACGAGGTGATCCATGCCGGCATCGGTCACGGCGCGATTGCCGTCGACCAGCAGCTCGCGCAGCGAGGCGGCGAGCCCGGCCAGTGTGCGCACGCCGTCGTCGCCGATGCGCGTGCCGCCGATGTCCAGCGACCACAGCGCCTGCATCTGCGCGATGTGCGACGCCGCGTCGTTGCCAAGCTGCGAACAGCCGCGCAGGTCGAGCCGGCCGATGGAGGCGTTGTCGCGCAGCGGGCGCAGCGATTCGTCGACCAGGTCGGTCAGGCGGTTGAGGCGCAGCAGTTGCAGCGACTGGTGCGCACACAGCGCGGTGACGGCCGCGCGGTCGATGCCGGTGCAGTCCGCGATCACAACCCGCTCGAGCCGGTCGTTCTCGTCAATCGCCGACGCGAGGTTGTGGTCGGCGGTGAACGCGGTGCCACTTATCGTGAGCTCGCGCAGGTTGGGCAGCCGGCGCAGATCGCGCAGCGCCGCAGCGTCCAGCCTGCGGCATTCCAGCGCCTGCGCGGTGGAGGGCACCGCGTTGCGCAGCTGCTCGGCAGTGGTGGCGCCGTACACGGCGCGCACCGCACCATTGACGCGCTCGTCGCCGGGCCCGGTGGGTCGTCGTGGCACCAGCCCCGGTTGCTGCGCCACCGCCGCCGTGTCCGCCATCGCGGCGAGCGCCAGCAGGGTGAGGATGATGATGTGCACCAATCGGGACGTCATGGTCGCCTCGCGTTCGTCCGCCGTTGCAGTGTACCGCGCGGGCGGCGAGCCGGGGGGAGTGGCCCGGCGTCTGGTTGCGGGACCGGCCTGCAAGGCTGATCGGACGCGGCTCCGGGAGCCGATCCGTAAAAGTTGTTAAAAACGCCGGTTCTAAGTTGACTTTGCAATATCCCGGTGTACTATAGAGGTGGTTGAATCTCCGTGTGGTGCTGGCTTCCAGCCTGCATCCGGGGCCCTCTGTGGTGCAGGCTTCCAGCCTGC
>JBFWQT010000642.1:0-3701 GCA_050249295.1 Planctomycetota bacterium
CGTCGTGGTCCTCGTCTTCGTCCGTGGTCACGGGTTCGGACTTCGGCGCTTCAGACTTCGAGCGCGTTTCTTCGGGCTCGGTCTTGCTGACGGTCTTGCGGGGCTTCGCCTTCTTGCTGGCCATGTCGATATCCGTAACTACTTGAGCGAGGCGATCTCGCTAGGAGACAGGTCTTTGGTGGTGGCGTTGCGAGTACGCTGAAGCGCACGCACGTAGAGGATGATCGCCCAGCGGTCCTCGACATCAATCTGAGGGCCATAGGCGGGCATGTTGCGCACGCCGTGGGTGATGCTGTTGAAGAGCTGCCCAACGGGCTGCTTCATCAGGTTCGGGTCCGTGACGTCGGAGGGCGGAACCCAGCCGTCGGTGCCAGCACCGATCAACTCGGCACGCTTGTTCACCATGCCGTCGCCGCGGCCCTGCAGTCCGTGGCAAGGGGCGCAGTAGATGCCGAAGCTTTCTTCGCCTCGCTTCATCGTGGTTTCACTCACCTCGACCTGATTCGGGAACGTCGTGGCCCAGGTGTTGCCTGACTTTCCGCGGTAGAAGTGGTCGTCCTCTTGAAGGTTGCCCTGCGCCACGGTGCCTTCCACGAAGGGGCGGTCAGCGCGGCGATCCTCGAAGAACGTGTTGACCCGCTGGGCCTTGTACTTCGTCTGCCAGTCCATGTCGGGGACGACATGGATGCGTGGGGTCCGGTTGCGGGACTCGCGGGCGTGGGCAGCCAGAGCGAACGGGATGATCGCTGCGGCGGTCAGGATGACCAACCCATAAATGATTCCGCGCGGCAGCTCGGCCGGGGTCTGGTCGTCGTCCATCAGCGGCTCGACGATGTCAGCATGCTCCGCCAGTAGCGCCGTGACTTCCTCTGCGTCGTACTTGGGATCACTCGCCTCGATCAGCAGGAAGAACTTGTCGTCGGTGACGCGTTCGAAGCGTTCCTTGAGATCGAGCGGGTGAGATGGGTGAGGCAACTTGTTCAGCGCGAGCATGCCGCCCAAGGTCGTCAGCGCGCTGAGCAGCACGGTGAGCTCGAACATGATCGGCACGTTCGCGGGGATCGACCAGAAAGGCTTGCCGCTGACGATCCAGGCGTAGTCGTGGGCGTTCGTCCACCACTGCAGCGTGATCGCGGTTGCCAGCCCCGTGAGCCCAGCGCAGAGCACCAGCCACGGCAGGATTGTGGGCTTGATGCCCATCGCCGGGTCGATGCCGTGCACGGGGAACGGCGTGTACGTGTCCCACTTCTTGAAACCAGCGTCGCGAACCTTCTTGCAGGCTTCGATCAAGACCGCTGGATCCGAGTACTCAGCCAAGATGCCGTAGACCGGCGTCTTCTTGGTGGTGCTCTTGTCCTTCTTCTCGCTCATGACTCTAGTCCTCGAAGGCCCGACTCAGTGGTGATGATGCATGTGGTGGGTGTAGTGAATGGCCTTCACCTCAGCCATCGCGACCATGGGCAGGTAGCGGCAGAACAGCAGGAAGAGGGTGAAGAACAGGCCGAAGCTGCCGATCAAGGTGATGAAGTCGACCTTGGTCGGGATGAAGTAGCCCCAGTTGGAGGGGATGAAGTCGCGGCTGAGCGACGTGCAGACGATGACGAAGCGCTCGAACCACATACCGACGTTCACGAACACGGCGATGATGAACATCACCGGGATGCTCCGCCGGAAGCGCCGGAACCAGAACAGCTGGGGCGCAAGCACGTTGCAGCTGATCATCGTCCAGTAGGCCCAGGCGTAGGGGCCGAACGCGCGGTTGATGAAGGTGAAGCTCTCCTCTGGCACACCGCCATACCAGGCGATGAAGAACTCCATGGCGTAGGCGTAACCAACCACGGTGCCGGTCACGAGCATGATGATGCACATGTTCTCCAAGTGCCTCATCGTGATGATGCGCTTCAGCCCGAAGAATTGCCGCGCGGGAACGGAGAGCACCACCACCATCGCAAAGCCGCCGAAGATGGCGCCGGCGACGAAGTAAGGCGGGAAGATGGTCGTGTGCCAGCCGGGCAGCTGCGCGGTCGCGAAGTCGAACGAGACGACCGAGTGCACCGAGAGCACCAGGGGCGTCGCGAGGGCGGCAAGGATTTGATACGCCTTCTCGTAGCGGTGCCACTGACGGCTCGAGCCGCGCCAGCCCATCGAGAACAGGCCGTAGACCAAGCGCCGCACCGTGCTCTTCGACCGGTCACGCAGCGTGGCCAAGTCGGGGATCATGCCCATGTACCAGAACAGGATCGACACCGTTGCGTAGGTGCCGACCGCGAACACGTCCCACTCCAGCGGGCTGCGGAACTGCGGCCACATGCTCATCTGGTTCGGGATTGGGAACATCCAGTAGGGCAGCCAAGGGCGGCCGATGTGGATGCCAGGGAAGATTGCCGCGCAGATAACCGCGAAGATCGTCATCGCTTCTGCGAAGCGGTTGATACCCGTGCGCCAGTCCTGTCGAAACAGGTACAGAACGGCGCTGATCAACGTGCCTGCGTGGCCGATACCGACCCAGAAGACGAAGTTGACGATAGGGAAGCCCCAGAAGACTGGGCTCATATTTCCCCATGCGCCGATACCCTCCCAGAACACGAACCCGATGCTGCTGAAGAAGCAGAGCATCACGGTCGAGGAGATGGCGAAGGAGATGTACCAGGCCTTGGGCGGCTTTGGTGCCTCGGCCACGCGACACACGTTTTCCGTGATCTGCGCGAACGGGTTCTCCGCTTCGAGCTGGGTGTTGAACTGTTTGACGTCAGCTGCAGTGGTCATCTGATCTCCACTCGAAGTTCAGGCCTCAGCCGTGGTGGCCGCCGTGTCCTTCGCCTTCCTGCTTCTGCTCGAGATCGGGGTGAGGGTTCGTGACCTTGGCCAAGTATAGGAGGCGCGGCCGAACGTTCAGTTGGCCGAGCAGCGCGTAGGCGCGGTCGCCATTCTGGAGTTCCCGCACCTTGCTCCCGGGATCGTTCAGGTCGCCGAAAACAATGGCATCGCTCGGGCATGCTTGCTGGCAAGCAGTCTTGATCTCGCCATCCTCGATCTTGCGGCGGTGATTCTTCGCGTCGATCTTCACGTTTTGGATGCGTTGCACGCAGAACGTGCACTTCTCCATAACCCCACGGAAACGCACGGTGACTTCGGGGTTGTAGACCATCCCCTTCACCTTGTTGGCGTCGTCCTTCATGTCCATGTGGTAGTTGAAGTAGTTGAAGCGACGCACCTTGTAGGGGCAGTTGTTGGCGCAGTAGCGGGTGCCGATGCAACGGTTATAGGTCATGTCGTTCAGACCTTCCGCTGAGTGCATCGTCGCGCCGACCGGGCAAACCTGCTCGCAGGGCGCGTTCTCGCAGTGGTGGCAGGTGAGTGGCTGCTGAGCCATCCCGGGGTTCTCCGGATCGCCCTTGTAGTAGCGGTCGACCCGGATCCAGTGCAGTTCGCGGCCAAACAGCACGCGCTCCTTGCCGACGGTCGGGATGTTGTTCTCGGCCTGACAGGCGACGGTGCAGGTGCCGCAGCCAACGCACTTGTTCAGGTCGATGGTCATGCCCCAGCGGTGGCCTTCGTAGGAAACCGGAGGCTTCCACAGCGACAACAGCGGCGGGTGATGCACCTTGTGCTTGGCGAAGTCAGGCTCTTTCTTGAACTCCGCCAGCGTTGCCTCGCGGATCAAGGTCGGGACACGAACCTGAATCTCTTCTCCGCCAAGC
>JBFWQT010000643.1:0-3696 GCA_050249295.1 Planctomycetota bacterium
GCCGTCGGGGCTCGTCATCGTGACGGTCGGCCCGTACTTCTCCAGTTCCCACCGGCGCTGCAGCGTGCCGCCGGGCGCAAGCGTGCGTTGCGTCGCGTCCGACGGCGCGAGCGTGTTGATCAGCGTGTGCACGAAGATCAGGAAGCTGGCCGTGCTCGGCCAGTTGCCCCACTCCTTGTCCGCGCCGAGCGCCACGACCACCACGTGCCCGGCGCCGAACGCCGTCTCGATCACGGCCGGTGACGCATCGCCGTCATCGTTGACCACCGAACTGATCACGCCCTCGGGGTCGTCGGCACTCACGCGCCACGCGCGGTTGATGCGGATCGTGCGCATCAGCAGGTCGAGCCCGGCGCCGCCCGAGAACACTTCCATCAAGGGGTGGCCGGGGCGGTCGACGCGGAAGTGCATCGGGTGCTGCGGGTCGGTCCGGCGCAGATCCATCAGCGCAGCCGGGAACAACGCGCGGCCCTCGTCCTGGCCGGGCTGCAACTCGCCCCGCGGAATCTCCCGGGCCTGCGCCTGGATCACGCTGTAGCCGACCGGGTCGGACTCGCTGCCAACGAACCAGCCGACACCGCCGCCGGCGCGCGCGAACGCCGCGAGCCGGTCGAGCGGTTCGCCGTCGAGGCGGTCGACGTTGGCGAGCAGCACGACATCGAAGTTGCTGAACGCCGTGTGCGGGAGCGCGGCATGATCGACGGTCGTGACGTCGAGGCCCATCGGGTTCGACGGGTCGGGCGCGAGCGCGAGCTGCAGGTAGTCGGCCGCGCCACCGAAGTCGCGCGGACCGGGCTTGCCATCCACCAGCAGCACATGCAGGCGCGGCGCAACCGTCAGCGCAATCCAGCGCAGGTCGTCGGCCTCGTACGCGTCGGCCGGGACCGACACGCCGATGGCGGTCGCGCCAGCGAACGGAATCGCCGCGGCAAAGATGTGCGCGGTGCTGCCGTCGGCGCGCACCTGCGGAATCGGCGCCACCGGCACGGTGTAGTGGATCAGCGACCCGATGCGCGGCAGTTCGCCGCTGCCGCTGCTTCCGTCGCTGCCGCCGCCGGCCTCGCCACGCGCCGCCTGGAACTCGGCCGCCAGACTCTCCGGCACGAGCAGGTGCAGCAGCAGCGGCACGTTCTCCATGCGCGGTCCGCTGCGTTCGACGGTCAGCTCGAAGCGCGCCGGAACCTCGGCGAGCGGTCGCGCATCCAGGCAACGCAACGCGGTCACAGCCAGGTTCTCCGACTCGCGGAAGCCGGCCTCGAGCAGCTCGAAGGCGGCGAAGCGTTGCGCGGCCTCGGCCACGCGCCCCATCTGCGTGTCGTTCCAGTCCGGCATGCGGAAGTCGCTGACGGCGATCGCCGCGACCGGATTGCCCTCGGCCGTCAACCCCGGCAGCAGCGTCGACCCGGCGATGTCGAGCGCGACGCTCCAGTCGGTGGGCCGGTCAGACGGCCGCAGCAGCGCGAGCGATTCGCGCAGGCGCTCGATCGTCGCGGCCGTCGGCGCGATGCGGTAGGCGTCGGGCAAGTACTCGCCGGGGTTGGACGAGAGCACGATCGAGATGCGGTCCTGCTGGCGGTCCTGGCGCAGCTGCTCGATACGTTCGAGCAGCACCTGGCGTGCGCGATCCATCGCCGTCTGCTGGCCCGGCTTGTGCTGCATCGAGGTCGAATCGTCGAGCACGACGAGCCACTCGACCGGCCGATCGCCGCTGCCCGGACCGCCGCCGGCGTCGCTGAAGTCGGGGCGGGCCAGCGCAAGGATCAGCGCGAGGATGATCAGCGTGCGCACCAGCAGCAGCAGCCAGTTCTCCCACAACACGCGCCGGCGGACCTTCTTCTTCGCCGCCAGCAGGTGCTCCATCGCCGCCCACTCCACCACGCGATACCGCGAGCGGTTGATGATGTGGATGATCACCGGAACGGTGACCGCCGGCAGCGCGGCGAGGATGGCCGGGTTGTGGAAGATCATGCCGGCGGCAGGTCAGGCGGTCAGCGGCGGCGGGGCACATCAAGTCTAACACCTCGTGAACGCACGTCGTGCTTGCATCGCGGCGCGCACGGGCCATGATCACGGTCGCCACAACCCTGGTCCGCAGCCGCCACCTTCCGCGCATGAGTATCGAGCAGATCAGCGCCGACGAGGCCCACCGCCGTTGCACCGCCGACACCACGACCGTGTTGCTGGATGTGCGCACCGTGCGCGAGTTCGAGGATGGCCACCCGGCCGGGGCGATCAACGTGCCGATCATGGTGCCCGGCCTGCGCGGCCTGGAGCCGTACCCCGACTTCCTGGATGTGGTGGCCGCGGTGGTGCCGAAGGATGTGGCGGTGATTGCGACGTGCCGTACCGGCCAGCGGTCGATGCTCGCGGCGCAGTTGATGGCGCACGAGGGCTGGACGAAGCTGGCCAACCTGCGCGCCGGGTTTGCGGGCCACGTCAACGGCTACGGTCAACTGGTCGAGGCCGGTTGGGAAGGCCTGGCGCTGCCGGTGGAGACGGGCTCGCCGAGCGACGGTCGCAGCCTGGATGATCTGCGGCGCAAGGCGGGCCTGGAGGATTGAGCCGTCGCCACGCAACGCAAACAGGCCGATCCACGTGGATCGGCCTGCGTTGCGAACCGTGATGGGCGGGGACGGAGTTGAACCGACGACCTACGCATTTTCAGTGCGCCGCTCTACCAGCTGAGCTACCCACCCGTCAGAGAGCGGCGCGGTTTGTAACGGCGTCGCCGGCTGCTGTCAAGCCAGCGCGAACGGCCGATGCCCGCCGCGCCGGGCTCGCGACCAAAGCCGCTGGAACTCCGGCAGCCCATCAAGCAGACTCCGGGTATCCACGACACGCCTCCATCTCTGTGCAGTCCAAGGTCAGGCCATGATCCGCTCCACTGGCGCCGCTCGTCAACATTCCCTGCTGCTGCTGATTGCCGGTCTGGCCTTCGTCGCCTGGCTCGCCCCGATCACGCCGGCTGCCGTTGCCCAGGATCCGGCCCCCGCCGACCCCGCCGCACATGCTGCTGCGGTCGCCGAGGCGAAGCGGATTGCGTCGCTGGTCTGGTCGGCCGAGTGGGGCCGCGACGACCTCGAAGCCCACGCGAAGAATCTCACGGCCGCGCTGGTCGCCGACCCCGACGGCCCGCTGGCGATGACAATCTTCAACGCGCTCGAGCACACCTCCGGCGACCTGCTCGATCCCGAGGGCGCGTTCGACCCGGTCGACGCGATCGACCTCGACACGCTGACCAACGCCTGGAACGCGCGCAGCATCCGCCTGCGTCGCATCAACCGCCTGCAGCTGCAGGGCCGGCGCGACGAGGCGATTGCGCAGTACCGCAAGCTGCCGCTCGTGCGCGAAGCGGCCGTGCTCGGCCCGCTCGAGATTCCCGGTCGTGCCGCGCTGTCGCTGCCGTTGCAGCCCGACAGCCTGCGCGATCCGCTGGCCGCGAGCGGCTTCCACTCGGCCGTGACCGACTCCACGGTGGAGTGGCGGCGCGAGAAGCTCGACGAGCGCCGCTTCGATCGCTTCTTCGGCGGTCGCGGCGACTGGCGCGCACAACGGCGCGGAGCGGGCTACTACCTGGCCACGCAACTGGTCGTCAGCGGGATGCTGCCGCGGCGCGTCAACCTGCGCATCTACGGTTCGATGGCGTTCCGCGTGAGCATCAATGGCGACCTCATCGGCACGTTCGACCAGCGCCGC
>JBFWQT010000644.1:0-3629 GCA_050249295.1 Planctomycetota bacterium
GTCGCCGGCGAGCTGCTCCTGCACGAAGCGCGCGTACGGCTTGTCATCGTTGCTGGCGCGGATGACGTAGTCGCGATACGGCCACGCGTGCGGCCGCGGCTTGTCCTTGTCGTAGCCGTGCGTGTCACCGTAGTGCACGACGTCGAGCCAATGACGCGCCTGACGTTCGCCGTAGCGCGGCGACGCCAGCAGGCGATCGACGAGGCGCTCATAGGCGTCGGGGTTCGCGTCCGCGGCGAAGGCGTCGACGTCTTCGGGCGAGGGCGGCAGGCCGATGAGGTCGAAGGTCACGCGCCGGCAGAGCTTTTGCGCGTCGGCCGGCGGCGACATCGACAAGCCGTGCGCATCGAGTTCGGCGATCAGGAAGGCGTCGATCGGATGCACCGCGGGGGGGCTTCCGTCGCGCCCCTGCGGCGGCGTCGGCTTCACGAGCGGCTGCAGACTCCACCACGCCAGCGGGTCAGCCGTAAGCGTCCGACAGCCGCGCTCGCGCGGGGTGGATTCCCGGCCTGATGCCGCGATGGTGGTGGCATGCGCAGAATCGACCTCGGTGAGCGGCCCAGGAGCCGCGAGGACCTGGCCTGTTGGTATGCGGCGGCGCTGAGTTCGCAGGAGACGAGCGGGCTCAGCATGGCGGCTTTCGCGGC
The DNA here is from genome assembly GCA_050249295.1 of Planctomycetota bacterium. Taxonomy (GTDB): domain Bacteria; phylum Planctomycetota; class UBA8742; order SKZP01; family SKZP01; genus JBFWQT01. The sequence goes on from JBFWQT010000644.1 coordinate 648, forward strand.
GAGGATCGGCGTCGCGGTGCCGACGCTGTACCAGTGGCGTCGCCGTCTCACTTCGACGGAGGAAGACGTCGACGCCGGCGCCCGCGTGGTGGAAGTCAGGGTGTCCCGAGGCGTGGTCGACCACGACATCGCGCACGGCCTGGTGGTGCGGGTCTGCGACGGCCGCCGCAGCATCGAAGTCCCGCGGAACTTCGACGACGGCGACCTGCGGCGGCTGATCGAGGTGCTCGAGACGTGCTGACGTTCGGAGGCGGCCGCATCTTTCTCGTGGCCGGCGCGACGGATATGCGGAAGTCGTTCAACGGGCTGGCCGGGATCGTGCGCGAGCGGTTGCTGGCGGATCCGATGTCCAGGCACCTGTTCTTCTTCTGCAACCGGCACCGCAACCGGATGAAGGTGCTCGTCGCTGACGAGTCGGGCATGTGGGTGCTGAGCAAGCGGCTCGATCGCGGGACGTTCGCATGGCCCGCGGCCGACGCCGCCGTAGTGCGCATCGAGTACCGCGAGGAGCAACTTGCACTTCTGCTGCGCGGCTTCGACGTCGAGGGCCTGCGACCACGACCGTGGCGACGCAGAGTTCTTCAGCATGCGTGAAGTTCTTTGTGTACCGCGGCATTGTCCGTCGCGTGACGTTGCTCGAAGCGCAGCTGGAGATCGCAGGGCTGAGGAAGCAGCTCGCTGACGCGCACGCCGCGATCGCCGACCGCGACGCAAGGATTGCGAAGCTCGCCGCCGACGTCGCCACGCTGCAGGCGGCGGTCAAGCAGTTGCTCCGGCACCGCGGCCGCGACCACGGACTCCAGGAAGGGCAGGGCGTTTTGTTCCCGACAGCCGTCATGACGATCGAGTCCCCGCAGGACGTCGCGGGCACACACGTCGACGAGGAAGTGGACGACGGTTCGCGGCCTGCACGGAGTGAGCGTGGCCGCAAGCGCACGCCGGGCAAGATCGACACGACCGGCCTTCCGCACGAAGACCGCATGCACGACGTGCCCGAGGCTCAGCGTGTCGATCCGGTCACGGGGAAACCGCTCATTCAGACCGGCGAGAAGGTCTTCGAGGAGCTCGACTACAAGCGCGCACAACTGATCGTCGTCCGTCATCGGCGACCGATCTACGGCCTGCCGCCGGAGGAGGCCGAGCATCGAGAGATCGCCCCAGTGGTGGCCGATCTGCCTCCGCGAGCGCTGGAGAACTGCGTGGCGAGCGCCATGCTCATCGCTTGGCTGCTGGTCCAGAAGTACGCCAACCATCTGCCGCTCTACCGGCAGGAGCAGATCTTCGGGCGCGACGGCAAGCGGCTGCCGCGCCAGACGCTGTGCGACTGGGCGCTGGCCGCGGCTGAAGCGCTACGGCCGATCGCCGACTGCCTGATGGCGCAGATCCGCGCCGGCCCGGTGATGCAGCTCGACGACACACCGGTGATGTGTCAGGGCGGCCGCGGTGAGCCGAACTTCCAGGCGTGCTTGTGGACCTTCGTGAATCCGGGGGTGAGCGGCGTTGCGTACCGCTTCACTCCGGGGCGCGCGAGTGAGCCTCTGGCCGTCGAGATCGGCAACTTCCAGGGCACGCTCGTCGGCGATGGCTACAGCGGCAACCGTGCCGCCGCGGACAAGGCAGTGGCGGCGAACGGCGCGGTCGGCGCCGGCATCGTCAGCGCTGGCTGCTGGGCGCATGGCGTCAGGAAGTTCCGCGATGCGGCGAGCGAGGCCCCCGGCACTGCGAAGCTCTTCCGCGACGACATCCAGAAGCTCTACGCGATCGAGCGTGAGGCCGACGAAGCGGGGCTCGAGCCCCAGGCGCGTGCCGCCCTCCGCCAGCAGAAGGCCAAGCCGGTCCTGATCGAGATCTACTCGCGGGTACGGCGGCTTGCCGGCCAGTTCAGCGATGCCGGTGCCATGGCCAAGGCCATCGGATACCTCCGCAACCAGCACCGACCCCTGCGCCAATTCCTGGAGGACGGCCGCATCCCCATCGACAACAATGCGTGCGAACGCGCCATCCGGCCCGTCGCCATTGGACGCCGCAACTGGCTCTTCGCTGGCAGCATGCGTGGTGGCCGCGCCGCCGCGGTGATCTACACGCTCATCGAGTGCTGCCGCCTGGCGAACGTCGACATGGTCAGCTACCTCGCCGACGTCCTGGTCCGCGTCGCGACCCACCCCTCCAGCCGGCTCGAGCAACTGCTGCCCGCGAACTGGGCCACGATCTTCGGCCCGCAGGCAGCCGAACCCGTGCTCGCCTAGCTCGCCGCCGCAAGCCATCCCGTCACGTCAAGCAGATCGGGGCCGGGCCCGTCGGACGCTTACGGTCAGCCGCGGGCTTCGCCTGCGCCGCCAACGCACCGGCGCTCGCGAGCAAGGCAACCAGCAGCGTCGGCGCGCGCATTCTCAGTTGGCGAACCAGAGGGCGCCCGCGTTGCTCGTGTCGAGCGCCGCCCCGCGGACCTGCATCCATTGGCAGTAGGCGATGCCGCCGAGCAGGGAGGATTGGTTCGGCACGCCGATCGTGAGCGCCGCGTCACCGAAGCCCGACGTCATCGTCGCCAGCACGACCTCGGCACTGGCGAGGGCCTGACAGCCGCCGGGGAGCGTGGCCGGCAGACGCAGCGCGCCGAAGCGCACGTCGCTGGCCCCCAGCAGCAGGAACGCCGGTGCACTGCTGAGCCCGTGCGTGAGTTCGAGGCCGAAGGTGGTGCTGCCGAGGCGCGGCGGCCCGCCGCCGCTCCGCTCGCCGAGCTGCATGCTAGCGCAGGCGCGCGCGAACGGCACCGTCGCCGCCACGGGCTCGGGGCGGAAGGCGAAGTCGACGGGGTCGCCCGGGATCGGCCCGGCCAGGATCGTCCACTGCGTGCCGCCGAGTGCCTGGAACGACTTGAGGAACGGATGCGCGCTGTCACCGAGCACGGTGCCCTCGATCCCGCGCACGTGCATCGCGGTGGTCGCGCCCGGCGGGAGGGCCGGGGTGAGCGGCAGCGTCGTC
>JBFWQT010000645.1:0-3608 GCA_050249295.1 Planctomycetota bacterium
CGACGTGGAGCGCCGCGCGCAGCAAGCCGAGACGCGCGGCCGGTCGCGGTTCGACCTGGTGACGCGGAAGATCGAGGCTGACCAGTCCGGCGAGCAGGCGATGCGCAAGGAGCTGACGGCCGAACTGCGCAAGTTCGGCGACAAGGTGCGCGACTTCTGCGACGAGACGCTGGCGGTCGTGGAGGGCGGCAACTTCGCGCGCTACGAGGAGCAACTGGACGAGGCCCTGAGCGGTGCGCTGTCGGCCCATCAGAAGTCGGTCGCCGACTACGAGAAGGCGTCGGAGCCGTTGAACGCCGACACGGTCGTGGATGGGCGGTCGGCCCCGGCGCTGTCGCGCGCAGGGTTTTCCGGCTCGACGCTGGACACGGCGGACGACTCGGTGATTGATCGGCTGGAGAAGCGGCTCAAGGAGCTGAAGTGACCGGAAGGTGGTCGCGCGGTCTGCCGACGGGGCCTGTCGCCGCCGGTGCGTGGGTTGGCGGCGGTACCGATGTGGCGTAGCTATCCACGAACAACCGGACAGCGCAGCCCACGAACGAAAACTATTTGCCGTTACGACCGCGGGTCTGCTAGATTCCGCTGTCAGGAACCCCCGCCTGCATTTGCATCCCCCGTACACTCGGGCCGGGATGGCGCTCGACGCGCTCGGACGTACCACGTTCGACTCGTTCGACGCTCAACCGCCCCGCTTGTTGCTGTGTCCATCCGTCAACCCCGTCGAGGTTTGAAGATGCGAACAGGCATCCTGGACGTTGTCCAACGCTTGAACTTCTCGAAGCTGCCCCGCGTGCTCGGCACCGCCGTTGTGGCGGTCGCCCTGAGCGCGGGCTGCAGTGCGCCCCGCAATGCCGCACCGGCTGCCGCCACGAGCGGCGAGTCGTCGGCTCCGGCTGCCGGCGATTACACCTCCGCCCGGCTTGACCAGGCCGGCCAGGCTGGCAAGTCTGGTGCCGACCTGGACGCGGCGACTCGCGCCGTCAGTGGCGACGAGGTGACCCACCAGGTGCGCGGCACGGCCGGCGAGGCCACGCCACGCCCGGCCCAGCCCGCTCCGGCTGGCAACGAGGCGGCCTCCAACCGCGACCGCCTGCAGATTGCCGAGCAGGAACGGCGCGAGGCGTTCAACCACTTCATGCGCACCGGTCGCGACCGCCTGTCGCAGGGCCGGTTCGAGGAAGCCGTGCGCGCGTACGAAGAGGCGGTGCGCCTGATGCCGCAGGACGGCCTCGCGCAGCAGGCCCTCAACGACGCCCGCCAGCTGATCGGCCGCGACGGGTCGCGTGCGGCTCGCGAATTCAAGAGCGCGCAGGACGAGGCGATCGGCCAGATCACTGAAGGCCTGGCGCAGATCCGCATGCTCTACAACGAAGGCCGCAAGCTCTTCGACGACCGCAACTACAAGGATTCGATCCGCACGCTCAACCAGGCGCTGGAGATCGCCCGCTGGTTGCGCGGCCGGGTGGATACGAGCGCCCAGGAGCGTTACATCCGCGGACTGATCGACCAGGCGCAGAAGCTTGCCGCGCACCAGCAGCAGGAAGACATCCGCTACACGGTGCTGATCAGCGAGCAGATCCGCGAGGTCGAGCGTCAGAACCGCGTGCGCCGCTGGAAGGAAGAAGTGCGCACCCTGTACGACGCGGCCAAGGACCAGTTCGACCGCGAAGAGTACGACGAGTGCCTGATCACGCTGTCGAAGCTCGTGTGGAAGGACCCGTACAACGACGACGTGCTGCGTCTCCGCGAGTATGCGCGCAACCTGAAGTACCAGAAGCGCAACCGCGAGCTGAAGCGCAAGATGGCGAACATGTGGCACACCACGCGCCTCGAGCTCGAGGAAGCGTCCACGCCGTTCACCGGTATCGGCTACGAGTCGGAACTGACGTCGATCGAGCGCTGGCGCGAGATTGAAGTGCGCGCCCAGAAGGTGCTCGCCCGCCAGACCACGCCGGAAGATCCGGAAGTGGTGCGCATCAAGGACGTGATGAACCAGAAGGACGTCACGCTGCGCTTTGACGGCGTGCCGCTGCCCGCGGTCGTGCGCTACCTCTCGGAGCGCTCGGGCGTGAACATCATCCTCTCGACCGAAGTCCAGGACATGGGCGACGACGAGCTGGAAGTGCAGATCGACGTCGGCAACATCAAGCTGGGTGCCGCGCTGCGCCTGCTGATGGACCTGCTGGGTCTGCAGTACTACATCGAGAACGGCGCGGTGGTCATCAGCACCGAAGACGAGGCCAACGGCAAGGGTACCGTGGTCCGCATCTTCAACGTGAAGGACCTGCTGGGTGGCTTCCGGATGTTCCCCGGCGAAGAAATCCGCCTGCAGGGTGACCAGCCCGGCTTCCAGGGCGACATCGTCCAGGACGACGACGAGCCGATCGAAATCCTCCTCGATGACCTTCCGGACATCATCCAGCAGGCTGTGGCGCCCGACAAGTGGGACGGCGATACCCGCCTGATCAACGTCGGCCCGAACGGCACGCTGATCGCCCGCAACACGCCCGAGGTGCTCAACCAGGTCTCCGACCTGCTCGACGACCTGCGCCAGAGCCGCGGTCTGATGGTGACCCTCGAAGTGCGCGTGATCACGGTCCGCGACAACTTCCTCGAGGAAATCGGCATCGACTATCGCGGTGCAGGTGGCGTGCCTCCGGGCGCCGTTGGCCCGAACCTGACGACCGCGCCGCTGGACGAGTTCCAGTTCGGTCTGAACCTGGCGCAGGTCAACAGCAACGTGCTGAACATCGGTCGCGACAACAGCGCCGGCTTCTACTTCAGCAACGCGCCGGAGAGTGAAGTGCGCGCCCGCCTCGAGCACCTGTTTGACCAGGCGCTGGGCGACCCGGACGTGATGACGCGTGCCGGTGGTGCGAGCTTCCAGCTGGCGTTCCTCGATCGCGTGCAGATCAACGCGGTGCTCCGCGCCGTGAAGAAGCGCGAACGTGCGGTGCTGGTGACGGCTCCGAAGGTGACCTGCTTCAACACGCAGCGCGCCAACATCACGGTCCGCAACCAGGTGGCGTACATCGAGGACTTCAACGTCCAGGCCCAGCAGAACGTGACGATCGCCGACCCGGTGGTGGGCACGATCGAAGACGGTCTGGTGCTGGACGTGCGCCCGGTGATCTCGGCTGACCGCCGCTACGTGACGGTCGAGCTGCAGCCCACCATCGCGCTCCTCAAGCGCCCGCTCGACACGCTGACCACCACGCTGGGCGGCCCCGGCAGCACGCCGGTGACGATCCAGCTGCCCGAGCTGCTGGTGCAGCGCATCCGCACCACGGTCACCGTGCCGGACGGCGGTGCCTTCCTGCTCGGCGGCGTGCGCAGCGTCAACGACGCTCGCCAGGAAGTCGGCGTGCCGCTGCTGAGCGAGCTGCCGATCCTCGGCAACCTGTTCAAGCGTCAGGGCAAGTCGGAGCTGCGCGAAGACCTGGTGATCATGGTCAAGGCTCGCATCACCGACCTGCACGAGATGGTTGACCTCAACGATCCGGGCGCTGGTGGCTCGGACGGCGCGGCCGGCAGCTACGCTCCGATGCGCTGATCGATGGTCGATCGCAGACGATGATGATCACGAAGCGGGCCCGCTACACGCGGGG
>JBFWQT010000646.1:0-3584 GCA_050249295.1 Planctomycetota bacterium
GGTCGCGACGCGGCGCCGTACGTGGATGCGATCGCCGCCGCGCTCGAATCGCCGTCAGCGACCCCGGCCACGCGCAGCGGACTGCGCGCCGCACTGCGCGAACTCGACGTGCCATCGGCGAAGGCCACCGCCTGGCTGGTCGCGCAGCTTGGCAACGCGGCGCTCGACCACGGCACGCAGGCCGACATCGCCGCGACGATCGTGCACGTGCTCGACCCGGTCGATGCCGATTCGATCGCGCCGATTGTCGCGTGGGCCGACACCCGGGAGGCCCTCCGCCGTCCGCTGTGGGAGGCGATCGCCAGGCATGGTCCGCGCATGCTCGCGTTCGCGAAGTTCGCCATCGCGCGCCGGCGCAGCGCCGACAAGTTCGAACTTCCCGGCATCCTGGTCGTGCTGGCGTCGATGGGCCGGGGCGTCGTGCCGCAACTGATCGAGGCTCGCACCCCCTGGCTGATCAACCGCGTCGGCGCGTCGGCCGACGACCTCGGCAGCCTGCTCGCCTGGTACGCCGACGATGCGCCCCTGCGTGGGTGGATTGCGCAGGCGATCGCCAGCATCGGTGGAGCAGTCGCGGCCGATCCGCTGATCGCGCTGCTCGAAGGGGCCGCCGGCGACGCGGCCGAGTGCGGCCACCTGCTCGATGCGCTGACGACCGTTCGCCCGCCCACCAATGAACAACTCACGTGCCTGCTCGATCGTCTGGTGAGCGACCGCGAGCACTGGCTGCTGGTCCGGCGTGGCCTGATTGAAATCGGCGCGCTGACACTGCCGCTGGCTGTTCCGCGCCTGCTCGACGAGAACACGCGACACCGCCACGACTACCTCGACGTGGTCACGGCCATCTCGTCCAGCATCGGCACGAAGTCCACGCCATTGCCGCCCGAACTGTTCGCCGCGATCGAGCCGGACCTGCTGCGCGTGCTGGCCGCCAACCGCTACCCCGAGCAGCTGATCGCCGCGCGCCTGCTCTGCATCGGCGGCAACCGGGTGGGCACCAACTGGCTCATGGAACAGCTGATCGACCTGCCGATCAACCCGGAGGAGGTTGTCGATCGCATCGCCGACTACCTGCTTGAAGGCGGCGTTGATGACATTGCCGTGTGCACCGCGATGTTCGCGATCCATCGTCACGGCATCTCCATCGACAGCTGGGTCGCGCGCCACGCCGACCAGGTGCTCGGCATCGCGATTGTGCTCGCGCAATCCAACCGCGAACACGCCGGCGTGCTGGATGTGGCCGCGTCGAGCGCGAGCCCGCGCGTGGCCGGGCTGCTGCCCACGCTGCAGGACTGGGTCGGCGATCGCAACCTCGCCAGCGAATTGCGCGAGCGCGCCGCGATGGTGCTGGTGCAGCGCTTCGGCGATGCGGTCGGCGCCGACTACCTCGTCGCGCGGGCCGAGGACGGCACCGGCCTGGACGCTGTCAACTGCATGCGCATCGGCCTCGCACTGCTGCAAGCCGGCGACACCCGCGGGCGAGCCTTCCTGCGTCGAAGCGCCAGCCTCGATCCGGCGCGGGCGCGCGGCGTGACCGCGATCCTGGCCGCGACCGGCGACCCTGCCGCCATCGCGCAGCTGCAGGCGGCCGGCGCAGCACTGCTGAAGGAACTGCCGATTGACGAGTTCGGCCCGCATGCAATCGGCGTGCTGCCCGCGCTGCTCGACGAGTACACCGCGCTGACCACGCCAACCGACGACCAGCGGGCGCGCATGATCGGCTTCCTGCGCTCGATCCTGCTCGGGTAGGCGCCCGGAACCCGCAACGGCGCACGCTGCACTGGCGCGCCGGCCACCGAATAGCTACACCAGCAGCGCGCCGCGCACCCATCCGGCGCGCGCGGCGCACGCACGCTCGCCACACTTCCCGACGCCCACCCACCACCATGTGCGGCTTCATCGGCTTTCTCGGTCCCGACAGTGGCCATGCCGTCCAGATCATCTACGACGGTCTGATCGCGCTGCAGCATCGCGGCCAGGACGCCGGCGGCATCATCACCTTCAACGGCGCCTTCCACCTCCACAAGGGCGGCGGGCTGATCCGCGATATCTTCGACCAGCCGGCGATCGACCGCCTGAAGGGGCCCGTCGGCATCGGCCATGTGCGCTACCCCACGTGGGGCGGCGGCAGCCACGAAGATGCGCAGCCGTTCCTCGTCCAGCACCCCTACGGCATCGCCATCGCGCACAACGGGCAGGTCACCAACTTTGATGAGCTCAAGGACGAGCTGATCCACAAGAACCGCCGCCACATCAACAGCGGCTGCGACGTCGAGGTGATCCTGCATGTGCTGGCCGACGAGCTCGACCACGCCGTGAAGGAGGGCACCGAGCCGACCTTCGCGCACATCAAGCAGGCCGTCGCCGGCGTGCATCGCCGCGTCAAGGGCGCGTACTCCGTGGTCGCAATGGTCGCCGGCGTCGGCCTGATCGCCTTCCGCGACCCGCACGGCATCCGTCCGATGGTCGTCGGCACGAAGGTCATCGACGGCCAGACCTGCGTGCTCGCCGCCAGCGAATCGGTGATCCTCGACTTCGCCGGCTTCACCGACTACGGCGACCTGGCGGCCGGCGAGATGCTGTTCGTCGACTTCGCGACGCGCACCGTCAGGCGCGAGGTGCTGCCGACCGCGAAGGCGCACCGGCCGTGCATCTTCGAGTTCATCTACTTCGCGCGGCCCGACGGCCTGCAGGACAACATCAGCGTCTACCACGCGCGGATCCGCAACGGCGCGACGCTGGCCGAGGCGTGGCGCCGCGCCGGTGCGCCGACGCCCGACGTGATCATGCCGGTGCCCGACAGCGCGCGCCCGGCCGCAATCGAGATGGCCGTGCGCCTCGGCGTGAAGTACCGCGAAGGCCTGATCAAGAACCGCTACATCGGCCGGACGTTCATCATGCCCGGCAACCAGGACCGCCGGCGCGCCGTGCGCACCAAGCTCAACACGGTGCGCCACGCGTTCGAAGGGCGCGACGTGCTGCTCGTCGACGACTCGATCGTGCGCGGCAACACCATCAAGGAGCTGATCCAGATGGCGCGCAACGCCGGCGCGCGCAAGGTCTACTTCGCGTCGTACGCCGCGCCGCTGAAGTTCCCGTGCGTGTACGGCATCGACATGTCGACGAAGCGCGACTTCATTGCGCGCGACCGCTCCACCGACGAGGTGCGCGACATGGTCGGCGCCGACTACCTGCTCTACCAGTCGATCGAGGATATGGTCGAGGCGACGCGGCCGTCGGACGACGGCAAGCCGGAGTTCTGCACCGCCTGCTTCACCGGCGAGTACCCGACCGGCGACGTACCGGCCGATGTGCTGGCGCACTTCGAGGCGGCGCGCACCAGTTAGTGCGTGGTGTCCGTGGGTGCCTGCACGAGTCCCTTCGGGAGCCTGCGAAGCAGGCGGCTCTTGCGATAGCCCCGGGTGAAGCCGCGCAGCGGCGAGAACCCTGGGTGGCACGGCAGGTCCCTCGTCGTCGCCGGAGCGTGCGAAGCAGGCGGCTCGCTGCGAACGAGCCGCCTGCTTCGCAGGCTCCGGAGGTGTTGTGTGGCGCCCGCGACAACCCCGGGTTCCCGCCGCTTCGCG
>JBFWQT010000647.1:0-3574 GCA_050249295.1 Planctomycetota bacterium
CTTCACGGCGGCGGGCGGTGCGCCGGCCTACACGTGGGCGGTGAGCGCCGGCTCCCTGCCGCCCGGCGTGTCGCTGGGCTCGGGCACGGGCCAGCTGACCGGCACGCCGAGCACGGCCGGCAACTACGCGTTCACGATTCGCGTGACCGACACCAACAACGACACCGACACGCGCGGCTACACCGTCGCCGTGCTCAACCAGCCGCAGATCACCTCGCCGGCTGCCGGTGCGCTGCCCCCGGCCACCCGCAACGCGCCCAACTACACGCAGACCTTCACCGGCGCGAACGGCAAGACTCCGTACAGTTGGAGCGCGACCGGCCTGCCGCCCGGCATGACGATCAACCCGATCAGCGGTGTGGTGTCCGGTACGCCCACCGGCGTCGCCACCACCTACAACGTCGACGTGACGCTGACCGACGCCAACGGCAAGACCGCGTTGGTCTCCTACACGCTCCTGCTCAACGGCGCGATGACGATCACGGCCAATTCGGTCTCGGACGGCGAGGAGCAGGTCGCCTACTCGCAGGCCATCTCGACCAGTGGCGGCACCACGCCGTTCACGTTCGGCCTGACGATTGACCCGGTGCTGCCGGACCTGACGATCGACTCGTCGACGGGTGTGATTTCGGGTACGCCGTCGGTCGGCACCGGTGGCAACTACGACTTCTACGTCACGGTCACCGACTCGCTGGGTGGCACGACCAACAAGGCGTTCTCGTTCTACATCACGCTCCCGACCGGCGGCACCGCGGCCAACTGCGGCTGCAACAGCCGTGCGACGGCACGCGACAGCGCGTTCGCCGGCTGGTTGTGGTTGCTGCTGCCGCTGCTGCTGCTGCTGGCCCGCCGTCGTGGCGACTGAGCCGGACTGAGCCGGACTCAGCCGAGGTGCTGAAGTAGCCGGATGATTCACGCGGGGAGGCGCAGGGCACTGCGTCTCCCCGCGGTCGTTTCCGGCCGTCCGGAATCACCTCGACGGCTACGGCTGCCCCGCAACGAACCGCGCGACATCATCCTCGAACTGTGCAGCCGCATCCTCCATCAGGTAGTGGCCTGCTGCCTCGTAGCGCTGCACACCACCCGACGCATCCGGGAACCGGCGCACAAACTCGTCGAGGAACGGATCCGGCGCGAAGCACCAGTCCTTCATCCCCCACGCAAACATCATCGGCAACTTCGCGAGCCGCTCGAGGCCGCCTTCAATTTCCATCAGCGCAGGCCAGGACGGATGCCGCTCGTTGCGCGGAATGTCCTGCACGAAGCGATGCACGCCGATGCGATTGGCCCACGAGTCGTACGGCTGCAGCAGGCCCTGCGCGACGTCGCGAGGCAAGCCGCCCTTCTGTTCGGTGGCCTGTGTGATCGCCGCGCGGGCAAAGGCGTTGAAGCCGCGTACCGCAATCGCGCCGAACACCGGCCACCGGCACACCGCAATGCGCAACGGCAGACGCGAACTGCGGAACGCCGCCGTGTTGGTGATCACGATCCGCCGTACGTTCTCCGGGTGGCGCACCGCGTAGCCGAGGCCGATCGGGCCGCCCCAGTCGTGCACGACCAGCGTGATGTCCTTCAGCCCGAGCGACGCGATCAGCGATTCGAGGTTGGCGATGTGATCGGCGAGCCGGTAGCTGAACCCCTTCGCCGGCTTGTCCGACCAGCCCATGCCAATGTGGTCCGGCGCAATCACGCGGCAGTCGTCGCGCAGGCGGCGGATCAGGCCGCGCCAGATGAACGACCAGGTCGGGTTGCCATGCACGCAGACGACCGGCGGCGCGTCGCTCTCGCCTTCGTCCACGAAGTGCATGCGCAGCGCGCTGCCGCCGTCGCGTCGCAACTCGTGCCAGCGCGAGTTGAAGAAAAACAGGTCGCGCAACCCCGGCGGGAAGCGGCTCGGCAACGAGGGCGGACGCGGCATCCGTTCGGCGACTCCGGGGCCTGGAAGGTGGCGCGCAGGATACGACGGCCCGGCCGTACGTGCTACAACATCGGCAATCGCCCGCGCAGACGACGACGAACCGGCAGCACGCGTCATGAAGTTCACGAAGATGGAAGGCCTCGGCAACGACTACGTCTACGTCGATCTGTTCGACGCGGCCGTCTCGCTGGACGTGAGCGACACGTCGCGTGTGACCGACCTCGCGGTGAAGATGTCCGACCGCCACTTCGGCATCGGCGCCGATGGGCTGATCCTGATCGGCCCGGGCGAGAAGGCGCCGTTCCGGATGACGATGTTCAACGCCGATGGCAGCCGGTCGGCGATGTGCGGCAACGGGCTGCGCTGCGTGGCCAAGTACGTCGCCGACGCCGGCTACGTGAAGGCGAATGGCAATGGCAACGGCAGCGGCGCGCCCGACGCATTCGACGTGGAGTCCGATGCTGGCCTGCATCACGTGCAGGTGGTGGCGCGCGACGCCAGCGGTGGCGTGCAGCGCGTGCGGCTGGCGATGGGTGCCCCGCGCCTGACCAACGCCGAGGTGCCGACCACCGGACCGGCCGCCGAGCGCACCGTCGACTTCCCGCTCGAGGTCAACGGCGAGACGCATCGCATCACGTGTGTGTCGATGGGCAACCCGCACGCCGTGATCTTTGTCGATGATCCGTCGTCGTTCCCGGTCGAGCGTGTCGGCCGTGCGATCGAGCTGCATCCGTTCTTCCCCCTGCGCACCAACGTGGAGTTCGTGAAGGTGGTGTCGCGCAACGAGCTCGTCCAGCGCACCTGGGAGCGCGGCTCCGGCGAGACGCTTGCCTGCGGCTCGGGTGCCTGTGCGGTGCTCGTCGCGGCCAACCTGGTGGGTCACACCGGCCGCGAGGCGACGATCCACCTGCTGGGCGGCGATCTGACGATCGAGTGGGACGAGAAGACGAATCAGGTGTTCAAGACCGGGCCGGCGGTGACGGTGTTCGCGGGCGACTGGCCGGCCTGACAGCGCGCAAGTTTGCAGTACTTGACGGCGGATCGTCGGCGCCCGACCCGGTTTCGGGGCCGACAAGAGCCGCGAGCGCAAGCGAGCGGGCCCGGAGGGCTGCATGATCACGAATCCGCCGCTCGCTGATCGGACCGGTCGGAGGGCGACTCTCGTGATCGACGGGTTGATCGAAGGCCCCCGCGGCCCGCTCCCCTGCGGTCGCGGCTCTTGTTGCACACGGACCGTCTGCGGCAGACCCCTTTTCGGGCCCGTTCCGTCGCCGACATTCGCGACGCGATCGCTGGTCGGTCGGTCATGCAACCACCGTTTCCGGCTTGCGGGCCGTGCCGGTCGCCTCCGGCTCGTCGGCCGCGACGTCCGTGTCTGCGGGATTCTCCGGGCCGATTGGCTTCGTTTCGTCGTCGTCGGTCTCCGGCCCGGTCGTCGGCGGCGTGTGCCGCCGCGTCATCCGCTCGTGGTTCGCGCGGATGTACTCGGCCATCGTCATCGCGGCGATCCGCTTCAGGTCCATCGGCTTGTTCAAGAGATAGTTCGCCGTCATCACATCGGCCGCGTGACCCTCGGCCTGCAGCTGCAAGCGGCGGTCGCGGTTCCTCTGCAGCCGATCGAGGTCAGCCACGCACTTGTGGTACTCGCGCTCGATC
>JBFWQT010000648.1:0-3567 GCA_050249295.1 Planctomycetota bacterium
GGCAGCTTGGCCAGCGCTTCCTTCGGCGAGCTGAAAGTAATGATCTTGCCGCGCGTTTCGAGCAGGGCCTCGTAGCCATCCAGCTGGTCGAGTTTGTCGTCCACGCAGACGATCAGGGGTCGGTCCGGATTGAACTCGGGCATCGGTGAGATCCTGGTTGCGAACTACCAGACGGAGACGGCCGGCCGGAAGCCGATGAGGTTGCTGGTGCGATTGGCAAGGTGACAGTGGCGCGACGCGGAGCGGACGCCCGCGCCAACGTGCAGCCAGCTGCCACCGCGGACAACGCGATGCGCGGCATCGGGTGCTTCGAGCGGGGCGCCGTTGTCGGGCGCCAGCGAGGTGTCGCCGGCGTAGACATCCAGCACCCACTCGCCGACGTTGCCATGCATCTCGTGCAGGCCGAACGCGTTGGGTGGCAGCGAGCCGACCGGCACCGCCATGTTGCGGAACGTAGACGTCGATCCGCCGGCCAGCGGATGCGTGCCGTCGAAGTTGATCTGCAGGCTCAGGCCTTCGTCGCCGAAGCAGAAGGGGCCCGTGGTGGTGGCGCGACACGCGAATTCCCACTCGGCCTCGGACGGCAGCCGCAGGCCCATGAGCCGGCACATCTGGTTGACGGCGCGCCAGTCGAGCCCCGTGACCGGCAGCATGCCATCACCGTCCGGCGCCGATGCACCGGCCGCAATCGCAACGCGCCGACTGCAGGCCGTGCGTGCAATCAGGAACGGCGACCCGATGCGCACCGTGCGCTGGCGCTCGTCGGCCGCGCGCTCCGGCTCGTTCGCCGGCGACCCCATCACGAACTCTGGCGGCAGCCCATCGACCGGCAGCAGCACGAACTCGGCGTCGATCGCACGTTCGCCCGCGCCGGCGCCAAGCAGCCCGGCGATATGCTCCGACCGGTAGACCGCCACACTGGCCTTTGCCTGGCCGCAGCGGAACGTCTCGCGACCGACCAGCGTGAACTCGCCGTGGTTGAGCTTCTGCGCGTCGCTGGGCGGCGCAACGGTGATCGAGCCGACGTCGGGGTTGGAACCTGGCGCCGGCGGCGCGGTGGCTGCGGTGGCCGGATTGATGATGGTCGTTGCGGTGCGTACATCGCCTGATGCCAGCATCGACTTCAGCACGTCCATCGAGCCCGGCCGCGCCGCCTCGTGCTTCGACATGCACTGCAGCAGCACCTGGTTGAGCCAGTCGGGAATGCCGGCAATCGGGTCCGGCGTCCCGAACAGGATCGCGTCGTGGATCGCGCGTCGCCCGGCGAACGGTGGCTTGCCGTTGAGCAGCGTGTAGAGCGTGGCGCCGAGCGAGTAGATGTCGCTGCGCCGCGACACGCGCGTACCGGCGAACTGTTCTGGCGGCATGTAGGCGTAGGTGCCCATCTGCAGGCCGCCCAGCGAGAGGTGGGACGACTCGCTGTCGATCATCGTGGCAAGGCCGAAGTCGGCGACCATCACGCGGTTGTTGGCGACCGACAGCAGCAGGTTGTCGGGCTTCACATCGCGATGAAGGATGAACTCGGAGTGCGCGTAGCCGAGGCCGTCGCAGGCCTGACGGATCCAGCCGAGGGCTTCGTCGAGCGGGATGCGCGGGTCCTGGCGGTTCTTCTGCAGGGCGCGCAGCGAACTGCCGACGACCAGTTCCATCTTGATGAACAGGTCGCCCATGTCGTCGACCAGGTCGTACACGCCGACCACGTTGGGGTGGCGCAACGCCTGCGCGGTGGCCACCTCGCCGCGCACATCCTCGAGCAGTTCGGGGCGGGCGGTCATGCCGGGCGGCAACGACTTGAACGCGAACTCGCGGCCCTGCATCTGGCCGTCGGCCACGCGGAACACCACGCCCATGCCGCCGCGGCCGAGCTCGTCGATGACGGTGTAGCGGCTGTTGCAGAGCTTCGAGCCGGGGCCGATCGTGCGCGTCACATGTGCCTGCGGCGCCTGCGAGATCGTCACGTCACTCCCGCCCATCGACTCGGCCGGCAGCAACGACGCCGCGGCCGCGCGATCCCGATTGACGGTCGCGACGTACTTCTGCACCGGCTGGAGATTGACGCCGCACGACACGCAGAAGCGCGCATTGTCGGGGAGCTGGGTGCCACAGGAGAAGCAGAACATGAGCCCCGTAGAATCGGCGGTATCGCGGAGTCCGCGGAGTTTACGCCGCGCCATGCCGCCCCGCAACGCGGGCGTCACGCGGCCGGCAGTTCGATCCAGAACACGCTGCCACCCCCGGGCGGGCAGTCCACGCCGATGCGCCCGCCATGGGCCTCGACGGCCAGCTTGCAGAACGTCAGGCCGAGACCGGTGGAGTGCCGGCTCTCGTGCGACACCTGACCGAACTTCTCGAAGATGCGCTCGCGATACGCTTCCGGCACGCCGGAGCCTTTGTCCGCGACGGTCAGTCGAGTGCGGCCGCCGGCCTGTCGGACGGTGACATCCACCGTGCTGCCGCGCGGCGCATACTTCAGCGCATTGGAGAGCAGGTTGACGAGTACCCGCTCGATCGCGATCGGATCGACCACCACCGGCTGCAGGTTGTCGTCAACGGCAAGCGCGATGGTGTGCCGGCGTGCGAGCCCTTCCACCGCTGTCACGGCGGCCTGCGCCACGGTGCGCAGGTTGCTCTCGGCCAGTTGCAGCTCCATCTGCCCGGATTCCAGTCGCGCGACATCGAGGATCGCCTTCGCGCGCTCCGCCACTTCGGCAATCGTCGCGCGCGCACCGCTGACATGCTTCTGCGCGTCAGCGGGCAGTCCCCCGGCTTCGAGTGCCGCGTCCAGCAGGCTGTAGGCGCTGCCCAGCGGCGAGCGCAGGTCGTGCACGATCATGTGGATCAGCGAGTCGCGCATCGCCTCCAGGCTCTTCAACTCGTTGTAGCGCGTCTCCAGGCTGCGGCGCGCATCGAGCAGCTGGAACTGCAGGGCCACGCGCGCCCGCACCAGCGACGGCACCACCGGCTTGGTGATGTAGTCGACGCCGCCGGCGGCGAAGCCTCGCTCCTCCTCGCGCGAATCGTCAGCCGCGGTGACGAACAACACCGGAATGGCGCGGGTGCGCGGATCGGCCTGCATGGCCTGGCACACCTCGTAGCCGTTCATGCCGGGCATCATCACATCGAGCAGCACGAGGTCCGGCGGGTTGTCGGACTGCACGATCTTCAGCGCGCGCTCGCCGTCGGTTGCGGCACGCATGCGATAGTCGTTGCCCAGAATCTGGTGCAGGACGTCGATGTTGGCCGGCGCGTCGTCCACCACCAGCACGGTGGGTTTGACGGTGGGCGCCGGGGATGCGGAAGCGGGCGCTGACGGGGGCATGGGGCGCGGATTGTTGGTGGCGTGACGTGGATTCTACTACAGCGAATCACAAGTCATCGTCCCATCAAGGAGTCCTCCGGGCGAGCCGGGGGTCTACACCATTTGGCGCTGAAACAAGAGCCGCGAGCGCAATCGAGCGGGCCTCGAGGGCCCCGGGTCAACGGATAAACCCACGGAATTTTAGTGAACGCGCTTGTCAGCGGTCAAAACGCGGGCTTGCAGGCGGGTCCCCCAACCGGGCCCGCACG
>JBFWQT010000649.1:0-3554 GCA_050249295.1 Planctomycetota bacterium
GCTCGAATGGCTCGATCGCTTCAGCGACGACGCCGCGATGACGGACACGCTCGGCGGCACGCTCGAAAGCCTGCTGCTCGGAGGCCCCGGCATGCCGCGCGTGCAACACCTGCACGCGCACAGCATCGGAAAGATGCTGCTCGACATGTCGCTCAACGTGCCGGCCGACCACGACCCCGACGGCGCGTGGCGCCGCCGCCGGCTGCTCGCCGAGATGAAGGGCGGCAAGTCGGGCGAGTACACGCTGATCAACATCCCGCACCTCGGCATCGACCCGGCGCAGGTGCCCGACGCGATGTACTTCCTGATGGCCGAGGCGATGCTGTTCCGCTCGCAGGCCCTGCCGCTGGCGCGTCGCACGCTCGAGTACCTCTGCAGCCGGGGCACCCACACCGACCCGCGGCCGCACCTGCTGCACGCGTTCGTCAACCTGCTGGCCGGCGAGCGCATGCTGGCGTGGGCCGACCTGATCACTGCGCGCCGCTTCTCGCCGCGCGTGTCGGGCCAGCAGGCCGACCGCGTACGCAAGACGCACTTCCGCGACACGCCCGGCACGTTCGGTCTGCCCGACGACTCGCCGATCGCGATTGCGATCGACCGGCTGCTCGACGGCAAACCGGTGGAGGCGCGCGAGGCCTGCGTGGCTGCGCTCGGCGAGTTGCCGGCGGGCGAACGCGAGACCATGCTCGAACTGCGGCTAGCGCTCGGCGAAACCGCCTTCCCGGTCAGCCGGCCGGACCGCAAGCTGCTCGACTCGCTCGGCCGCACAATGACCGTGCTGGAGAAGCATCGCCCCGCCGACGGCAACTGGCACGCGGCGATGGCCGCCGACCGGCTTGCCGCCGCGGTCACAGCGCGCGCACTCGAAGCGGCCGACGCCGCCAGCTCGGCCGACGCGGGGCTGTACTTCGCGCAGGCACTCAAGCTGCAGTCGCTGCGCCAGGCGTTCGGTGGCGCGAGCCGGATTCCCGATCGCGAGGCCTCGCGCGTCTGGGCCGGGTTGCTGCAGCGCAGCATGCCCGACGACCCGGCCGCGGGTGTGCTGCCCGCGCACCTCTACACCGCGCTCGATGTGCCGCCCCTCGGCCTCGACGACCCGGCGCCGTTCGACGCGCCGTGGAGCGTCGAGTTCGCCCGCATGCTCGCCGGCTGGCAGCACGTGCCGACCGACGGCGACGCGCCCGCGGCGCTGGACCCGGCCGAGGATCCGGACCTCTCGACCGTTGATGTGCGCAACGCGCGCAGCGCCGGGGTGGCCAACGAGGCCACACCGGCCGATGACACGCCCTGGCTTCCCGGGCGGCCGATCGCGCTCGAGAAGCTGCGTGCGTTGTTGCGGCCCAACGATGTCTTCATCGAGTACGCGCTGTTCCCCGATGCCGCGTTCGCCGTGGTGATCCGCCGTAGCGGCGACGGCATCGTGCGCATCCCGCTCGATCAGCCGCTCGGTCCGATTGCGCGCCATGCCTGGGCCTGCCTCGCGCAGCCGCCCGCGTACCCGCTCAACTGGGATCTCGAGGCTGACTGCTGGCCGCTGCGCCTGCTGCATGCCGTGCTGCTCGGCCCGCTGACCGGGTACCTCGGCAACGCCAACCGGCTGATTGTCGCGCCGCACGGCCCGCTGCATCGCATTCCGTTCGGCACGCTCCACGACGGTCACGGCTTCCTTGCCGAGCAGTTCGAAATCATCCAGGTGCCGAGCGCCGGCGCGTGGGGCCATCTCGCCGTCAGCCCCGGCCCGTTCCCGCTCGAGTCGCTGGCGATCACCGACGTGGACGGCGAGTGGGGCGACGCGCTGCCCGGCGCGAACCGCCTCGTGCAGCTCTGCCCCCGCGGCCAGCAGTTCGACGGCGTGTCGATGGCCGCCGACCGCGCGATCGAGATTGCCGCGTCGGCCGCGTTCATCCACCTCTCGGCGCGCGGCTTCCTCGATGCCGACTTCCCGCTGTTCTCGCCGCTGTTCCTCGGCAAGGGCCCGGCCGAGGCACGCGCCGTGCTGATGCCGTACCAGCTGGCACAGGCGCCCGCGATGCCGGTGCTGCTCACCGTGGACGGGTTCGCCAGCGAGGTCTCGCGCGAGGGCGCCGACCGCGAGGCGATCCACCCCTGCGCCGGCTTCCACGCGTTCGGCGCGAGCAACGTGATCTCCACCGCGTGGCGCTCCGACCCGGCCGTGATCGGCGAGCTGTTCGCCTCCTTCTATGACGAGCTCGACAGCAATCCGGTCGCCCGCGCGATGCGCGCCGCGCAGGCCACGATCCGCAATCGTGGCGAGACGTCGCACCCGTACTACTGGGGCGCGCCGGTGTTCTCCGGCGAGGGCAACGCGTCGATCAAGAACCTGCGCAAGTCAGGTGTCATCTGACTGACGTCTGCAGGTTGCGAGCCTTGTGTCAGAGCTGCACGATATGTAGAGAACTGCTGTGCCCCCGATCTTTCCGAGCTTCCATGTCCAAGCCTCGCCCGGGCCCCTACGAGGAACGCGTGCCGTCGGTGCCGTCGTCGCGCACCCGGTTCCAGGTCTGGCTCCACGACTTCCTCACCGAATCGGGGATGAGCAACGTGCAGTGTGGCGACCTGTTCGGCGTCAACGACTCGCTGATCGGGCACTACCTGCGCGGCACGCGCGCGCCCACCTACACGACGCTGCAGAAGATCCGCGACGCGACCAACGTCGACCTCAACAAGCTCTTCGACTGAACTCGCCGGCCTTGCCGGCCGCAGGCAATCGCGAACGCGAACCCGTTCGAGAACCGGGCTGCGTACGGTCCGCCATCGCCTGACCGCGCGCACGCTTCTACAATCCGCGCCGCCACCGCTACCCCATTGCCTGCCATGACTGCCGATTCCCGTCCGCCGCGCGTCCGCATCGCGCCATCGCCCACCGGCACGCCGCACGTCGGCACCGCCTACATCGCGCTGTTCAATCGCGCGCTGGCCCGCCGGCATGGCGGCCAGTTCATCCTGCGCATCGAGGACACCGACCAGGAGCGCAGCAACCCCGTCTACGAGCAGCACATCATCGATGCGCTGAAGTGGCTCGGCCTCGACTGGGACGAGGGCCCCGACGTTGGCGGCCCGCACGCGCCGTACCGCCAGAGCGAGCGCACGGAGCTCTACCAGCAGCACGCGCAGATGCTGATCGACAACGGCACCGCCTACCGCTGCTTCTGCACCAAAGAGCGGCTCGACGAGCTGCGCGAGAAGCAGAAGGAGCAGCAGAAGGCCGGCGAGAAGGTCCGCCTCGGCTACGACAAGCACTGCCTCTCGCTGAGCCAGAAGGACATCGACAAGCACCTGAAGGACAAGGTGCCGTTCGTCGTCCGGCTCGACATTCCGGACAGCGGCGACACCACGTTCGGCGATCTGCTGCGCGGCGAGATCAGGCACGCCAACGCCGAGCTCGACGACAAGGTGCTGCTCAAGTCCGATGGCTTTCCGACGTACCACCTGGCCAACGTCGTGGATGACCACGCGATGGAGATCACGCATGTGATCCGCGCCGAGGAGTGGATCTCGTCCACGCCGCTGCACCGGCTGCTCTACAAGGCGTT
>JBFWQT010000650.1:0-3547 GCA_050249295.1 Planctomycetota bacterium
GGTACCGGGACCAGCCCATGACTCTGCCGGGCGCGGCGCGGATCTGGTGGCGCCGAGCGCTCGCCTCAGTACCAGACTCCGGGGGCTTACACCCCCGGCTCGCCCGGAGGGCCGCTCTGCTGGGACGAGGACTTGTGATTCGCTGTAGTAAGCCGGCAGAGCGTACCTTGCGCCGCACGCCACTCCGAGCCCTATCGGGAGGCTGCGCGGCGGATTGCATCCTCGACCCGGTCTTCGCGCATCGATCGGCGGGCTTCGTGATCGATGAGCAATCTGAACTGCTGGCGATCACCGCTGGCAAGACACACGGCGGCAATCTCGTCGCGCCGCTTGATCGGCAGCGTCGCCCATTTGCTGGCTGGCCAGTGCAGTTCCGGCGGCCGGTCGGCGCCCGACGGAATCCCGAGCACGAAGTCGGACGCCGGGACCGGCAACTCCGGCCGCGGGGCAGTGGGTGCGATGTCGGCCGCCGCATCGAGCAGCAAGCTGACGCCCTTGCCGATCAGGGCCAGCATGAACACGCCACCGTAGACGAACCACCACGTCGGCTTGCGAGCCCTTGCGCGGGCCACCTGGTGGCCGCCCACCATGCGTGGCGTGATCATCGTCTTGCGGCCGCACCCCGAGCACGGCACCAGATCGAGCGGCGCCCTGCCGGTGAGGTCGGTCGTCGCACCACAATGCTCACAGGTGAATGACGGCATCCGGCGTGGGGGTCAGTGTCCGCCGGCTCGCGGCAAGGCCAGCTGCCCCTGGCGCGCGTAGTCGATCGCTTCGCCAAGCAGGCGCGCAGCCTCCTGCGGCGCGTGGAACCCCATCGAGTTCTCGGCCGCGACAAAGTCGAGCCGCCACTGCGCGCGTCGCTGCAGGGCGCGCGGAGCGGCCAGCACATCATCCGTCGCGCCGGCCTCCACGGCTGTCTTCAGCGCATGGATCAGATCGACCACGGCAATCTCGGCCCGCGTCATCAGTGCGCGCGTGCGATCCTGGATCGTGGTGACGCGGGCGAGCAACTCCGTCTCGGGGTAGTTGTGGCACGGCTGGCACGCGCGCGAGATGTTCAACAGCGGGCTGCGCACGTGGTGGTCGCTGACCTTGATCGCGCCCTCGCGCTGGTACGGCATGTGGCAATCGGCGCAGGCAATTCCGCTGCGCGCATGAATGCCCTGGCTCCACATCTCGAACTCCGGATGCTGCGCCTTCAGCGATGCGGTGCCGGTGAGTTTGTGGGTCCAGTCCTTGAAGCCGGCCTCGTCGTAGACCTGCTCGATCTGGTCGGCCAGCAGGCCCTTGCTCCACGGGTAGGTCAGCAGGTTGCTGCCCGGCTTGAAGTAGTACTCGACGTGGCACTGCCCGCAGACCAGCGAGCGCAGCTCCTGGCGGCTCGCGTCGTCGTTGGGGCTGTAGGCCTTCTGCCGGTTGCCCTTGCGCCAGCGCTCCACGCTCGGCAGGTGCGGCACCGGGAAGTCCGACTCGGCCAGCGAGCGGATGCCGTTGATGAACCCCGGCCGCGTGACGCGAATCTGCATCGACGACGGATCGTGACAGTCGATGCAGGCCACGGGGTGCTCGACCAGCTTCGTCGCATCGTTGTAGGTCATCGCGCAGACCTCGGCGAACCCGGCCATCAACTGCGCCTGCGCGTGTTCCGACATGAACGGCTCATCGGCGGTACCGGGCGCGCCGGCCGCAATGCCCTTCGCGCGGTACGCCGGCACGACGCTGGCGTGGCAGTGCAGGCACGCGCCGGGCTGCGTCTTCTTCGTCACGCGTTCGGTCTCGCGCTGGTCAGAGAGCATCCAGGCGTGGCCGCGCTCTTCGCGGTAGTCGATGGCGAACGCGTACCCGGCAAAGATGTCGCGCCAGCGCGGATCCTCATCCAGCTTCTGGAACGCTTCGCTGCCGCCGTAGCGGGTGCGCTCGGTGTCCACCGTGCGACGGTAGCCGTCGTACTGCCGCGGGAAGTTCTTGCCCCACTCGGCCGGGTCCACCGTGGTCTCGGTCATCGGCACGAGCAGGAATGCCGGCTGCAACGCCTCGTGCTTGCGTTGCGAGATCGAGGCCAGCAGCAGACCGATGCCGAGCGTGGCCAGCGCGACCGCTGTGGCCACGACGACGTACACCACGCGGCCTCGCCACCAGCTGCGATCGGGCGCGGCGGGCGCGGCGGGCGCGGCGGGCGCGGATGTTGCGGCGGGCAGATCGACAGGGGTCGTGGCGGGAGTGTCGCTCATGGGTGTGTCCTGCGGAACTCAGCGGACGGGGCCGTGCGCCATCGACGCGTGACAGCGGATGCAGTCGAATTCGGGATCGCGGGTGGGTACGAGGTGCGTGACCATGTCGGCATGACACCGCGCGCAGTTCTCGTTGACGATCTCGCGCGCGTGCCCGTTGAGCCGGATCGGCTCGTGGAAGTTGTTGAACGTGAAGCCCCAGCTGTGTCGCAGCCCCTGGTCCGCCTTGCTGAGCCACTTCGCGAGGCCGTCGTGCGGCAGGTGGCAATCCACGCACACGGCCACCGCATGATGCGGGCTCTTCAGCCAGCCGTCGTACGGCTGATTCATGATGTGGCAGTTGATGCAGGCCTCGGGATCGGTGGACAGGTACGACTCGCCATGCCCGTAGACGAAGGTGAACGCGCCGAGCCCCGCGCAGAACCCGATGAACGCGGCCAGCACGAGGAGCGGCGCTCGGGAGCTTCGCGCAGGGCGGGGGCTGGCGGACATGTAATGCAGTGGGGCGGTCGGGGAACCCCACTGGACTAGCACATCAAGCGGTTGTCGGCAACGCGCGCCGGTCGGGCGGTCGTGCGTCGCGAGCCTGGATCAACACGTGTCGCGACCGGGCCGCGGGCAGGTGGTGGCCGCATCTCGCTGCCTCACGCCGTCCTGGTCAGCCAGCACACCAGCACGAACACCGTGCCGGCTCCGAACAGGGTGGTGAAGATCAGCTTGTTGTGCCGCGCCAGCCACACCGGCAGGTAGATGTCGAACGCCTCATCGGGCTCGCCGTCCACGTATTTCGCGGCCATGTCGGTCAGCGGGCATCGCCACCGGTTGAGCAGCAGGACCACGCCCTCGGCTGTCACGGCCGCGATCACGCCGAGCGCCCAGTCGAAACGACCCGACCAGCCCAGCAACGGCAGCACGAGGATGGCGCCCGCGAAGATCGCCCAGACGATCGTGTGCAGGATGCGGATGAACGTGAGCACGGCGGCGACCGGTGCGCGAGGACGCCGGACTGTATCTTCCGTTCGTTGCCTTTGAAGCCCACGGGCTGCTGCCCGTGGGCAGGCGTTCGTCGTCCTGCGCGCCATCGTTCGGGGTGCACGGTTCGCGCCCCCGGCACGCTACCCACGGGCAGCAGCCCGTGGGCTTGAAGCTGCAAGCGGGGCGACGCGAGGGGCGTTGTCGATATGCGCAGAGCGTGTTTCGAGAACAAGAGCCGCGACCCCAATGGGGCGGGGGCACCACGCCCCCCGCAAAATTGGCGGAGCCCCCCCCCCCCCCGGTGCCCCCCCGCCCCGTAGGTCGCGGCGCTTTACCCC
>JBFWQT010000651.1:0-3533 GCA_050249295.1 Planctomycetota bacterium
CATCGCTTGCCCCTCTACCCTTGCCTTGCCATTGCCCCTCTCACCCTTGCCCTTGCCCTTGCCCTTGCCCTTGCCCTTGCCCTTGTCCTTGCCCTTGCCCTTGCCCGGTTTCCGCGTTGGATCCCTGACCCTGGGCGAGCCGAAGACATCAGTCCCCAGAGAGGAATACGCCGAAGCACTCGTTGGAGTCGAGTCCGCATGTGGTCGGGTCGTTCGCGCGTGCACCCCTCCGGGGACTTACGTCCCCGGCTCGCCGGGTCAGGGATCCACGCGGAACCGGGCAAGGGCAAGGGCAAGGGCAAGGGGTGAGAGGGGGCAAGGGGGGGCAACCGCCAGTTCCTCAATCTCGCCCGGCCCACCACGGTCACGCAGCGCGGACGCAACCGCTGGCGTTCCACCGGGCGCTTTGTAGGATGCCGCCCTCCGGACGCAACACGTCCGAACGCGGGTCACACCGTCCAACGAACCCGCTCCGCCGAGCAGCGGCACAATGCCAACAGATCAACGGCAGCCGCAAAAGGGAATGCGTTCATGTCCGACACTTTCTCGCTGGCAGCGCACGGTATCAACGTCAACACCATCATCCGCAACGCCGCGCCGGCCGAGCTGTACGAGCGCGCGCTGAGGTTCGAACGCGGCTCGAACATCACCGCGGCCGGCGGGCTGGTGGCGCTCTCCGGCGAGAAGACCGGCCGCAGCCCCAACGACAAGCGCGTCGTCGAACATCCCGAGTCGGTCGGCGACGTCTGGTGGGGCAAGGTCAACATCAAGTGTGACGAGGCCACGTTCGCGATCAACCGCGAACGCGCCGTGGACTACCTGAACACGCGCGAGTTCCTCTACTGCGTGGACGCCTACGCCGGCTGGGACCCGGAGCACCAGATCAAGGTCCGCGTGATCTGCGCGCGCGCCTACCACGCGCTGTTCATGTGGAACATGCTGATCCGGCCGACCGCCGAGCAACTGACGACGTTCGGCACGCCCGACTACGTGATCTTCAATGCCGGGCAGTTTCCCGCGAACCGCCACACCGCCGGCATGACCAGCAAGACCAGCATCGACCTGCACCTCGGCGCGCGGGAGTTCGTGATTCTCGGCAGCGAGTACGCTGGCGAGATGAAGAAGGGCATCTTCACGGTCATGAACTACATCATGCCGAAGCGCGGGCATCTCTCGATGCACTGTTCGGCTACCGAGGGCGAGGGTCTCGACACGTCGGTGCTGTTCGGCCTGTCCGGCACCGGCAAGACCACGCTGTCGGCCGATCCCAAACGCAAGCTGATCGGCGACGACGAGCACGTCTGGACCGACAACGGCATCTTCAACATCGAAGGCGGCTGCTACGCCAAGGTGATTGACCTGACCGAGGAGAACGAGCCCGACATCTACCGCGCGCTGCGGTTCGGCGCGGTGCTCGAGAACGTCGTGCTCGATCCGAAGACGCGCGAGGTGGACTACCGCGACGTGTCGATCACGAACAACACGCGCGGCAGCTACCCGATCGAGTTCATCCACAACGCCAAGATCCCGTGCGTGGGTGGTCACCCGAAGAACCTGATCTTCCTGACCTGCGACGCATACGGCATCCTGCCGCCGGTGAGCCGGCTGACGCCGGAGCAGGCGATGTACCACTTCATCTCGGGCTACACGGCCAAGGTGGCCGGCACCGAGGTGGGCGTGAAAGAACCGGAAGCGACGTTCAGCCCCTGCTTCGGCGGGCCGTTCCTGGTTTGGCACCCGACGAAGTACGCCGAGATGCTGGCCGCGAAGCTGCAGAAGCACGGCGCGCAGACCTGGCTCGTGAACACCGGCTGGAGTGGCGGCGGCTACGGCGTCGGCTCGCGCATGAAGCTGAAGTTCACGCGCGCGATCGTCGACGCGATCCACTCCGGCGAGTTGCATGGCGCCGCCACGATTGCCGATCCGGTGTTCGGCCTGGCGGTGCCCACAGCCTGCCCGGGCGTGCCGGCCGAGATCCTGCAGCCGCGCAACACGTGGAAGGACGCCGCTGCGTACGACGAGAAGGCGAGGAAGCTGGCCGGCCTGTTCCGCGAGAACTTCAAGAAGTACGAGGCCGGCGCGAGTGACGCGATCAAGGCAGCCGGGCCGAGGGTCTGATCGACGGTCTGATCGACGGGTCGTGCCGGTTCGAGCGCGTTTGACCCACGGGCGGCAGCCCGTGGCTTGAGTGCGCGTGGCTGCGTTCAGACGCCGATGGCGCGCACCTGGTCCTGGATCGACTGCAGGGCGGCGACCTTCGCGTCGGCTTCCTGGTCGAGGATGAAGTTGATGATGTCGCGCTGCGACTGGTCCTGACAGATATTGTCAGTGAGGTGACGGAAGAACTCGGTCTCGTTCTTGTACTTCCCCTGCTCCTCCGGGATCGCGTAGTAGATGTCCTCGAACTTCTCGCGATCGAACTTCAGCGCCTTGCCGGAGCCGGCAATTTCGTAGTCGTTGTCTCCGAGTTTGCGTACGTTGACGGCCATCGTCGGATCTCCTGGCGCGCGTCGGGATGCGGTGCAGGGTGCACGGTGCGCGGCGCGTGGCGTGGTGGTGCGAGTGGGCGCTGCGTGGCGGGTCTTGCGATGAGTACGCAAGAGGATTGCTGGTGCAACGGTCCGGGTCAAGCTGTCAGTCGGGTTGTCTGGCGGCGACCGTGCAAGCGCGGCGATCGGCCGGGGCGCAACGATGGTTGACGCGGTTGTCACCAGTCGGGTACAGCTTGGGAGGTCCGACGCGCGCCGCGGCGGTGCGTCGACCGGGCGTCCACCCCGGCGGTCTGCGAAGAGCTCATGATGCAACATCCGATGGCGTGTGTGACGGCGGCGGTGGCACTGGCATTCACGGTGCTCACCGGCTGCAAGGGGCCGAGCCTGGCCGAACGCGACGAAGACCTGCTGGTCAGCAGCGCGCACCGGCGACAGCCGACGAACGTGGCCGACCCGCTGCCCGATCCGGCTGTCGAACGGCCGACCGCGCCGACGCCTCCGCCGACCGGCGATGATGGCAGCGGCGGTCCCGCGAATCCTCCACCGGACACGTCCGGCACGACCAGCCCGTCGCCGACGGATCCGGCCACGCCGACGGCGGCGCCGGATGGTGTGCGTCCGATTCCGTCGTCCACGCACCGGCGCTACGTGCTGGTCGACGAGAACAAGATCTTCGCCACCGTCAACGGCGACGTCATCTCGGTGAAGGACGTCAGCAAGGACATCGAGGCACGGCTCGCCTACTGGGCCGCCGTCAACGAGGCGATGTACCCGCCGTGGCGTCCGCAGATCAGCGAATACAGCAACGAACAGTGGAACGAGTTGCGGCAGAACTTCCGGCGCAAGGCGCTCGAGCTGCTCTACAAGCAGAAGGCGGCCGAGTTGCGGCGCCGGCTGGGCTCGATCCCGCGCGACCGGATCGACGCCGAGGTGAAGGCCGCGCGCGAGCGCAACAACGCCGGCGGAGACTCGGAAGAGGCCAACGAGCGCTGGCGCGAGACGCTGCGCCGCGTGAACATGACGCAGTTCGACTTCGAGGAG
>JBFWQT010000652.1:0-3527 GCA_050249295.1 Planctomycetota bacterium
CAGCATCGACTTCCAGTGGGCGTCGGTATTGTTGAGGCACAGCACATAGTCGGCATGCGCGATGCCGAGTTCCTTGAGCCGGGCCGGCATGTCTTCGCGATGGTTGATCACGTGGTCGGCGCCGAGCTCCAGACACCAGGCGCGCGACTCGTCGCGCGAGGCGGTGGCCACCACCGTCAGTCTGGCGACCTGCTTCGCGATCTGGATCGCGATCGAGCCGACCCCTCCCGCGCCGCCAATGACCAGCAGCAACTTCCCGGCCGATGGTCCGTCCGGCAACACGCCCATGCGGTTGAACAGCGCTTCCCACGCGGTGATGCTGGTGAGCGGCAGGGCCGCTGCTTCGGCGAAGCCAAGGCTCTCCGGCTTCCGGCCGACGATGCGCTCGTCAACGAGGTGGAACTCGCTGTTCGCACCGGGGCGGGTGATGCTGCCGGCATAGAACACGGCGTCGCCCGGCGCGAAGAGCGTGACATCCGGGCCCACGGCCTCCACCACGCCGGCCGCATCCCAGCCCAGAATGCGGGGCGGGTCTTCGATGCCGTCCTTCGGGGCGCGCACCTTGGTGTCCACCGGGTTGACCGAAATGGCGCGAACCGACACGAGCAGGTCGTGGCCCGAAGCCTGCGGCGTCGGAAGCTCCACGTCCACGAGCGACGCGGCATCGGTGATCGGCAAGTACTGGCGGAGTCCAACGGCCTTCATGCTGAGTCCCGGCGTGAGGTGTGTGTTGTGTACGGAGTCCGTGCGGCGCGCTGGGGGTCACGCGTTGTTCGTGATCGTCCACGACTCCCCGACGGCCGCACGCGTGGCCTGCGAGCCGGTCGGCAGGTCGGCCAGCTCGCTGATCGTCGGAGGCAGTGCCAGCCAGACTGCTGGATGTCGGCCAGCGCCTTGTCGTTCAACCAGCTCATGGTGCCTCGCGGGTGGTGCCACGTCGGCGTGCGCGCCAACGCGCTCATTCTGACACGCGGCCTCATTGCCGGCTGCAAACAATGCCGGCCGGAAGGGTGACAGCATGCGGTGCCGGCATTCTCACACAACGGGCGAGCGCGCAGATCACTCGCGGATCGCCCGTGGCAGACCGACCGAAACGAGTCCGGGCGAGGCAGGTCGTATCCCGCCTCGCCCGGACTCATTTCGTGCGCATGCGGCTCAGCGGCCGTGGTGCAGGCGCTCGGCCAGGATGTCGGGCAGGCCGGCGTCAATGATCTTCCGCGCAGCCTTCTCGATGTCGTACTCGAGGCGCGTCAGGCTCACCTTCTTCGCCTCGGTGTCGTAGATCGCGCACGCGGCGCGCGGGTTCTCGTCACGCGGCTGGCCCACGCTGCCGACGTTGATCAGCACCTTCTCGTAGCCTTCCAGCTCGATGTCGCTGCTCAGCGAGTAGCTGACGGCCGGGCCGCTGAAGAACGACACCGGCACGTGGCTGTGGCCGAGGAAGCAGACCGGCGTCTTCAGCGCCTCGAGCGAGAGGTACGCGTCGTAGCTGGTCTGGATGTAGTCGAACATGTCCGGGAAGTTGAGGCTGCCGTGGACGATCGTCATCACGTCTTCCACCTGGTGGACGAGGCGCAGGCTCTTGAGGTGGCCCATCTGCTCGTCGGTCAGCTGCGCGCGCGTCCAGAGCACGGCCGCCTTGGCGTAGCTGTTGAAGAACTCGACGTCGAGCTTGCCGGTCACGGCGTAGTCGTGGTTGCCGGCCACGATCGGGGCGCCGAGTTCACGCACGAGGTTGAGGCAGTCGCCCGGGTTGGCCCCGTAGCCGACCACGTCGCCGACGCTGACGTACTTCTCGCAGCCCTGGGATTCGGCATACTCGACGACCGTCTGGAGGGCCTCGAGGTTGGCGTGGATGTCACCGAGGATGCAGTACTTCACGGTGGGCGGCTTCCGGCAGGTGGACGGCAGTTGGCGCGGCCCGCGGTCGGGTCGGCACAGGGAGGGAAAACTGTACCAGAGAGATCGCCGCTGGCGGAAGTCCTTGCCGCCGGCCGCGCGACAGATTGCCGATGGTGCATCCGGGCCGCCTGGTGGCCTCACAGGCGCTCCTGACTGGCTATGCGCGAATCCCTGTTCCGGGGCGACAAGCTCTCACGGTCGCCGCTCCTGTTCGCCGAACGAGCACCGTACTAGCCCACACACGGACGTGCCCGGGCGAACCCGAGCCGAGATGCCGCGCCGACGTGACCAGAACCGGCAGCACGAGCGAATCCAGCAATACCTGCGGATCCGCGACCGGCTCGACCAACGCCACACGATCGTGATCCACGATCTGCCGGAGTGGCTGCACCCGCACGCCACGCCGGCCGGCGCGGAGATGGAGACGCCGTGGGATTGCGCCTCGCTCGTCGGCAGCCTGCCCGGGCACGCGGCGCGCTGCATCGCGCTGATCACGCTCGGCGAGCTGATGCGGCACACGTTCGCCGACCTGTTCATGGCCAGCGACGCAGACGACGCCGACACGCTGGCCCGCATGGACCAGCTGTTCGGCGAGACCGCGTGGCGCGTCGTTCACGGCGAGATGGAGTGGCGCGAGGTCTGCGCCGTGCACCGCTGGTTCGCCGATCGCATGCGTGACGACCAGCTGCCGCTGACGTGGAAGCCGCATCACAACACCACGTACGAGCGCGTGCGCGATCGCAAGGCGGTGCTGCGCCTCGCCAACATGACCGCGCAGATGCTCGCCACCGGCGAGTGTTCGACGTTGCCGTCGGTGTTCGTCGACTGCTGGCACGCCGTCGGCGTCCACCGCAATCTGCCGCAGGCCTGGTGGCGGCGCTTCACGTCGCGCCTCGCGGTGCGCGATGCGCTCGGCGTGTCGCTCGGCAACCTGACGCCGGTGTTGCTGCGTGGCCTGGCCGACACGAACGACAACGTGGCACTGGCCGCGGCCACGGTGCTGCAGGTCGAGCGTGAACCGGCAGCTGGCCCGGCACTGCTGCAGCTGATCCCGCGCAGCGGCAACCTGGCGTACGCGGCGATCAACGCGTTGGCGACCGCGGGCGCGAGTGCGCTCGATGACTGGACGCCGGTACTCGAGGTGGCGGCGTCGCCCGGGCAGTACCCCTCCATTCGCACCAGCGCGATGAACGCGCTTGGCATCGCGCGCTTCGCGCCGGCAATTCCGGTGCTCGAGGAGATCGTCGCACGGCCGGCGTCGCACAACGTTCCGTTCCGCCGGTCGGCTCTGGCCGCGATGGTGGCCATCAACGCCGATGCGTGCCGCAACACGCTGCGCAAGGCGGCCTCCGATGCCGACGCGCAACTGGCGGTGGACGCGGCCGCGGCGCTGACGCGACTGGGCGACGCCGACGGCGCGCTCGGCGTGCACCGCCTGCTGGACCGCCGCAACATGCCGGCCGGGCTGTTCGACACGCTGCGAACGTGCGCGGGCGTGTCGCACGTTCCGCGGCTGGTGGCGCTGCTGTCGATCCACGGCGTGCATCTGCTCGAGACGCTGGCCGCGTTGCCGCGCACGCCGGTGCTGGTCGCCGCGATCGAGCGCATGATCGCGGCCGGGCCGA
>JBFWQT010000653.1:0-3499 GCA_050249295.1 Planctomycetota bacterium
GGTCTTGCTCGCGAGGTCCCATGTGCTCTCGGCGCCAAGCTGGAAGTCGGAGCTGTAGGTCAGGCTGATCACCTTGACCTCGATCATCACCTGCGCGCGCGGCACGTCGGCCTGACGCAGGATTCGTGCGAGCAGCTTCATCCGCTCGGGCGTGTCGACGATCAGCAGCGTGTTGTTCTCGGGGTAGTCGATGACCTGCCCGGCCGCCGACTTGTAGCGCGTGATCAGCGGATTGAGCTCGACCGGCGAGCGGTGGTTGCAGCGGTAGAACCAGATCTGCATGTCCGGGTCTTCCGGGTGCGGGATCCGGTCGCTGCGTGCCGGGTCGGTGTGCGGCTGCGGCTGCGGCTGTGCGACAGCCAACGGAGGCGCGAGCGCGAACACCAGCGCGACAACCACCCCGAGCAACACCGCCAGCCGCGCGCGGCGCGGAGCGATGGCAACAGGGCCGGCTGTGATAGCGGTCAGCGAAGACATCGCGCGTGTCGAACTGGCGGTACGTCGCAGCGAGTATACCAGCACGGGTGCGATCCCGCGGCTCCCGGCGCGCTGCGGTCAGTAGCGTGGGATGGAGCCCTGGCCAGGCTCTGCCGGCGGTGGCGTTGGTGGTGGCGGTGGTGGCGGTGGTGGCGGTGGTGCAGCGTGGGCAAACGCCGGCGGTGGGGCCGAGACCAGGCCACCGAGGAGTGCCCGCCAATCGCGCGACCCATTGGCCATCAGGCGCCGCACGTCCTCCAGCACCATGTATGCCGCCGGAATGCCGACCAGCGTGATCACCGTGCTGAAGAGCACGCCGAACGCGAGCGACACCGCCATCGGAATGAGGAACTGCGCCTGCAGGCTCTTCTCGAGCATCATCGGCGTGAGGCCGGCAAACGTGGTCACCGACGTGAGCATGATCGGCCGGAAGCGGCTCGTCGCGGCGTTCACGATCGCGTGCGTCGCGTCCGTCTCTTCGGGATTGCGGTGATGATTGATGAAGTCGATCAACACCAGCGCGGAGTTCACCACCACGCCGGCCAGCGCGACAATGCCGATCACGCTGAGCATCGAGAGCGTGAGGCCGCACATCACGTGGCCGATGATGGCGCCGATGATGCCGAACGGAATGCTGATCATGATCACCAGCGGCTGCACGTAACTCTTGAGCGGAATCGCGAGCAGCGCGTAGATGCCGAACAGCGCGAGCCCGAAGCCAATGCCGAGCGCGCGCATCGTGTCGGCCTGCTCGCGCTGCTGGCCTTCCAGCGAGTAGCGCACCTGCGGATGCCGCGCGAGCACCTCGGGCAGGTGCGTGGCGGCCATCGCGGCGAGCACGGTGTTCGCGCTCGTGCCGGCACCGGTCGTCACGTCGGCCGTCACGTTCACGCTGCGGTCGCCGCCCACGCGGGTGATCGCCGCGACGCCGATGCCGTGCTCGAACGTGGCCACCTCGGAGAACGCCACCTCGCGGCCGTCGGCCGTGCGGATGCGCATCTGCTCGAGGCTGCCGACGCTCTGCCGTTGCGACTCGGGGTAGCGCAGCATGACCTTCACTTCTTCGCGGCCGCGCTGGATGCGCTGGATCTCGGCGCCGAAGAAGCCGTCGCGCACCTGCTTCGCCACGTCGAACAACGTCAGGCCGAGGTTGCCGGCGCCGTCCTTCAACTGCAGCCGCAGTTCCTGCTTGCCGGCCTCGAACGAATCGGTGATGTCGAACACGCCGGTGAACGTGCCGAGGCGTTCGCGCACCTCGCGCGCCACCTGCGCCAGTTCGTCCACGTCGGGGCCCGACAGCTGGATGTTGATCGGCGCGCCGACCGACGTGAGCGACGCGCTGAACGACAGTTCGTCTGCGCCGACGATCTCGCCGATCTTCTCGCGCCACAGGTTGGACACCGCGCGCGAGCCGATCGGGCGCTGCTCGGCCGACATCAGCTCGATCTGCACCGAGCCGAGATGCGAGCCGGTCGGCGCGGCCGAACGGCGGTCGCGTTGCGCGTGCTCGCCGATGTTGGTCAGCCGGTTGCGGAAGATCTCGACGCCGTACTTCTTGCGCAGATCGGCCTGCACCTCGTCGGCGGCCTGCTCGATGCGATTGATCGCGCGCGTGGTGACATCGACCGGCGTGCCCTCCGGCATGCGCAGCGTGCACATCACGTCGTCGGCCTCGATCGCCGGGAAGAACTCGAACGCGACGAACCCGCCGGCCACCAGGCCGAAGCTGACCAGCAGTGTGGAGATGCCGGCCGCGAGCGTGACGTAGCGCCAGCGCACCGCCAGCGTGACCAGCCAGCGGTACGGCACCTGGACGAACCACTCGAGCGCCGCCGATACCGCGCGCTGCACGTAGCCCCACATCGGCAGGATCAGCAGCACCACGAAGATGCCGCGCACGCGCCAGCGGTTGTGCTTGTGGGCCAGGTGCGCCGGCAGGATCAGCATCGACTCGATCAGCGAGAAGGTCAGCGCGGCGATGACCACCACCGGGATCACGCGCCAGATCTTGCCTGACGTGCCCGGCACGAACAGCGCCGGCATGAACGCCACGATCGTGGTGAGCACGCCGAAGACCACCGGCACGCTCACCTGCGAGACCCCGCGGATGGCCGCTTCGAGGCCGGACTGCGAACTCTGTTGTGCGGTATGGATGCTCTCGCCGACGACGATCGCGTCGTCCACGAGGATGCCGAGCACCAGGATGAACGCGAACAGCGAGATCAGGTTGATGCTGACATGCTGTGCCGGCATGATCATCAGCGAGCCGATCACGGCGACGAAGATGCCGGACGACACCCACAGCGCGAGCCGCAGATCGAGGAACAGCGCGAGCGTGAGCAGCACCAGCAACAGACCGCTGATGCCGTTGTTGCGGAGGGTGTCGATGCGGCTCTTGAGGATTGTCGATTCGTCGCGCCAGATGGTCAGCGAGATGCCCGGCGGCATGTGAGCGCGCGCCTTCTCCACGTAGTCGTGCACGCGGTTGGCCACGTCGAGCGCGTTCTGGTCGGCCACGCGGTAGACCTGCGCGATCGCCGCCGGCTCGCCGTTGAAGCGCGCCGACTGGTCGGTGTCGGCAAACTCGTCGCGCACGGTGGCGACCTGGCCGAGCACCACGCGTGTGCCGTCCTCGCGCGTGATCAGCGGAATGCGCTCGAACTCCGCGGCGCTGCGCGCCTGGCCGGTGGTGCGGATCAGCACACGACCGCCACTGGTTTCAATCGAGCCGGCCGGCAGGTCGAGCGACGAGGCCTGCACGGCCCGCACGATGTCGGCGAACGACAGGCCGTACTGGCGCAGCGTCTGCTCGGAGACATCGATCGACAGCTCCCACGGCCTCACGCTGGCCAGCTCGACCAGCGAGATGCCGTCGAGCCGGCTGATCTCCTTGCGCACGCGCTCGCCGAGTTCCTTGATGCTGCGCTCGGGCGCCTTGCCGCTGACCGCCACGTTGAGCACCAGGTTGCGCACGACCACGTCGGTAACCACCGGCTTCTCGGCGTCGTCGGGGAACGACGTG
>JBFWQT010000654.1:0-3492 GCA_050249295.1 Planctomycetota bacterium
CGCCCGCCTCGATCGCCGCCGTCACGGCATCGACACCGCCGCCCGCAGCGACCAGCGGAGCGGGCGCTTTCTTCGTCGTCCCCGGCCTGGCAGGCTTCTTCGCCATCGATCGTTCACCATGCAGAAAACTGCCGGCGGCCGCGGGGCGCTGCCCATGGCCGCCGGCAGGGCGGTGCTGGTGCCAGCAAACCGATCAGTTCTCCAGGCGCGTGAAGCTCTGCGCGATCGGCTCGCCGGTGAAGTTGGCGACCCAGCCGGCCGGATCGTTGAACAGGCGGATCGCGATGAAGTTCGGGTTCGGGCCCATGTCGAACCAGTGACGCGTGCCGGCCGGGACCGAAATCAGGTCACCCTTCGTGCACAGCACCTCGAACACCTTGCCCTGCGTGTGCATCGTGAACATGCCGGCGCCGCCAACGAAGAAGCGCACCTCGTCCTCGCTGTGCGTGTGCTCCTCGAGGAACTTCTTGCGGAACTCGCCCTTCTGCGGGTTGTCCGGCTTGAGGCTGATCACGTCGACCGTGACGTAGCCGTTCTCGGCCACGAGGCGGTCGATGTCCTTCTGGTACGCCTTGATGACTTCTTCCTGGCTCGCGCCGGGCTGCACGTCCTGCTCGGCTTCCCACTGTTCGAAGCGGACGTCGATCGTCTTCAGCACCTCGGCGATCTTCGCCTGGTCGGACGTGTCATGCAGCGGCGTGTTCGGATCGTTCTCGTTGAACACCTTGATATGGCTCATCGCGTCATCTCTCCCGATCATGTGGTCGCAAAACAAACGTGCCATCTCAGCGGGTGTGCCGCAGCACCTCCAGCTCGACAGCCAACAGATGATCCAGCGCGTCCAGGTGTCGCCACGCCTCGTCGAGGTCGCGGCCCCACGCGTAGATGCCGTGGCCGCGGATGATGTAACCCGGTGCGGGCGGCGGTTCAAACCCTGATTGCATCCGGGCCTCGACCTCGGCGGCGAGCGCGGCAATGTCCTGGCTGTTGTCGAAGAACGCCACCGAGCGGGCGGTGTCGTGGGTGTCGGTGCCGGCAAACGCCTTGAGCAGCTCGTAGCCGCGCAGCACGAAGCTCGCGGCGGTGGGCAGCACGCGCGAGAGCACCACGGCCGGCGGGCAGTGCGAGTGCAGGGCGGCACCGATCGTCGCGTCGCGCTTGTAGAGCTGGCAGTGCAGCAGCGTCTCGGCCGAAGGGCGCTTGCCGGGGTCGTCGGTCAGCGGCTTGCCGTCAAGGTCGGCCACGATGATGTCGTCGGGCACGAGGCGCCCCTTGTGCGGCCCGCTGCGCGTGATCGCGAAGCAGTGATCGTTGAGGCGTACCGAGAAGTTGCCGCCGGTGGCCGGCACCTGGCCGTAGCGGTGCAGTTCGCGGCCGACGTTGCAGAGCGCGGCGGCGGCGGCATCGAAGCGGGCCTTGTCCCAGGAAATGCTCACGTGCGGTGGCGGTGGCGAGGGCGGCGAGGGCGGTCGGAATGCGGGCAGGATATGAAACGGCCGTTCAGTCGGCGAGCAGCAGATCGACGGCGGCCTCGGCGGTGGCTCCGTCGGCCAGCGCCTGGAGCAGCGTGCGCGCGCGATCGGCGAGGCGGTGGGTCGGGTTGGCGGCGAGCCACTTGCGCATTGCGACGCCGTCGTCCGACGCGATGCCGTTGCGCGCGGCGGCCCAGGCCAGGTACCAGAACGCGGCGGCGGGCGGATCGGGCGGGTTGAAACGGGTGGGCAGGGTGGGCCAGCGGCTGCGCAACTCGGCCTGGCGCTCGGCGGTCACGCACTGCAGGGTGAACTCGACGCGCTGCCGGCCGGTGATCCGCTCGGCCAGGTCGACGTCGTCGGGCGCCCACATGCCGAGCAGGCGCACCCGGTAGTCGACGTGCGACTGCACGATCAGCAGCAGGCCGTCGCCGCTGATCGTCAGCCGGCTCATGCCCTGATCGATCGCGCGCAACAGCTCCCACGTCGAGGCATCGTGGAACGCGACGCGCGTGCTGTCGGCCGTGATCGCGAGGCGGCCATCCGGCGTGAACAACACGCGGTTGACGTTGTCGGGGTGCGAACTGACGCGACGAATCTGCGGCTCACCGATACCGGCGTCACTGAGCGGCCAGCACGCCACCTCGCCGACGTGCGCGCCGGTCAGCAGGTAGCGTCCGTCGGGGCTCGCCGCGAATCCCTCGAAGATGCCGATCGAGGCCAACTGGCGCAGCGACTGCAGCGCGCCGGATTGCGCGTCGAACTGCAACACGCTGCCGTCGGTCATCGACACGAACACCTTGCGGCGGTCGGCCGAGGGGATTGCATCGAGGAAGCTGGTATCGGTGTGGCCGTCGGGTCGCGGGGCGACCCAGAGCCGCTCGGCGCGCTCGTTGGTCATCGTCACATCGGCGAGGCGCACGATCGCGATGCGCAACGGGTTCTCGCGGATCACGCGAGCGCTGATCACGTTCTGGTTGTCGCCCGCGCCGAGCGGCACGCGGAACGTGAGTTCCTTCTGTCGCAGGTCGCGCGACCAGATCATCGCGGCGCCGTCGTGCCCGACCGTCAGCAGGCGGCCGTCGGTCAGCCAGTGCACCAGCAGGCCTTGCTCGTGTTCGTGCGCGGGAATCCACCGCGCCTCGTCGGGCTTGTCCACATCCACCACGCGCATCCGGCCGTCCTGGCCGATGTAGACAAGGCGCTTGCCGTCCGGATCGAGCGCGGCCTCGGTGTGCGGCGTGGCGGCCGCGGGTTGCAGCCAGGTGTCGCGCGCCGGCTGGATGTTCCAGAAGTGCACCCACCCGTCGCGACCGGTGCTGGCGAAGCGCGTACCGGCAGGGCTGAACGCAATCGAACAGACCGAGTGCTGGTGCGCCGATTCAATCACTGCGGCGAAGCGATCACGGTCGGACGTGAGGTCGACGACGATCAGTTTGCCCTGCGCGCCGACCGCCACCACCATCAGCTGCTCGTCGGGCGAGAAGTCGAACGCCGTGGCGCGCTCGAACTGGATCACGATCTGCACGTCGACGTCGTTGACCTCGGAACCGCTGAGCAGCGGCGTGTAGTTGATCTGGTGCACGCCGTCGTCGCACAACACCGCCAGGCCGAGGTTGCGCGTGAACTTCATGTCCATGATCGGGCTGCCAAGATCGACAGACGTGAGCAACCCGGTGGTGCGATGGAAGCAGAACAGCTGGCCCTTCATCGTGCCGGCAAGCATCAGTTGGCCGTCGGGGCTCCACGCCACACAGCTGACGTGCCACTCGGTCGGCGCGATCCAGCCTTCGATCGCCGGGCCGTTGATGTCGGCGAGGCGCAGCGTCCAGTCCCACGAGCCGACGGCGAGGTAGCGGCCGCCCGGCGCAAACCGCAGGTCAGAGATCGGCCGCGTCGCGCTGGCGATGGTGCGCACCTGCTTGCGCTGCACGAGGTCGACCGCGGCGATGGAGCCGTTGTCGAGGCCGACCGCCGCGGTGCGTCCGTCGGCGGTGATCGCCAGCGAATGCGGCTCGGC
>JBFWQT010000655.1:0-3491 GCA_050249295.1 Planctomycetota bacterium
CAGGTGTGGGCCGGTTGCACAACGTGATCACGGCCCCGACAAGGAGCAACACAATCACGACGACCACCGGGCTGATGTCGTTGACCGTGAAGCCGCGCCGCGAACGATGCGCAGGATCCAGGCGTGACATGCGGTGGCGTGGGCTCACTCGGGCGCACCCGATTATCCGCGTGCGCAGCGTCGCATGCCAACCACCGGCGCCGATTCCCGTTGCGCCACCCGGGCCGGCACATCACAATCCGGGCGCGAACCGGCTCCGGAGCGGACATTGACGGGCGAAATCACACAGCGGAAGACGCAGCACATCGACATCGCGCTCAACGAGCCGGTGGAGGTGCCCCTGCGCAACGCGGCCACCGGCGCTGCGGCCGGGGCGTTCGATCGCGTGCGACTCGTCCACCAGGCGCTGCCCGACATCAACGCCGCCGACGTGGACACCCGCGTCGAGTTCCTCGGCAAGCTCCTCTCCATGCCGCTGCTGATCGGCAGCATGACTGGCGGGACCGACCGCGCGGGCGAGATCAACCAGCGGCTTGCAACGGCCGCGCAGGCCACCGGCGTGGGCATGTGCCTCGGCTCGCAGCGCGTGATGATCGAGAAGCCGCAGGTCACCGACACGTTCGCGGTGCGCAACGTGGCGCCCGACATCCTGCTTGTCGCCAACATCGGCGCGGTGCAGCTCAACTACGGCGTCACGGCCGATCACATCCGCGGCATTGCCGACTCGGTGCAGGCCGACGCCGTGGTGTTCCATCTGAACGCCGCGCAGGAGGCCGTGCAGCCGGAGGGCGACACGAAGTTTGCCGACCTTGCGCACCGTATGGCCGAGGCGATGCCCGCCGTCGGCCGGCCCTGCGGCGTGAAGGAAGTCGGCGGCGGCATGAGCATCGGCGCGGCGCAGCAGTTTGCGCAGATGCCCCTGGCGTTCATCGAGAGCGCCGGTCGTGGCGGCACATCGTGGACGCGCATCGAGGGCCTGCGCTCGCCGCAGGCCAACGCGGCGCTCGGCGAGCTGTTTGCCGACTGGGGTGTGCCGACCGTGACCAGCCTGCTGGCGTGCGTGCGCTATGGTGGCGGCGTTCCGGTGGTCGCGTCCGGCGGCCTGCGCAGCGGCCTCGACGCGGCGCGCGCGATTGCGCTGGGTGCGCGCGTGACGGCGATGGCGCTGCCTTTCCTCAAGGCGGCCGACCGTGGCGTGGACGCGGTGATCGAGTTGATCGAGCGGTTCCGCCACGCGCTGGCGACCGCGATGTTCCTTACCGGCGCGCTCAATGTGGCGGAGTTGCAGCGGGTGCCGGTGCGAGTGCCGGCCGAGGACATGCCCGAGGTGTACGAAGGGCGCGTGGCGGTGCGTGATGCGCCGCTGGTGCGGTGAAGCGGAAACCGCACGCGGCGCATGGCATCCGGCCGCCTGCGCACGTATCATCCACGCACAACCCAACCGCAAGGACGGACGCCCCACGGGAGGCCCCTGAATGTTCAGTTACAAGCTCTACGACATGCCGATGACGCCGGCCGCTCAA
This sequence comes from Planctomycetota bacterium, assembly GCA_050249295.1. Classification (GTDB taxonomy): domain Bacteria; phylum Planctomycetota; class UBA8742; order SKZP01; family SKZP01; genus JBFWQT01. Next base: position 1,524 of record JBFWQT010000655.1, read on the forward strand.
CCGAAGGTGCAGGCCAGCATCAGCTTCTTCGGATGGCTGTTGGTGGTCATCGTGGCCGCTCTGGTCGCCGGCGCCGTGGCGTTCGGTGTGATGTTCATGGCGCGTGGCGGTGGCATGCCGAAGATGACGCCGCCGGCGTGGGACGGACCCGAGAAGATGCCGGAGTCGAAGGGCTGGAGCACCGAGCCGAAGATGCCCGCCGAGGCGTGGGACAACAAGTAACGCACGACGACGCTGCGTAGCGTTAGCGAAGCCGGGCGAGCCGGGGACACGCGTCCCTGGCTCGCCCGGCTGCATTCGGGTGCGAAGTCCGGTCCGAGCCGCGACCGGATTCCCGGCAACTGCCGGGCAGCACGTCAGTAGCTGAACTTGCCGATCTCGACTTTGCCGCGGAACGTCCAGTAGATGATCGCGGTGTACGCCACGACGAACGGCATGCCGATCACGGCGATCACCAGCATCAGCCCGAGCGTGGACTGCGACGACGCGGCGTTGGCCACATCGAGCCCCGGCTGCACGCTCACGCCGGCCGCCGTCGCGGCCACGGTGGCGGCATCGCCGAACACGGCCGGGTCGGTGATCGAGATGATCATGTGCGGGAACAGCGCGACGCCGAACAGGAACACCAGCGCGGCGATCGTGCAGGCCGAGGTGATGAACGCATACAGCGGCCGGCCCTGGTGCAGCGCGCGCGGGATGTTGGCGACCGCCAGCAGGTTGAGCCCGGCGATGAGCCACGCCAGCACCGCCAGCGGGCCCGGCGTGAAGAAGTTGCGCGCGACGTGCGGATGCGCGAACCACGCGACGGCGGTGGTCAGCAGGTAGCACGCCAGGAACGCGTAGAAGCAGCGCCAGATGATGCGCTGGATGCGCTGCTGCAGCTCGCCCCCGGTCTTGAGATAGAGGTAGATCGCGCCGTGCATCGCGAACGTGGCCACGGCCAGCAGGCCGACCAGCAGCGGGAACGGATCGAATCGAAGCCCGCCGCCGAGCGGGATCGCGCCATGCAGCGGGCTGTCGGCAGCGTGGATGCCGATCAGGTCGAGCAGCGTGCCGGCGTACTCGAAGCGTGCAGTGAGGTGCATGCCGGCCATGATCGTGCCGACCGCGATGCCGAACAGCAGCGTCGCGCCGGCGCTGGCGGCGCAGAAGGCGATGTCCCAGGCGCGTCGCCAGCGCAGGCCGGGCTGTTTGCTGCGGAACTCCATCGACACGCCGCGGAAGATCAGCGCGAACAGCAGCAGCATGAACGGCAGGTAGAAGCCGGAGAATGCGGTCGCGTAGGCTTCGGGGAACGCGGCGAACAGCGCGCCGCCGAAGGTGACGAGCCAGACTTCGTTGCCGTCCCAGAGCGGCCCGATGCTGTTCATCAGGATCCGCCGGTCGGTGTCAGTGCGTGCAACGAGCAGGTGCAGGATGCCGACGCCGAGGTCGAAGCCGTCAAGGATTGCGTAGCCGATCAGCAGGACGCCGAGCAGGCCGAACCAGACCAGGTTGAGCCAGGTCTGCTGGGTGGCAATGTGAATGACCGGCGACGCGGCCGGTGCGTCGGTGGCCTGCTGCGCGAGCACGAGAAGAATGGAGGACGACACGCGCACGCCTCCGCGCGGTTGACTGCGATTCCATTGGCGACAGTCTACGACCGCGCGGTGTGTGTGCCCACGGCGGTGCCGGGCACAAGAGCCGCGACCGCAAGGAGCGGCTCTTGCGGCGCAAACGGTTCACGCCCCTCACGGGGCTCCTGGAGGCGCATCGTGTGCTGGCAGCTCCGGTTCGCTCACGGTCGCGGTGCGGCCACCAACGTCAGTTGCCGGGCGGCATGGCCGTCGCGCGCTGGCGCAACTCGGCCAGGCGAGCCTCGAGCGCGGGCGATTAGTTGCCGGTGAGGCGCAGGTCGCAGAGCATGATCGCCGTGTCGCGGTCGCCACCCGCGAGCAACTCGTCGATCGTGCGCAGCAGCCGCTCGTG
>JBFWQT010000656.1:0-3468 GCA_050249295.1 Planctomycetota bacterium
GGGGGATGTAGTGTTTCAAAAGCCGGATCTATGCCGTTCGAGTCGCTCATTTACGCCGTTTGTGTCTGCACAATTCTCCAGAGTCTGGTGCTGGTGCGGGCAGCCTTCCAGCATCTGGTTGTGGTGCAGGCTTCCAGCCTGCATCCTGGTGTGGTGCAGGCTTCCAGCCTGCTTCCTGGAATGGGGTTTGGACGATCGTCGTGGAGTCGGGCGTCCTTTGCGGTTACCCACGGGCAGCAGCCCGTGGGCTTGAAGGTGCAAAGGTGCAAACTGCAAAGGTGCAGGGGTCAAGGTCACAAGACTGCACAATCACAACCCACAACACACAACACCCGGGCTGCAGAACGAACCCATTTCAGATGCAACCACTTTGCTCACATGGACCTGCATGGATCGCCCGTCATCGGCCTTGAACATTATCGGACTCCTTGCCGCAACGGGCCGGCATCGCCCGCGGAGCCCCATAAACACGGGGTTCATTTCACGAGAAATGAAGTGAAGTGGGGGTGAAGCGTCGTAAAGGGGGTGTCAACCACCCGCACAGTGTGAACCAACCACGCGTCAACCTGTCATGAAGAAAGGTCTCATCCGGCATTTCGAGAGCTCGTCTCGTGTGATGCCCCGACGTCAATCATCGTCCCGTTCCTGGAACCCGCTCAGTTCATTGCAGGCAGTCCTGCCGCCGACTACCGTGGCTGATTCGTCAGCCAGTTCAACGCCACCTCGCACGTGGTGCCGCGCCAGGGCGGCACGCCGGCAGGGGCAGCAGTTCGCTCTTCCCGACTACCGTCGTTCTGTGACCCGGGCCCTGGCCAGTCCTCTTTCCGGAGACGTTCCGTGCTGCCACCTTCCGTCCTCTGCCCCAACTGCCACGAACCGGTGTACGCCACCGACGCGACCTGCCCCGGCTGCCAGCGCGAGATTGGCGGCCAGACCCGCCGCATCCTGCGCAACAAGCAGCGATCGAGCCGCGGCGGCGGCGGCGAGGCCGCCTACATGCCCGATACTGCCGCCGGCGGCCGCAGCGCGATCGGCTCGAGAACCGAGTGGCTGGGTGTGCGCGATGGCCTCGCCATGAACTACAACGGCATCCTCATCCTGCTGATCGCGGCCGTGGCGACGGTCGTGCTCGCCATCGGCATGGGGTTCCTCGGCATGGCGATCGGCCTGCTGGGCATCGTGGCGGGCGCGGTGATGATCATCATCGGCATGTTCAAGTGCCTGGCCACGCCGGAGTCATCCGGCCTGCGCCCGAAGATCGTCTGGTCGGTCAGCCTGTGGTGCATCGGCGTGGTCGCCACGGTGATCCAGTCGGTCCTGAACTACCAGGCGGGCGGGTCATCGTTCGCCGCGGCCGGCAACAGCGACCCGATGGTCAGCGCCACGATCGGCGCGATCCAGGTGGCCAGCAATGTGCTGTTCATGTTCTACCTGCGCGACGTGGCCAACTACTTCGGCAACTACTCGCTCTCCAACTCGGCGCAATCGCTGGCGATCCTGGCGATTGTGGTCGGCGTGCTGCAACTGGTGGTCGGCGCGACCACGCCGGCACCGGTTCCGGGACGTCCGGTGACACCGAACGGCCTTGCCATGCTGGCCGGGCTTGGCGCGCTCGTGATGTTGATCTGGAGCATCATTGTCATCAAGGGCACGCGCGACACGCTGACTGATCGCGTCGAGCGGGTGCGGTTCGCCCGCGCCGTGTAGCCAGAGCTGGCGCGGGGCCCGGAGGGGCACCCGCCGGGTCGCCGGGGGAAGAAGGGCAAGGGCAAGGGCAAGGGGTGAAGGGGCGAGGGGAGCAGAGGTGAAGGGGAAAACAACCGGGCACAGCTGTGGTCTTGCGATCACCGGTTTCCACTCGTACTATCCCCCCGAAGCTGGGGACGTAGCTCAGTTGGGAGAGCGCAGCGTTCGCAATGCTGAGGTCGAGGGTTCGACTCCCTTCGTCTCCACTTTTGCCCAGCCTGTGTGATCACGCCCGGCCTCCTGAGCACCACTCGGGAGGCCGGCTGCATTCCGGACCACTGGACGCAACCACGAGCAGGGAGCACCGATGACGACGCACGACTCCGGCTCAGGCTCCGATGGCAGCTCCGACAAGCGCCTGACCCACATCGACTCGCGCGGCCAGGCGCGGATGGTCGATATCAGCCACAAGGACACCACCGTTCGCACCGCCGTCGCCTCGTCGGTGGTAACCACCACGGCCGACGTGATCGACGCGATCCGCACCGGCCGCGTGCCCAAGGGCGACGTCGCCGCGGTGGTCCGCATTGCTGGCATCATGGCCGCCAAGCAGACGCACACGCTGATTCCGCTGTGCCATCCGGTGCCGCTGGATGCGGTGCAGATCGAGCTCGAGTTCCCGTCCGACACGACCGCGCGGATCGTCGCCACCTGCACCTGCGAGGCGCGCACCGGCGTGGAGATGGAAGCACTCACGGCCGCGTCGATCGGCGCGCTCGCGCTCTACGACATGTGCAAGGCACTCGACCGCGGCATCGTGATCGGGCCGGTGCAACTCGAACTGAAGACCGGCGGCAAGACCGGCGCGTGGATGGGCAACTCCAACCATGCCGTGACTCCCGACTGACAGGCTGACCGATGCCTCGCTCGCTTCACGATGAACGCGTGGTCGTCCTGGCCGCTGCCAACCGCCACGGCAGCCCGCTCGAGGATCTCGCCAGCGGGCCGTTCGAGATCTGGCCCTGCCCCGGCACGCTGCAACTGCTGCCGGCGCTGCGCGAGGGTGCGGGCACGGCCGTGATCGCCAAGGAGTACATCGACGATCGCACGCTGATCGACCTGGTCGAGTTCATGCGCGAGCAGCCGCCGTGGAGCGACCTGCCGCTGATCATCCTCACTGTGCAGGGCTCGGCCACCGACCACGCATGGCACGCGCTCAACGCGCTGGACAACGTGGCCAACCTCACGCTGCTGGAACGGCCGATGCGGCCGGTGACGCTGCGCAGCGCCGTGCAGGGCGCGTTGCGCGCGCGCCGCCGGCAGTACCAGGTGCGCGACCACCTGATCGAGATTGCGAAGCGCGACGCGCAGATCCGCGACAACGAGGCACGGCTGACGTTCACGCTGGAGGCCGCGCGCGTGGGCATCTGGGAGTGGGTGCCGGGCGGCGACGATGCGGTGCGCACCTCGCCGAACATGCAGCAGATCCACGGCGTGCCGGTGCACACCACGCTGCCCGACATGATTGCCGCGGTGCTGCCGCGCGACCGCGAGCGCGTGGCGTCGGCGCTGCGCAAGGGCGGCGGCGAGAGCATGGAAGTGCGCGTCGAGTACCGGCCGCTGCAGCAGCAGGCCGACACCGAGACCTGGCTCGAGCTGCGCGGCACCGTGGTGGTGCCGTCGTCCGGCGGGCCGCCGCGCGTGGTCGGCGTGTGCGTGGACATCACCGAGCGCAAGCACGCCGAGGCGCGCGACCTGATGACCGGCCTCGCGCATGCCGAC
>JBFWQT010000657.1:0-3456 GCA_050249295.1 Planctomycetota bacterium
GGAAATCGCGAGGGCGCCAGGTTGCCAGCCTGCGGACGATTCCCCCGCTCCCTGTCGGTCGCGGCTCTTTCCGATCGTCACGTCGTCGTGCCCGGATCATCTGGCGTCGTCACCGCCGCCCCGTTCGCATCCTCGCGCGGCGGCCGCTGGTCAAACAACTTCAGGCACGCAGGGAGGATGAACAGGTCGCCGACGATCGCGCCCGCCAGCGTGAAGCCAGTCAGCAGCGCCAGATAGCGCACCGGCATGAACTCCGAGTTGAGCAGCACCAGCATGCCGCTGATCAGGATGAACGTGGTCATCATGATCGCCCGGCCCGCGCCGCGGAACGTCCGGCGGATCGCCTCGTCGGTGCCATGCCCGGCGGCCAGTTCCTCGCGGTAGCGCGACAGGAAGTGGATCGTGTCGTCCACGGCCAGGCCGAGGCTGATCGAGAAGATGATCACGGTGGACACGCTGAGGCGGATGCCGAGCAGGCCCATCAGGCCGAAGGTGAGCACCAGCGGGAAGATGTTCGGCGCGATCGAAATCAGCCCGAGCTTCAACGACCGGAACAGGATCATGATCGTGACGAACACCAGCACGCCGGCCAGCGCGAGGCTGCTCAAGAGGTCCATGATCAGTGCCATCAGCCCGATGCCGGCCAGGTACGTGTCGCCCGCCAGGCGGATCAGCACGGGCGGATCGCCGCGCGGCGCGCGTCCCTCGACCACGCCGTCGGCGTCGGCGGCGTCTTCACCGAAGATGTCGGAGATCGTCTTGGCGATCTCCTTGATGTTGTACAGCCCGCGCGCGGCGCCGAGGTCGGCCAGCCGCACACTGATCAGCACGTGGCGCGACTCCTTGTCGATGAACCGCGTCGTCAGTTCGGGCGCAATCCGGCGCAGCGCGGCCAGGCCGTCGCGCACCCGCTCGCGCGCGTTCGGCGCATCGACATCGAACTTCCGGCCGGAGATGTCCTCGGCTGCGACCAGCACGTCGGCGATGCTGCGCGTGAGCAGCACGTAGTCCGGGTCGTACGTCTCGACGCGCCGTTGCAGTTCCCGGATCTTCAGCAGGTTGTGCGGGTCCTCGAAGTAGCCCGGCTCCTTCGCTTCAATGCTGATCTGCAATGGCAGCACGCCGGCAAAGTCGCTCTCCATCTCGCGCACGAGCTTCGTGGTCGGGTGCTCCGGCGGGAACGTCTCGAGCAGGTGCGTATCCACCACCAGCCGCGAGCCGGCTATGCCCGCGACAATGGTGACGAGCAGGCCGACCACCATCACCGGCCACGCGAAGCGCAGCGTGAAGTTGCCGGTGGCAGTGAGCGCGCGGTCCATGCCGTTCGGCGCAATCGCGCCGGCAGCGAGCTTGATGGTGTGACCGCGCCGGATGCCGGGCGCTCGCATCCACGTCAGCAGCAGCGGAATGAACAGGATCGTCGCGACCCACGCGAGCATCACGCCGCCGGCGGTGGTCAGGCCGAACATCGTCAGGATGTCGGTCTTCGCGGCGACCAGCGACGCAAAGCCGATCGCGGTGGTCAGGCTGGTGAGCAGGCAGGCCAGGCCCATGTGCGTGACCGTGTTGCGCACCGCATGGCCGCGCGGCACGCCGGCGCGCGTCTCCTCGGTCATCCGGCCCATCACGTGGATGCCGTCGGACAGGCCGATCACGAGCAGCAGCGTCGGCATCGCATTGTTGATGATGTTGAACGGCTGGCCGGTGAGGACCATCATCGCGCCGGTCCAGATCAGCGCCGCGCCCACGCTGACCATCGGCAGCACCACGCCGCTCAGCGAGCGGAACAGCGCCAGCAACAGCAGCAACGACAGCCCGGCCGCAATCGGCAGCAGGCGCACCTGCTCGCCCTGCAGCGACTGCACGATGTCGAGGCGCACGATCGGCAGGCCGGCGATTTCGAGCGACGGTGAGCCGGAGAGTTGCGGCGTCCACTCGGCCAGCTTCGCGCGCAGATCGGCAACGATCTCCTCGAGGTGCTTCACCTCGCGCCCGGCCGGCACCAGGCTGACGATCAGCATCGCCTTGTCGCCCCGCTTGCTGACGAGGATGCGCTCGATCAGCCGTTGGCCGCGCACCATTTCGCGCACCGCTTTCGCGCGCTCGGCGCTGATCGGCGGTTCGGTCAGCGCGCGCACCACCGGCAGATCGAAGCCGACCACCGACTCGACGCGCTCGGGAATCCGCGCGCTGCTCAGCGAGAGCACGCCCACGCTGTATTGCCAGGCTTCGAGCCGGGCGGTGAGGTCGTGCAGGCCGCCGAGCACGTCGGGCGTGAAGATCGCGTCCTCGCCTTCCGCGCGCCAGATCACGAGCAGCGCGTTGGTCTCGTCGCCGAACCGCTCGCGGATCGTCCGTGCGAACTCGTTCGCATCGTCGCGGTTCTCGAACATCGCCTGCGGCGTGAAGTCGAAACGCAGGCCCGGCAGCACGCAGGCCGCGAGAACGGTGACGACCACAAGGATGGCCAGCAGCGCCACCCGTTGCCGGAGCATCAGCACGGCAAGGCGATCGAAGATGCGCATTCGGGGCGCGGGGTGGAAGAGTGGACGAGCCGCCGAGCCGCCCGGTGTATCACACGGCCGCAAGAGCCACGAGAGCGAGCCGGCTGCTCCGTGGACCGCCGTGCGATCACGAAATCTGCGTGCCGCTCGGCGGACTACTGACCGACCGCCGCGTCGAGCCGCTGCACGATGCCGGTCGCGCCGTCGAGGCGTACCCGTTCGCCCTGGCGCACGATCTTCAGCAGGTTCTGCACGCCGACCACGGCCGGGATGCCGAGCTCGCGCGCGAGCACGGCCGAGTGTGACAACGTGCTGCCGCGTGCGATCAGCTCGCCGGCGGCCGAGGGGAACAGCGGCGCCCAGCCAGGGTCGGTGCGCACCGTCGTCAGGATGCGGCCGTTGATCGCGAGATCGTCGTCGGGCCGCAGGATCACCGCGAGCTCGGCCTCGACGACGCCGGCCGAGCAGCCGGTGCCGCGCAGCGTCGCAGCTGACGTGTCGGCCGCCTCGCGCGCGGGCCGCACAAACTGCGCGAACCCGGCCGGGCCGACCGTGTCGAAGCGGTCCGGCATCTCGCGTGACTCGAACGCGGCGAACTCGGCGCGACGCACCGCGGCCAGCGCGGCCAGGTTGGTCGTCGTCGCGCGGCCTTCGCAGAACTCCTGCAACTCGTCGGTGGTCAACCAGAACACGTCGCGCGCCGAGTCCAGTCGCCCGGCTGCATGCAGGCGCGCGCCGATCGCCAGGTATACATCGCGGAACAGGCCGAACAGGCGGGTGCGCGCGAGGCGCATGCGTTCGCGCGCCTTGATGCCCTGGCGCGCGTTGCGCAACGAGTGCGCGAGCCGTCGCCAGGCAAAGCCGCCGAGCCGCCCGCGCATCTCGCGCTCGGCCTCCGCCCGGCGTTCGCGCTCGTGTCGCATCAGCGCGGCGGCGTCCAGGTCCGGCCGAT
>JBFWQT010000658.1:0-3451 GCA_050249295.1 Planctomycetota bacterium
TTCCGCGCCGCCAACAGAGTCATGTGCTGGTCCCGGGGGGCTTACACCGGGCTTACACCCCGGCTCGCCCGGAGGGGTCCTCGATGGGACAAGGACTTGTGATTCGCTGTAGCAAGTGGGCGGCGCACCAAACAGAAGACCCCGCGCGGATAGCGCGGGGTCCTGGCAAAGCACCGTGTGTCCGGTTGCTACCGATCGACGATGCTCGACTCGCCGGTGAATCGGTTGCCCGTGCTCGAGCTTTTTTCGGGCCCCGCCGGGAGGCGATCTGACCGGAGATGAACCCGACCCCTGGCGATAGCACCGGGGCCAACGGGAACCGCAAGCGGAACCCCGCAGGGTCATCAAGCGTGCTGTGCATCGCCAGTGTAGTCGACCGCGTCCGCCCGCAACAGCATCGAACTGCACCGCCCGGGCGGAGGGGTGGGAAGCGCGATACGGGCCCGCTGCTTCCATCTGCCAATTGCATGCGGGGTACTTGTGCGGATCATCCCGCCCACGGTAGACTCGGGTGTACGCTTTTCACGACGCTCACATGCCGTCAAACACCTCTCTCAATCGGCTCGGACTTCTGCTCGCCGGGCTGATCGTGATCGGCACGGCGGCCGCCTGCACGCAGCGCGACGCGTCGCAGTTGTCGCTGGCAATTACCCTGGGGGTGCAGCCCGACTACACCTACCCGGCCAACGCGCCGGGCATCGCCGTGTCGATCGAAGCCAGCGGCACGCTGGCGACGCACTACCGGGCCACGTTCGAAGTGGCAGTGGACGGCGGCGCGTACGAGGCCATGCCGGTGGACTCGGCCAGCGAAGGGCTGATCGATGGCAGCACGGTGCACAACCTGCCGATGCCCTTCGTGTCGCGACAGGTGGTGTGGAACTCGAACACGCGGATCACCGGCCCGGCGTCGGTCATGATGCGGGTGACCTGCGCCGATTCGGACGGCAACACGGCGGTGGCCGAGTCGCCGTTGTTCAGCGTGGACAATACCGGTGCGCCGCCGCCTCCGCCGCCACCACCCACCGAGCCCGGGCTCACGATCGACTGGACCGCCGCGACGCCCGGCGGCGTGGGAGCAGCGCTGACCGCCGAGCTGGAGTTCGGCGAGACGCTGGCCGCGACGATCGACACCACCGCGCAGACCGGCCAGCAACTCGACCTCACCATCAGTGTCATCGGAGGCGACATCACGGCCGCGCAGGCCGGGTTCAGCGGGTCGTTCCCGTTGCAGGACAGCGGCGACGGCATGGCGCAGGTGCTGCTGGCCGGCACCGCCAGCATGGTCGGCACGCTGGTGCTGCAGGTCTCGGCCGACGACGCCGCCAACTCGCTGAACACCACGCTGACGCTCACGGTGACGATCATCCCGGGCCTGACGATCACCACGCCAACCGGTCCCGGGCTGATTGCCGGCGCCTCGCCGTGGAACACCGCGCTGCCCGTCGGCGCCGCGCTCGACTTCACGGTCGGTGCGAGCAACATCAATGCCGCCGCGATCCACTTCGGCGTGGCCGTTACCGGCGGCTCGCTGACCGCGTCGGAGGCCGGGTTCGATGCGCTACCAGCCGACGACGACGCGGCCGGGCTGGCGACGCTGGCCTTCACTGGCACCAGTGGTCTGGCCGGCACGATCGAGCTGACGTTCACCGCCAGCGATATCAGCGGCCAGGCCGTGGGCGTGCTGACGATCAACATTGTGGACCAACCCGTCGTCACCCTGGCGGGCACCACGCTGAGCGTGACCGGCTCGTGGCCCAGCTACACGGCGGTGGCGTTCAGCAGTGGCAAGTTCAACGTGATGGCCTCCTCGGCGACCGGCACCGTCGCGCAACTGCTCGGTACCGTCACCGGCGGCAACCTCACGCAGGCGCAGGCGGGGCTGGGCAGCGGCGACGTGGTCAACCAGAGCGGCGCGTCGCCGCAGGCGAAGCTGATCAACGTCAACCTCCCGCCCAACCCGGTGGCCGGCTGGGTCGAGGTGACCTTCAACGTCACCGACGACCTTGGCGGCAGCGGACAGTGCACGCTGATGCTGATCATCGACACGGCACCGACGTTCGCGGCGCCAACCGCGTCGTGCGGACTGACCTACCAGGGCAGCGGCCTCTACCGGAATTCGACCTTCGTGGAGGCCGGCGAGCCGTTCTTCATCGATGTGGTGGCGACCGACACGCCCGGCGAGGAGGTGACCGTCACGGCCACGCTCGGCTGGTTGTTCACGCCGGCCGAGGCGGGGTTTGCGCAGAGCTTCCCCGATGTGGTGATCGACAACGACGGCAGCGTGAATCTGCACTACGACGGCGCGACGACGCACCCCGGCGTGCTGCACATGGAGTTCAATGCGGTGGACGTGTACGGCCGGACCGCCAGCACGATCTACGTCGAGTTGAGCATCTCGGCAAACACGCCGCCGGCCGTGGTGCTCAATGTGCCGGGCCAGACCGGCGGGCCGTATCCGGACTACACGCGCACCATTTCGCTCGGCCACTCGCTCGGCTCGTCGATCCAGATCAGCGACAGCGATTGCGATGTGAGCGTGACAATGGAGGTGATCGGCGGGTCGATCACCGCGGCGGCGGCCGGCCTCAACGAGTCGTTCCCGATCAGCTTCGCCGGCACGTCACCGCAGGTCATTGCGCTGAGCGGTGTGGCGGCCACGACCGGCACGGTGGATTTCCGTATCACCGCCGACAATGTGTGGGGCGGCAACCGCACGCTCACGTTGCAGCTGATTCTCGTCGCCAACGTGGCGCCGGTGATCGCGGCACCGGTTGGCCCGGGCAGCGTGATCGACGACGGCGGCGGGCTGTATCACACCAGCGTGGTGGCCGGTGATGCGCTGGACTTCAGCATCTCCGCCACCGACGGCAACGCCTGGGAGCTGCTGGCGTTCAGCCACGGAGTCAGCGGCTCGATCGCCTCGCTGGCGGCGGCCGGATTCGACACCTTCATTGACAGCGACCTGGCGGGCGTCAGCACGCGCCACTGGACCGGCATCGCGCAGATCCCCGGCACGCTTGTGCTGGACTTCACTGCCGATGACGGCGTGGCACAGGACACCGCCCGGCTGACGATCACGATCACGGCCGGGCCGCCGGTGGTGCTGGTCTACACGACGCAGCCGCCCGACGAGGTGGACACCGACGCGGTTCTCGCGCCGGCGATCGTTGTCGAGATCCGCGACGCGCTGGGCAACGTCTGCCCGATCAACGACAACGCCGACATCGCGCTGCTGAAGAATCCGGCCAGTGCCACGCTCGGCGGCACCACGACGCGCGCATTCGTCAACGGCGTGGTCAGCTTCGACGACCTGACCGTGGACACCAGCGCGGCCGGCTGTTCGCTGCACGTCAGTTGCGCGCTCGGCCCGCCGCCGGTCGAGAGCTTCGTGTTCGACGTGCTGGAGCCGGGGGCCCCGATGGTGCCCACCGTCGAGTACCTGACGCTCGCG
>JBFWQT010000659.1:0-3430 GCA_050249295.1 Planctomycetota bacterium
TTGAACTTGCCGTCGGCCTGCGCCTTCGCCGCCTTCTGGTGGCTCGCGGCCGACCACTCGTCCTGCATCTCGCGCGAGATGCCGTACTTCTCGGCGACGAGCTCGCCGGTGTTGCCCATGTGGTAGTTGTTGTAGACGTCCCAGAGGCCGTCGTGAACCATGCCGTCGACCACCTCGCCGTTGCCGAGGCGGTAGCCGTCGCGCGCCTTCAGCAGGTAGTAGGGCGTGTTGGTCATGCTCTCCATGCCGCCCGCCAGCACGACCTCGGCGTCACCGGCCTTGATCGCCTGCGCGGCCAGATGCACGGCCTTCATGCCCGAGCCGCACACCTTGTTGATGGTGACGGCGCCGACCTCGACGGGGATCTCGCAGGCCAGCTGCACCTGACGGGCCGGGTTCTGGTGCTGGCCTGCCTGCAGCACGTTGCCGAAGATGACTTCGTCGATCTGGTCGGGCTTCAGGCCGGCCCGTTCGAGCGCGGCCTTCGCGGCAACGGCGCCGATCTCGGCGGCCTTGAGCGTGCTCAGCGCGCCCTGGAACTTTGCGATCGGTGTCCGCACAGCGGAGAGGATAACGATCTCAGTCATGTTGATGGCTCCCGTCTGGTGGGGTCGCAGTGCGTGCATGCGCCGCTGGTCGCGTTATACGAGCCCCTGCAGGGGCCGGCAACCCGGACCGCGGTGCACGGAGCCAGCAAGCCCGAAGCGGAGGCGTCGGGCTTGCAGCGGGCGCGCATGCACACGGGCACGCGCGCGATGGGGCGACCTGCATCAGCCGCCCAGGAACCGATCGAGGATCTTCCGCAGGTCGGCGAGTTGCACCGGCTTCGCCAGGTACTCGTCAGCGCCGGCCGCCAGGCAGCGTTCGCGGTCGCCCTTCATGGCAAATGCACTTACGACCACCACTGGCACGTTGCGCGTATGCGGTAGCGCCTTCAGCCGGCGCGTTGCCTCCAGGCCATCCATCCGCGGCATCTGCACGTCCATCAGCACCAGATGGTATGCGCCGGCGCTGACCCGCTCGATCGCTTCGACGCCGTCGGCCGCCGTGTCCACGTTGTAGCCGATCGCGCCGAGGTAGTCGCCGAGCGCCATGCGGTTGGCGGCGTTGTCGTCCACCAGCAGCAGGCGGCGCTTCATCGTCGTCACCTGCGAGGTACCGCCACCCGGGTGCGACGTCTTGTGCCACTCGGCGATCGTTGTCTCGTCGTCGCCGAACGGCAGTTCGACAATGAACCGGCTGCCCACGCCGACCTCCGACTCGACCCGCGCCGAGCCACCATGCAACGCGGCGAGCTTGCGCACGAGCACGAGGCCGAGGCCGGTGCCTTCGTGCCTGCGCTCGAGCGAGCCGTCCACCTGCACGAACGGCTGGAACAGCTTGCGCTGGTCGACCTCGCTGATGCCACAGCCGGTGTCGTGCACCGTGAACTGCACCGCGCCGTCGATGGTGCCGACGCGGATGCCGATCGCGCCGCCAGCATCGGTGAACTTCACTGCGTTGTAGAGCAGGTTGACGAGGATCTGCCGGAAGCGCCGTTCGTCGACGGCAACCGGCGGGAGGTCCTCGGGCACCTCGACGCTCGTCTGCAGTTGCTTGCGCGCGGCGATGTCCTTGACGAGCGACATCGACCTCCGGCACAGCTCGGCCGGGTTCACCCGCGTCACGTCGAGCGTCATGCGCCCGGCTTCGATGCGCGACAGGTCGAGGATGTCGCTGATCAGCTGCAGCAGGTGCTTGCCGCTGGTCGAGATGCCATCGACACACCGCAACTGCTTCTCGTTGAGCTGGCCGAAGACCAGTTCCTGCAGCGACTCGGTCAGCACCAGGATGCCGTTTAGCGGCGTGCGCAGCTCGTGGCTGATGTTGGCGAGGAACTCGTCTTTCAGGCGGGACGCGCGCTCGAGCTCGGCGTTGGCCTCGCTCAACTCGCGCGTGCGCGCGTCGACGCGCGCAGACAGCTCGGCACGTTCGGCCTGCAGCGCCGACTGCGCCGCGACCAGCTCGCTGATGTCGTTCTGGATGCCGACCCAGTGCGTCAACTCGCCGTCGGGGGCACGCACCGGCGCGATCAGCAGGCGGTTCCAGTAGAGGGTGCCGTCCTTGCGGCGATTCTGGAGCGTGACTTCCGTCGAACGCCCATCGCGGATCGCCGCCCGCACCTCGCCCAGGGCGGTTTGCGTGGCCTGCTGGTGGTCGTGCAGGAAGCGTGGATTGCGGTTGATGACCTCGTCGGCCGGGTAGCCGGTGATCTGCTCGAACGCCCGGTTGACGTAGATGATCGGGTTCTCGCGCCCGGCCTCGCAGATCATCACTCCGGTCGGCGAGGTGTCGAGCGCGCGGCCGAGCAGCGCGAGCGGCGCGACCGAGTGGCCGCTGGCGAGCTGCCGTTGGAGCGCGGCGGTCAGTGACTCGCTGGCACTGCCCGATTCGGACGCGTAGTCGTCGAAGCCGGCCCGCAACGCCTGCGCGGCGGCCGTCTCGGAACCCGCCTCGGCCAGGCGGATCGTCGGGCAGCGGCGTCGTGATTGCAGCATCGCCAGTTCGGGTCCGCCGATCTCGTCCGCGACAATGATGACGTGGAAGCCGGACGGCAGCACGCCCGACGCCGGCAGGTCGCTGTGCACGTTCGCCTCGGGCACGGCGAGGCGGATGCTGGCAGCAAGCCTGGCAGCACGACCCGCGTCGTCGCAAATCAGCAGAATGTCGGGCGCGGGCATCGTCATGGGCGGCACGGACGGCGCAATCGCGTGATGGTAGCAGATCAGTCGCCTTGGCACACAACACCCCAATCCGACTGTCGGCGGCTCACTGACCAGCTGGCGTGACGACCCCCGAACCGCGCAAAACTGCTTTCGTGCGATCCGATTCCGGGGGTTGACGGGACCCGGCGCGAATCTACAATCCGCCCTCTTCACGCTACCGCGGCGCGAGCACAACGAGCGCGGCGGGGCGGGCGGTATCCGGCGGTCGCCGTGCCGCCACCGATTGCCTCCGATCGACAACCGGACACGACCCTTCGCGCTGCTCCGACCCTTCGTCCGTGGCCTCTGTGGCCTCGACGGAACGTGCAAGCAGGGGCACCGAACCAGCCGGGCAGCCAGCAGAGAGCCATGACACAGAAGAGTTTCCTGGCGAAGCCGGGACAGGTCCAGCAGAAGTGGTACGCGGTTGACGCAAGCGACGCCGTCCTCGGCCGTCTGGCGGTCAACATTGCCCGCGTGCTGATGGGCAAGCACAAACCCGAGTACACGCCGCACGTCGACGTGGGTGACTACATCATTGTCACCAATGCGGCGAAGCTGCGCGTGACCGGCGAGGCCAAGCAGGAGCAGCGGCTCTACGACTTCTTCTCGGGCTACCCGAGCGGTCTGCGCCGTCACTCGCTGGGCGAGATGCTGGAGAAGAAGCCGGTCGATGCGCTGCGTCT
>JBFWQT010000660.1:0-3427 GCA_050249295.1 Planctomycetota bacterium
ACGGGGGGCTTGCGGGCGTGACCCCAACGGGGCCCGACTCGCTTGCGCTCGCGGCTCTTGTTTTAGCGCCCATCGGACTTCCGTCCCCGGCTCGCCTTGAAGTGCAATTCGCGGACAGGGCTCGTGACGGTCGCGGCTCGGACCGGCACTCTCAAACCACATCTGCCGCGAGTGCTGCCTGCCACTCCGGCCGGGATGCTGCCTCGGCTACGGTCAACGGCGTGCGCTCGGGAGCGGCCACGTCCGCAAGGCGCACCTCGTACCACGCCACGTCGTGCCACGTGCCGAACTTGAAGCCCACGCGGTGGTACACGCCAACCAGCTTGAATCCGACTCCGCCGTGCAGCGCGACGCTCGCGTCGTTGGGCAGCGTGATGCCGGCCAGCGCATTGCAGAAGCCCTGCACGCGCAGCAGCGCAAACAGCCGCAGGTACAGTTCGCGGCCCACGCCGAGCCGCCGCGCGTCGGGGTGCACGTACACCGACACCTCGCAGGTCCACTGGTACGCGGCGCGCGCACGCGATAGCCCGGCGTACGCATAGCCCGCAATCCGCACCAGTTCGCCGGTCGTGTCGTCGCGTTGCTCGGCCACAATCCACGGCCAGCGATCAATCGTCTTCTCCACGCGCGCTGCCATGTCGTCGGCCGTCGGCGGATCAAACTCGAACGACGCCGCGGTGTCGCGCACGGCCGGGCCGTAGATCGCCAGCATCGCGCCGGCATCGTCAGCAGTAGCCATCCGGAATCGCAGCATGCATGTGGCTCAATCGCCGCCGATCACTTGCTGCGCGACATCAATCGCGCCAGCAGGCTCTTCGGCTTCTCCACCTTCTTCGGCTCACGCGGCGTGCGATCGATGTTCTCGAAGAAGAAGTCTTCCAGCCTGCCGCTCGGCGTGCGGCCGCACAGCTCCTCGCGCGTGCCCTGCGCTACGATCCGGCCGTGGTCGATGATCGCGATGTCGTCGCAGAGCTTCTCGGCCTCGCCCATGATGTGCGTGCTGAGAATCACACAGCGGCCCTCGCCCCGGCACCCGGCGATGAAGTCGACCACGTCGCGCGCAACCAGCACGTCGAGGCTCACGGTCGGCTCGTCGAAGATCAGCACCGGCGGGTTGTGCACGATGGTGCGCGCGATGCTGGCCTTCTGCTTCTGCCCGCTCGAGAGCTTCTGGCACATGCTGTCGGCGAACTCGCCCATATCCAGCATCTCGATGATCTCGTTGGTGCGCACCGAGATCGCCATGTCGTCCATGCCGTAGAGTACGCCGAAGTAGCGGATCATCTCGCGCGGCGTCATCCGCTCGTAGATGCCGGTGTTGGCCGAGACGTAGCCGATGCTGCGGCGGACCTCGACGGGATGCGTGCGCACGTTGTAGCCGCAGACCTCGGCGTGGCCGTCGGTGGGCTCGAGCACGGTGCCGAGGATGCGCAGCGTGGTGGTCTTGCCGGCGCCGTTGGGTCCGAGCAGGCCGAAGATCTTGCCGGCCGGGATGTCGAGCGAGATGCCGTCCACGGCGCGGATCTCGCCGCGCTTGAAGTCGTGGAACACCTTGGTGAGGTTGTCGATGCGGATCATCGGTCGCGCTCGTGGTCGCAGCGGTGCGCCCGCCGGCTGTGCGGAGCGTACAAGCCGAGGGCGCGGAGCGACATCCGGTACCGCCGGCTCGTGGTCAGTGGACGCGTACGTCAATCGCGTCGCCCACAGCGGCCCAGCGGTCGGCGAGGCGATCCAGCATCGCGGCGACCGGCTTCGAGTTCTTGTCCGACACCGACCAGCCGTGGCTGGAGAACGACTCACACTCGCCCACTCCGCCGTGCACGCGCGGGTTTTGAGGTCGGCGGCTCGGACCGGATTGGCAACACGATGACGCTCACACCGGGCGTCTCGGCGGGCGCGGTGTCACGCGCGGTGTGAATGCCGTGGTGAGGCGGCGGCCGGAGCAGCGGTCTCGGATGAAGACGTTGCGGCCGGCGACCGGAAAAGTTCCTAAAAACGCCGGTTCTAATTTGACTTTCTAAAATCCCGGCGTATTATTGATGTGGTTGATTCTCCGTGCAGCCGACCGGCCCGGCCGCTCCGGGAATCCGCCTCTCCGGACATTCGTCAGCGAACCGCGCGCACCAGGAGAAAGCGGGTGTTCTGGCGACCCGGAATCAACCCAAGCCAATTTGTATCAAGTGCTTATGTTGTTCAGTGCGTCGATTTCACCGGGGTCTTACGGGCGCTCACAATGCCCCTGCGAGCGTTCTCGACCGCCATACGACGCTTCACGCACGTTCACGCGGCTTCACGATTCGAGGCCGATGAACACAGGATCTCAGGACCATGACCACCTCTACAAAGCAGATTGAAGCCAACCGCCGCAACGCCGCGAAGTCGACCGGGCCGCGCACCGAAGCTGGCAAGCAGAAGTCGCGCCTCAATAGCTGGAAGCATGGCCTCGCGGCCCACATCGCCGTCGGGCCCGACGAGAACGGCCTGCAGTTCGACGAGCTGCGCTACCAGATGCGCGTCGAACTCGACCCGGCCGGCGCACATGAGGAGGAGCTTGTCGATCGCATCATCCAGTGCGCCTGGAAGCGCCGGCGTATCGAGGTGATCGAGCTGCAGTGTGTGCTGTCGATCGACGTGGCGGCCGGGACATTCAACGAGAAGCTGTTCGACCTGCTGTTCCGCTACCGCACCATCACCGACCGCGAGTTCCACCGCTGCCATGCCACGCTCAATCGTGTGCAGCGTGCACGCATCAAGCGCGACGAGTTCCGCGCAGACTGCGAGGCAATGACCAGCCGCGGCTACAAGTTCACCACCGAGAACGTCGCGGCGCTGACGCTCTACACCTGGATGTGCTCGCGCCGCGAGCGCCTGGCCGGCGTGCGCGACGACGACGCCAGCGCCGACGCGAACCCCGACCTGGCCGGGCTCCAGGAGTTCTTCGGCACGGAACACCACGAATCCGGAATCGACAGAACGAACCCATTTGACCCGGCCGACCCGCTGGAATCGGCCTTCACGGCCGACGCCGACAACGCGGTGGTGGACGATGCGAGCAACCCGGAGGCCGTCTCATGACCGGTCGACGAGTTGAATCGGCGACATGCACCGCCGGGCCACGACGCAACGACGGGCGTTCCCGGCGAGCCGGGGACGTCTGTCCCCGGAGTCTGGTTCTGGGACCAGCACATGACTCTGTTGGTGGCAGGAACCTGGTGGGGCCCAGCGCTCGCCTCAGTACCAGACTCCGGGGGTTTACACCCCCGGCTCGCCCGGAGGGCTCATCGATGGGACGAGGACTTGTGACTCGCGGTACTAAGACAAGAGCCGCGAGCGCAAGCGAGCGGGCCTCGTGGGCCCGGGGTCTACTGATCAACCGTCGGACGTTTCGTGATCGCGCTGGGCAGCGTTCAAATGGTGGGCTTGCAGG
>JBFWQT010000661.1:0-3424 GCA_050249295.1 Planctomycetota bacterium
GCAGGACGAGAAGAAGGAAGGCGAGCAGGGCTCGGGCGACTGATCGCTGAGCGAACCTGACCGCAGGTGAGTGAACGAGCCGGGCCGGTGACGCGAGTCACCGGCCCGGCTCCGTTCGCTCGCTCATTCGTTCGCGAGACTGCGAGATCAGCAGCGCGAGCGAGGCGAGCCGGGGACGGAAGTCCCCGGAGTCTTGATCAACGCAAGACTCCGGGGACTTCCGCCCCCGGCTCGCCTCTCACTTCTCCAGCCGTCAGCCGCCCAGCGGGAAGCGCATGCGCACTTCGTGGCCGGGTCCGGGGTTGTAGATCAGCACCAGATTGTCGATCGGCACACGCCACAGGAACGGCTCGGCGACGAGCGACTCCACGATGCGGCCGGTCTGCGCAGCATCGGCCTCGCCCATCGCCAGCGAGATGTGCGGCATCCAGCGATCGGCGGTGTACAGCTCCGACGGGTTCTTCGTGACGACGCCGGCGTAGGGTGCGCCGGGTCCGATCGCGCTCCACACGGCCTCGTGGGCCGCCTGCAGGCCGGGCGTGCGCACCGCCGGGATGAACAACATCGGCACCTTGCCGCCGAACAGGCCGAGGCCGGTGGTCACCAGCTCGAACGGTCGGATGCGCTGCGCGACCGCGGCCAGCACCGGCTCGAGCTGCTGCTGATCGTAGTCGCCGGCCACGTGATACGAGACGTGCACCCACGGGCGCACGTAGCGGCCGGGAAAGCCGAACTCGCGCTCGATGCGATCCCACAAGCCGCGCACCTTGTCGGTGGTCGCGTCGTCCAGCAACGATCCGATTGCGTGCAACATGCCGCGCATCCCGATGATGGCAAACCGTGCCGCCAGCATAGCGCATCGCGCCGCCCGGCGGCATTGGCGATTGAACCCGCAGCGGCCGCGTGGTTCAGTCGTGGCACGTGACCGATCAGCGAAGCGCCCCGCCCCGCTGGAGTCCAGCCATGCCGATCAGTCCTGATGCATTCGTCCACGAGCGGGCGATGGTTGACGAGCCCTGCGACATCGGCGCTGGCACGCGAGTGTGGGCCAATGCGCACGTGCTCAAGACTGCGCGCATCGGTGCGCACTGCAACATTGGCGAGGGCTGCTTCATCGAGGGCGGCGTCAGCATCGGCGACCACTGCACGATCAAGAATGGCGTGGCCGTGTGGTCCGGCGTGACGCTGAGCAACTACGTGTTCCTCGGCCCGCACGTCGTGCTCACCAACGACATGCGGCCGCGTTCGCATCCCGACTTCCGCACCGCCGCCACCGACTGGCTGCCCACGCCGATCGGCGAAGGCGCGAGCATCGGCGCCAACGCCACGATCGTGTGCGGCAACTCGATCGGCGCGTGGAGCATGATCGCGGCCGGCGCCGTGGTCTCGCACGACGTGCCGCCGCACGCGCTGGTGGCGGGTGTGCCAGCCAGGCGCATCGCGTGGATCTGCCGGTGCGGCGAGACGCTCAAGGGCGCGGCGGCGCCGACGCACACGCACGTCTGCGGCAAGTGCGCGCGGCGCTACAAGCCGCTGGACGCCGAGCCCGCCGCGGGCCTGCAACTGGTGGAGCCATGAGCGACGCGGCGTCGTCCAGCGCGCATCCGGCCACGATCCGGGCCGACGGTCTGACCCGGCGTTTCGGGCCGATGACGGCCGTCGACAACGTCTCCTTCTCAGTCGAAAAGGGCGAGATCTTCGGCTTCCTCGGGCCCAACGGTTCGGGCAAGAGCACGGTGATCCGCATGCTGTGCTGCCTGCTGGCGCCCAGCGAAGGCGACGCCGAGGTCGCCGGATTCGCGGTCAACGAGGACCCCGAAGCGATCCGCGAACGCATCGGCTACATGTCGCAGGCGTTCAGCCTCTACAACGACCTCACGGTCCACGAGAACCTCACCTTCTTCGGCCGCGTCTATGGCCTGTCGGGCAAGCGCCTGCGCGAGCGCATGGACGAAGTGCTGCAACTCACTGGCCTCGGTCCGCGCCGCCAGCAGCAGGCCGGCACGCTCTCCGGTGGTTGGAAGCAGCGGCTCGCGCTGGCGACCAGCATCCTGCATTCGCCGCCGGTGATCTTCCTCGACGAGCCCACCGCCGGCATCGACCCCGTCGCGCGGCGCGACCTGTGGGACCTGCTGTTCCGACTCTCCGGCGCCGGCCACACGCTGTTTGTCACCACGCACTACATGGACGAGGCCGAGCGCTGCAGCCGCGTCGGCTACATCTACCACTCGAAGCTGATCGTGCTCGGCACCCCGGCCGAGCTGAAGCAACTGCCCGACGTGACGCCCGAGGGTGTGCGCTGGGCGCAGGTGCTGTGCGGCCGCGCGACCGAGGCGCTGCTGATCGCGCGCGAATTGCCGGAGGTGCTGGACGCGACGATCTTCGGCGAGTCGTTGCATCTGCAGTTGCGCAACGAGCGCGGCAACGACGAACTCGAAGCCGCGCTTCGCGACGCCGGTGTGGTGCCGACGCCGGGCAGTTCGCATGTGGTGGTGCAGGATGTGTCGCCGTCGCTCGAGGATGTGTTTGTGAGTCTGACGCGCAAGCACGCGGCCAGCGCGGCGGTTGATCGTTGAACCGGACCCCTCCGGAGCCTGCGAAGCAGGCGGCTCTTGCGTTAGCCCCGGGTGCAGCGCGCAGCGCGGAACCCGGGGTCACGAGCGCGCGAACCACCTCCGGAGCCTGCGCAGCAGGCGGCTCTTCGATAGCCCCGGGTGCAGCGCGCAGCGCGGAACCCGGGGTATCGAGCGCGCGAACCACCTCCGGAGCCTGCGAAGCAGGCGGCTCTTGCGTTAGCCCCGGGTGGAGCGCGCAGGGCGGAACCCGGGGCATAGAGCGCGCGAACCACCTCCGGAGCCTGCGCAGCAGGCGGCTCTTCGATAGCCCCGGGTGCAGCGCGCAGCGCGGAACCCGGGGTATCGAGCGCGCGAACCACCTGCGAGCCGAAGCAGGCGGCTCGCAGGCGGCACACCCACATGCGAGCCGCCTGCTACGCAGGCTCCGGAGGGAATTGTGCGCCATTCGGACCCCTCCGGAGCCTGCGAAGCAGGCGGCTCTTGCGTTAGCCCCGGGTGCAGCGCGAAGCGCGGAACCCGGGGTCACGAGCGCGCGAACCCCTCCGGAGCCTGCGCAGCAGGCGGCTCTTGCGTTAGCCGCGGGTGCAGCGCGCAGCGCGGAACCAGGGGTATCGACCGCGCGAACCCCTCCGGAGCCTGCGCAGCAGGCGGCTCGCAGGCGGCACACCCACATGCGAGCCGCCTGCTGCGCAGGCTCCGGAGGGAATTGTGCGTCATCCGGCCCCCGGGTTCCGCGCTGCGCGCTCCACCCGGGGCGAACGCAAGAGCCGCCAGCTTCGCAGGCTCCGGAGGGAATTGTGCGCGCTCGTGACCCCGGGTTGCGCGCAGCGCGCTGCACCCGGGGCTAA
>JBFWQT010000662.1:0-3410 GCA_050249295.1 Planctomycetota bacterium
CTCCCATCGGGCGCATCCTTCCCGCCTGCGGCATGATCGCCGGACTCGGGGCCGCGCTCACTGTGCAACTCGGCGTGACCGCCTGGCTGCTGCTCCGCGACCCGTGGACCAACACTGGCGACAAAGCTCCGACGCCACCATCCGCCGGTGCCTGACTTCGGCCCGCCGCCGTCGACCACGATCGACCGCGCCGTTCAGATTGTCCGCGACGCACGCACGCAACGACGGAATCACGGTCGCGGCGGTGCACTGTGCAGCGCGCGGCATTGGTCGCAACGGCGATCCTCGCCTGTGTGCTGGTCGCGCTCGGCCACGACCACGACGCGGCGTTCGATCTCGTCCGCGAAATGCGCCCCCGGCTGATTGAAACCGAGGCGCAGGAAGAGCCGTACGCAGCACGCCCACCGCCTGCGCGGCAACGCGAGCGAACAGCGCGACTGACGGCCACCGCGGCTACCAATCGAATGGCGGCGGCACCTCGCGGCCCTTCGCGAACGTCGCGAGCATCGCTCGTGCGCGACTGGCCAGCGGATGATCGGGGTGCGCGGCGAGCCACGCTGCCAACGGCTGAACGGCTGCATCCAGCGAGCCGGCCGGTATCGCGACGGGCGCCGGGCGCGTCTGCGCCGATCCGCTGTGCGCGGGCAGCAGGTCGCGGAACGCACGCACGGACTTCCAGTAGCTGCGCCAGAACCCGGCGGCCACACGGTCCGGCCGGGAGAGCACGGGCGCGGGCCAGCGTTCGTGCAACTGCGCATCGACGTCGCTCGCCACCGGCACCAGCGTGAGGTGCGAGAGATCGCAGACCCAGCCGGTTTGCCGCGTGGCCTGGTCCCGGTCGGCCGAGACCACGCCGCCAGTCAGCCAGATGCTCTCTTCGCCGGACGCGTGCGCCAGCAGCCGGCCATCGGGGCAGAGCGCCAGCCGGCCGATGCCGTTCGCCGGAGTGTGCGTGCTGAACAGCGGCGACCCGGTGCCGGCCTCGCTGAAGTGCAGATTGCCGTGCACGTTGGTGATCAGCATCGTGCCGTCGGTGCTGAACGCGATCGTGCCGAGGCCGTCATCGGGAAGGCGCGACACGGTCTGCCAGGTCGCGGTGTCGAGCACGCGCACGCCAAAGCGATCGCCGACCGCCACGCGCTGGCCGTCCGGGCTGAATGCCACGCTCCGGCCGCAGGGGCGGTCGCCCGCCTCGGTGACAACATCGACAAGGTCGGCGCTCGCCATCACGTGCAGCACCGGGTCGAGTTGCGGCTTCGCGATCGCCACCAGCCACCGGCCGTCAGGACTCGCCGCAAGGGCCATGATCGTGCCGATGCCGGTGCGCGTGTGGCGCACCGCAAGGTTGTTGCGCGTGTCGAGCAGCGTGATGCCCTGGTCGCTGCCGATGGCCAGCCAGGTGGCGTCGCCGCCGTCCACGAACACCGGAGCGGTCATCGACTCGCCGGAGCCGAGGTCGGCGCGCATCAGCGACCGCCCGCTGCGCACGTCGAACAGTTCGACGACGTGGCCGATCAGCGTGGCGAGCGTGGACTCGTGGTCATCATCATCATCGGCGGCCGGCGCGAATGCGACCTGCACCGGGGCGCCGATGGCGGCCGGAATGCGGATCGTGCGCCACGCGGTGGCCGGGTCAGCCGCCTCGAAGTCGTACACGCAGACTGCGGCGTCCTGCAGCCGGTGCGCCAGCTCGACCGCCAGCCAGCGCCCGTTCGCACTGAAGGTGGTGGCGCCGGAGTGCCGCCCGTCGGTCACATCCGCTGCGTCGGCCGGAAGGGTCAGCACATGCGACGGGCTGGTGCTGATGCGGAACGTCTCGATGCCGCTGGCGCCGCACACCACCAACCGGCCATCGGCTGCGACGCGGGCGGCGTCCACGCCCCCGACCGCTGGCGCCAGCGCGACGGACGGCGTCCAGTTGGAGCCGTCCCACCCGTAGGTGCGCACGCCACCGTTCTCGCGCACGATCAGCCGGCCGGCCGGTTCGAGCGCGTCGATCACAAACGGCCCGTCCACGCGCGCCATCCGCTCGACCACGGGCGTGTCACCACTCGCGTCCACGCGCCACATGTCGACCTTGCCCGAGCCGCTGCCGATGGAGATCAGCGCGATCGGGTTCGGCTGGTAGAAGAACGCGCGCAGGCCCTCGACCGGTGCCCCGAGCAGCCCCCAGCTGGCCGTCTCGCGGAACTCGATCTGCTTGCCGGTGCAGACCGCCGCAATCCGGCCGGTGGGGTCGAACCACAGATTGGCGCTGCTGCCCGT
This sequence comes from Planctomycetota bacterium, assembly GCA_050249295.1. GTDB lineage: Bacteria > Planctomycetota > UBA8742 > SKZP01 > SKZP01 > JBFWQT01. The sequence goes on from JBFWQT010000662.1 coordinate 2,266, forward strand.
GGCCGCGGCCTGCCACACCGGCTCACCCGTGTCGGTGTGCACGACGCGGATTGCAGTCTGAGTGCAGCTGCCCAGCAACGAGCCGTCCGGGCTGAATGCCAGCCCGCTGCAGTACGATGCCGCTGGCGGCAGAGCGCGGATCTGATGCCCGTCGGTCAGCGAGCAGATCACCACGCGCGAGTCATCGGGCCGCGGCCGGGTCAACTTCATCGAGTCGCGGACGACCGCGATCGCCGCGCGGTCGCTGCCTGGCGCGGGGTCGGGCAGCGCCAGCAGCACCGCCTCGTTGTCGTCGAGTTCGAGTCGCAGGTCGCGCCGGGCGAATGTGTCGAGATCAATGACCGCCAGCGTGTGGCGTTCGTTGAGCACCACTACCGCCGACCGGCCGTCCGCGGTGAGCTCGATCCGCCGCATCTCTGTCTGCCCCGTCATCATCCGCTCGTGCGTGAACAACGGCGCGGTGAGGGTCATCGCGGTGGCGCGTGTGCGCACGCTCTGCCCGGCCGACAGCCAGGCGATGCGGCGCAGCGTGTCGTCGTCAGCCGAGGCGCGGAACGCAATTGCCGCGTCGAGCGCGCGCAACGCCTCGATGCGCTGCCGGTCGGCCGCCGCTCGCTCGGAGTCGGCCTCTTCGCGACGGCGCTCGGCCAGACTCGCCTGGTCGGTGGCGCGCGCCGCCTGCTCGCTGGCCCGCGTGGCCTCGTGATCGGCCCGGTCGCGCTCGATGACAGCCGTTTCGTAGGCACTGCGCAGGTTGACCACGAACACCACTGCCACTGCCGCCAGCAACACCGCCGCCGCCGCCGCCGTGATCACCGGCGCGCGGTGCCGCGCCGCCCACTTGGCCAGCAGTTGCAGCGGCGAGTAGTCGGCCGCGCCGACCGCGCGACCGGCCAGGAAGGCATCGATGTCGGCAGCGAGTGCCGGGACGTCGGCGTAGCGCTGCTCGCGCTCGAACGCCATTGCGCGCAGGATCACGGCCTCGAGTTCGCGCGGCGGGCGCGTCATCGCCTCGCCGAACTCCTGGCGCACCCGCTCGATGGCCGGCTCGAGCTTGCCGCTGCGCACCGACGAGAGAATCTCCCAGCTGGTGCGCCCGCGGAACGGCGGCGTCAGCGTCAGCATCTCGTAGAGGACTGCGCCGA
>JBFWQT010000663.1:0-3405 GCA_050249295.1 Planctomycetota bacterium
GCGGCTGGGAGGGGATGGGGAACCAGACTCCGGGGACTTCCGACCCCGGCTCGCCCGGAACTGCAATTCCCGGACAGGCTCGTCAGGGAGCGGATGTACTGGCGGGAGCCGCTCCCCGGTCCCACCCGATATCCGGTACATCCGCTCCGTGACGATCAACCCGCTACAACGCCGTCGTTCAGAACGGCGACTCATCGGCCGACGGGCCGAACACCGACGGCAGCGGCACATCGAGCGTGCGCAGGTAGGTGCAGAGCTGGCCGCGGTGGTGGTACCAGTGGTTGAGCAGGATCGAACGCACCAGCATCGGGAACGGCACCGCCATCACCTGCGTGCCGTCGGCACGGTTGAGCCGGAACAACCCGGCGCCGAACGTCGCGTCGTCAAACCGCTCGAGCCGCTGCACCGCGGTGTTCACGCTGGCGTCGAGCATCTCCGGCAGCCCCTCGGCGTTCTCGGCTGCCGGCGGCGTGAAGTCGGGCGCGGTCATCGGGCCGGTCAGCGTCAGGAAGCCGCTGATGTCGCCGGGGATGCTGGCGACGTGACGCGCCAGTTGCGCGAGCGACATCGCCTTCGCGTGCGGACGGTAGTCGAGCTTGCCGCCCGGCACGCGCTCGAGCAGGCGACGCGTGCTGACCGCCTCGTGCTTGAGCTCGCCGATGATCGCGTCGACCATCCGCGGCGCGCGGGCCGTTGCCGCCGCGTCGGCCGAGAGGAAGCCCTCCAGGCCCTGGTAGATGCCGCTCCAGCCTTCGCTGTGGTGGTCGCGCATCTGCTCGGCCGGGAAGCCGGTGTGCGTCAGCGTCACGTCGGTTCGCTCGCCGTTCGGCTTCAGATCGACCGTGACCAGCGTCTCGGGCAGATCGATGCCGACCCACTGCCACGTGAACGACAGCTTGCCCGGCGCGTTGATCTCGCGGAACACGCCGTACGCGGTGTGTGCCTTGCCCTCGGCCTCGTTGAAGCTCACGCGGTAGCGGCCGCCGGGCTTCAGTTCCCAGACGTGCACGACGGTCGAGTGTTCGGGCCCCGGCTTGAACCACGCCGTGAGCGCCATCGGGTTGGTCCATGCCGCCCACACGCGTTCGCGCTCGGCATTGAACGTGTGCGTCATCGTCAGGCTGATGGCGTCGGAGGTTGTACTCATCGTCCGGTTCTCCTCTTGCGGGGTTTGCCCGGCTGTTTCGTGTTGCCGGTGGTGGTCTGGTCAGGGCTGTCGGGTCGTCGGGGATCGGGCGCGTCCGGTTCCGGGCCCGGGATCGTGTCGGGTCCGGCGTCGGGCCGTGTGTCGTGCAGGAAGGCTTCGAGCTGTTCGAACTGCCGCGCCCAGAATCGGCGGTGGAACTCGATCCAGTTCGTCGCGGCGGTCATCGGTTCGGGGTCCAGTTGGCAACGATGGATGCGGCCGTCCTTCTGCCGCACCAGCAGGCCGGCCGCCTCGAGCACCTTGAGGTGCCGCGTGATCGCGGGGGCGGAGATGTCGAACGGCTCGGCCAGTTCGCTGACCATGGCGGGGCCGGTGGCGAGCCGCTCGATGATGCGCCGGCGCACGGGATCACCGAGTGCGCGGAAGACGCGATCGAGCTGGTCGGTGGCGGCATGCATGGGCGGGAGCCGGCTGGTGTGGCGGCGGCGCAATCGTTAACAACATTGTTAACTATAATCGCGAGGGGCGGCCGGGGCAAACCGATTCTCCGGAAAGTCCCCAGGCCGTCATTGGATGGCTGGAGCGAAACGAGCCGGGGACGGAATCTCCTGACTCCGGGGCTTGCGTCCCCGGCTCGCCACCTCGGATCGGAAATGCTTCGCGCTCGCGGTTCCTGGCGCGCCATTCGGCGGAATGGACACCCCGCCGGGGATTGTTCGCGTGATAGACCGGCGTTTATCGTCTGTACCTGCATACGGCAGCCGCCGGGCAACCAACCGGCAACCCGCACCCCAACCGGAGGTTTTCACGAATGATCCGCCATGCATTCCGGGCCGCGCTCGTCGCAGCCGTGCTGATGCTCCCGGCCCCGGCCGCGCTGTTTGCGCAGGCCGTGGACGGCCAGGCACCGCCGCAGTTCGAACTCAACGACTACGAGGGCAAGCCGCACAAGCTGTCCGACCTGAAGGGAAAGGTCGTCCTGATCGACTTCTGGGCCTCGTGGTGAGGACCGTGCCAGTCGGTGATGGTCAATCACCTCAAGCAGATGGTTGTGGACTACAGCAAGAAGGGCTTTGTGCTCCTCGCGATCGGTATCTACAACAACGACAACATGCAGAAGCAGCAGGCGTGCCTCGACCAGCTTGACTTCCACGGCGGCATGCACGTCTTCGATGCGACCGGCTCGGTCGCCCAGCAGTACGGCGTGCGCGGCATTCCCCACCTCGTCCTGATCGGCCGTGACGGCATCACCGTCAACGGGCACGTGCAGATCGCGCAGGCCAAGCAGTACATCGCCGAGAACTGCACGAAGGAAGAGCCGGAAGGCCCCGCGATCGAGGCGCCGAAGACCGACGCCGAGGTCAAGCGCCGGATGGGCGACAAGGGCCCGGCCATGAATTTCGAATCGACGAAGCTGAAGGACGTGCTGAAGTTCATCACCGACTCGACCGGCGTGCCGGTGGTGCTCGACGAGACGTCGACGGCGGCGGGTGACGAGCCGGTGTCGGTGTCGATGGCCGATGCGACGCTCGAGGCACAGCTGAAGATGCTGGCCGCGTCGCAGGGCCTGGAGTTCAGCGTGAAGGACCGCAAGATCGTGCTGTCGAAGCCGGCCGCGCCGACGGTGAAGGAGCCGCAGTTCGCGAAGGGCACAGCCGAGTACGACGCGTTCATGGAGCTGCTGAAGCAGGTGGTCAGCCGGAGCCACGTGGCGCTGAAGGCGGACAGCGTGAGCGAGTCGATCGAGAAGCTGAGCAGCCGCGACCGGGACAAGATGGAGCGGATGGTTCGCTACAAGCTCGACCACGCGAGCGCCACAGAGGCGGGCGTGCTGCGCACACTGCGCGATCTGCTGAAGGAGTGAACCGGCCGGCGCGACCACGCCGCCGTTGCAACGAGGACGCCGGGCAGCGCGCCATCAGGCTGCCCGGCGTCTTCTTGTTCGGGCGTTCGGCCCGGCCCAGAAAAGTTTAAACACGCCGTTTTTACATTGACTTTGCGGCCATCCGGAGTATTATTGAGGTTGGTCAACTCTCCCCGGATCGTGCCGGATCGTGCCGGGGAGTCTGAAACGGAACCGGTTGGTGGTCCAGACATTGGTCAATAACGGTCGGTGGGGAAAATGGGCGGTTTCTGGCCCCGTCAATGATCGCAAGTCTATTGAAATCAATTTGTTATGTTGTTTCCAGTGGTGATTTCACGACCCTCCTACGGCTCGTCACGAAGCAGCTACGAGCGTTCTCGACCCCCATACGACG
>JBFWQT010000664.1:0-3396 GCA_050249295.1 Planctomycetota bacterium
GGTATCTGCCAGCCGTCGCTCTGATTCGCGCGGGCGTCGCTCCGGTCAGAGTCGCGCACGAAGCAAGTACAGCGAATCACAAGTCATCGTCCCCTCGAGCAGCCCTCCGGGCGAGCCGGGGGTGTACGCCCCCGGTGTCTGGTACCGGGACCAGCACATGACTCTGTATGGTGGCGCGGCGCGGACCTGGTGGCGCCGAACGCTCGCCTCAGTACCAGACTCCGGGGGCTCACACCCCCGGCTCGCCCGGAGGGCCGCTCCGATGGGACGAGGACTTGTGATTCGCGTTAGTAAGCGGTGGCCGCGCTTGCTGCGCGCGGCTCTGATTCGTGCGCGAGCACTGATTCGCAGCGGGCGGCTCTGATTCGCGCGGGCGGCTCTCAACCGAACCGAAACGTCCCGCTGTCGACTCCTGATCCGCTCGCCGCAGAGTTGCCCCGGAGAGTTGCCGGACCACACGACCCGCACTAGGCTGGAGCGGTTGCCAACATGCCGTGCCGTGCTGTTGTCCACCGCTGTTCCTGCGGAGACTTCCATGACGTCCGATGCCCGTCGCGCGTTCCTTGCGTCTGCTCGCGTTGCTGCCCCTCAGTCGGCCAGCATGTCGTTCGGCAACTGGCTGCTCGTGCTGCTGGTGGCCGCCATCGTGGCCGGGCTGGTGGCCGTCGGTGTCATGCTGATCGCGATGCAAAAGTCGCCGGGACTGACCGGACCAATGGTGAAGCCGGCTCCGCCGGGCATGCTGCCGCCGATCGAGCCAGGGCCCACGCGGCCGATCGAGCCCGATCCGGCGACGCGCGCGCAGGGCACCACCGAATATCTGATCCTGCTGGTGCGCACACCGGGGCACGACGAGTTCGAGGTCGGCAAGCAGCTCGACGTGTTGCGGTCGCTCGGCCCCGACGCCTGCCGCATGGCTGCCGATCGGCTGATCATCGCCGCTGGCGAGGACCTGGATGGGGCGCGCAATACGCCGGTCGTTCCGGTCGGGCAACTCCGCGCACTCAAGGAGCAGCTCGAGGCGGCGCGCGCGAAGCTGTTGCAGCACATCCGCGCGCCCGATGTCGACCTTCGCGAGGGGCCGGGTCTGGCGACGACGGACGAACTCGTGGCCGCGCTGCGCAACATCTGGAGCAACCCGGCTGACCAGGCCATCGGCGATGCGGTGCATGCGCGCTGCCGGGCGGCGCAGGCGCTGTGCCAGCTGGCCGCGGCCCTGGATGCCGATCAGATGCGGGACGAGCGGGAGCGCACCTTCGCCGGGTCCGCCCGTCTCGCGCACGACGAAGCGCGCGTCACGGTGCGCACGCTGGCGACCTCGGCAGCCGAGCGCGAGCTGATCGCCGAGCACGATGAGGTGGCGCTGGACAATGCCAGCGACCGTACGGCGACGGCGGCGACGGCGGCCGAGCGCGACTTTGCGGCCGCGCTCAACGAGTTGCGGCGGATGGTCGGGCTGCGGGCGGTCCGTCTGAATCCGAAGCTGACGACAGCCGCGCGGCGCAACTCCGACTACATGAAACAGTCGGGCACGTTCGCCCATTTCAACGAGGGCCACCCCGACGGCACGACGCCGGGCGACCGTGCGAAGAAGCAGGGCTACCAGAGCCTGCTCACTGAGAGCATTGCGATGAACAGCCGCGGCCACACGGCGGACTCGGTGCTGAATGCCTGGCTGCACTCCGCGCACGTCCGGGTGCTGCTCCATCCGCGGTGCGTCGTGATCGGCGTCGGCTCGGCCGGCACGCACTGGACGTTGATGGCCGGCACGGCGACCGACGGGTCCGAGCCGCGGCACGAGTGACCGACCGCCCGGGTGAATCAGAGCCGCGCTCGTAGTAAGCGGCCACAGCGAATCACAAGTCCTCGTCCCATCAAAGCAGCCCTCCGGGCGAGCCGGGGGTGTAAACCCCCGGAGTTGGTACTGAGGCGAGCGCTCGGCGCCAGCAGGTCCGCGCCACCAACAGAGTCATGCGCTGGTCCCAGAACCAGACTCCGGGGGGTTTACACCCCCGGCTCGCCGGAGGGCTCCTCGACGGGACGATGACTTGTGATTCGCTGTAGTAAGCGGCCACGGGAGGTGACCACCGGGTGGATTGCTGCGGCATGGGCGCACACCTCACGGTGGCCGCTTGCTGCGCGCGCGGCTCTGATTCGTGCTCGGCTCTGATTCGCGGAGCGAAGCCCGCCCCGGCTCTGATTCGCCGGGCCACTCGCTGACTGACCGCCGGCGCCCGGCACCGGGCGCCCGCGATCGCCGGGACCGGCCGGCCGGGCCACCGGCACCCGCTCACCGGCTGCACACTTGATGGCACGGCCGCAACAAAAGTAGTGTCCCCGCTCCGGCCAGCGCCAGCATTTGCGCGCACGGCCAACCACCCGGATTTGCCCCTGCGCAGCGGAGTCCAGCGAACATGACCCAGTACGTCTATTTCTTCGGCGACGGCAAGGCAGAGGGCAAGGGCATCTCGAAGGAGACGCTGGGCGGCAAGGGCGCGGGCCTCGCCGAGATGACCGCGATCGGCATTCCCGTGCCGCCCGGCTTCACGATCACCACCGAAGCCTGCGACGCCTACTTCAAGGGCGGCAACCAGTGGCCCGGCGGCCTGGCCGACGAGGTGGAAGGCAACGTCAGGAAGATCGAAGCCAGCATGGGGCAGGGGTTCGGCGGTGGCGACAAGCCGTTGCTGGTCTCGGTGCGCAGCGGCGCCGCGATCAGCATGCCGGGCATGATGGACACGATCCTCAACCTCGGCCTCACCGACGGCACCGTCGAGGCGCTGGCCAAGGCCACGAACAACGAACGCATGGCATTCGACTCGTACCGCCGGCTGATCGAGATGTTCGGCGGCGTGGTGATGGGCGTTGACCGCAAGCACTTCGAGCACCACATGGACGCGATGAAGCACCGCGTCGGCGCGAAGAGCGACGTGGAGCTGAACGCCGCGCACCTGCGCGAACTGGCCAACGACTACAAGGGCATCTACCAGAAGCACGTCGGCAAGCCCTTCCCGCAGGATGCGCGCGAGCAGCTGCGCGCCGCGATCGAGGCTGTGTTCCGCAGCTGGAACAACGACCGCGCCAAGGCCTACCGCGCCAAGAACCGCGTCACCGGCCTGAAGGGCACCGGCGTGAACGTGCAGGCGATGGTCTTCGGCAACTGGGGCGACACCTCGGGCACCGGCGTCGGTTTCACCCGCAACCCGGGCAACGGCGAGAAGGTGTTCATGGCCGAGTACCTGTTCAATGCGCAGGGCGAGGACGTCGTCGCCGGCACGCGTACGCCGGTGCACCTCGACGACCTGAAGGCGCGCCAGCCCGAGGTCTACGAGCAGATCCTCCAGACCTTCGCCACGCTGGAGACGCACTACAAGGACATGCAGGACACCGAGTTCA
>JBFWQT010000665.1:0-3389 GCA_050249295.1 Planctomycetota bacterium
CCGAGAATGCCCTGCGCCGGCGCGGGCGTCATGTCGTCGGGCGAGAAGCGCGTGGCAATCCGCGAGGCCATGCCCAGCCGTTCGAGCCCGGCCGTGGCCATCAACAAGGCGTCGTACTCGCCGGCGTCGAGTTTCGCGAGTCGCGTGTTCACGTTGCCGCGCACCGGCAGCACTTGCACGTCGCCGCGCATCGCGCGCAACGCCGCGGTACGCCGCAGCGAACTCGTGCCGACCCGCGCGCCATCGGGCAACTCGCCGAACGGCCGGCCGTCACGCGTGACCAGCGCGTCGCGCGGATCCTCGCGCATCATCGCCGGTCGCACGACCAGCCCCTCGGGCTGTCGCACCGGCATGTCCTTGAGCGAGTGCACCGCCAGATCGACGCGGCCGTCGAGCAGCGCCTCTTCGAGCTCGCGCACGAACACGCCGGCGTTGCCGAAACGGTGCAACGGCGTGGAAAGGTCCTGGTCGCCGCGCGTGCTGACGATCACGATCTCGACCGTCAGCGACGGGAATGCCGCCGTCAGCGCCGCCGCCACCTGGTCGGCCTGCGCGCGCGCCAGCGCGGAGCCGCGCGTGCCGATGCGCAACGACGGGGTCGGCGGATTGTCGTGCAAGGCGTTCATCATGGTGCGAGTGCGCGCGTCGACGGATTCTGGCCGGCGCGTGACCGGTACGCAACCGCATTCGCGCGGCCGCTACTCACGGTACAATGCGGCCCGCGCCATCATTCCGCCCACTCGCGGGCGAACGATGCGTCGCACTCCCGGCCTCGCCGTCCACCCGGAGCCCGCATGCAGAGTACCGTCGAAATCACCATCAAGCGCGACGTCGAGGACGTCTGGGACTTTCTTGCCGACGTGAAGCGCGACCCCGAGTGGATCGAGGCGATGTCCGACGTGCAGCTGCCCGACGGCGGCGCGTTCGGCCCCGGCTACACCTTCCGCGCGAAGTACAAGGTCGGCGGCCGCACGCATGACGTGCAACTCGTGGTGCTCAACTGCCAGCGGCCCGACCACATCACCGTGAAGGGCAGCGGGCCGTTTGCGTTCGAGAGTGTGTTCCGGTGCAAGCCGGTGGAGGGCGGCACCACGCTGAGCCACCAGCTGGAAGTCGGCCCGGATGGCTGCTTCACGGCCGTGATGTTCAGGCTGCTGCCCTGGATTGTGCGCGGCAGCCTCACCGGCCAGATGACGAAGGAACTCAACGCGCTCAAGACGATCCTCGAGTCCGGCTCGTGAGCATGAGCGACGACACCGCACCACTCACCGGCGCCGACGCCACACCGCAGCCACGCAACCGCTGGCTGCACGCGCTCGTGTCCGTCCTGACGGGCCTGCTCAGCGGCAGCATGCTCGGCGTGTGCTTCCGGCCGAACCTGCTCACGCCGCCGCAACTCGGTGCCGGCATCGACCTCGGCCTGCTGGTGTTCGTCGCGCTGGTGCCACTGATGTGGACCATCATGCGGTCGCGTCGCGCGCTGGCGGCCGGGCTGTGCGGCTACGTGCTGGGGCTGGTCTGGTTCTGGATGACCTGCCGGTTCCTGCTCGCGATCCACGAGGTGGCGTGGTGGGTCTGCGGTCCGCTGTTCGGCATCTACACCGCCACCATGGCACTGCTGATGCGCCGCCTGTGGCGGGTCGCGCCGGGCTGGATCGTGCTCACCTGGCCCGCGCTGTGGATCGGCGGCGACTGGCTGTGGACGGCCGTCGGCGTGAAGTTCCCGTGGTTCTACCTCTCGTACGCGCTGATCGACGCCGACCCGATGATCGCGCAGACCGCCGACCTGTTCGGCGCCACCACGCCGACACTGTTGATCGTGATGGTCAACGTGCTGGTCGTCCGCCTGCTGATCCGCCCTGCTGCCGCCGACGCTGGCACCTCGCGCTGGCGTGCCAACCGCGTGGCGATCATCGGCGTCGGCTCGTTGCTGATCGCCGCGCACGTCTATGGAGCGATCCGCATTGGCACGCTGCCAGACAGCGAGGAGCCCGGCCCCGTCGTGGCCCTGGTGCAGCCCAACCTCTCGCTCGGCATCGGCCGTGCGCCGGTGGTCTCCGCCCGGCTCGACCGCACAGTCGACATCCTCGAGGCGATCGAATCGCAGGGTCGGGTCGTCGGCACGATCACGCGCGAATCCGACCGCTTCGCGGCCATGGCCGGCACCGATCCGTTCGTGCGCGACCACATCTGGATCCAGCGCAACACGCCCGACCGCATCGACCTGCTCGTGCTGCCCGAAACGCTCTACCCGTGGGGCTACCGCGAGGTGCGTTGGTACGACGACCACGGCTACGCCAGCAACAACCAGGTGATCGGCACCGCGCGCCTGCTGGCCGTGCCCTCGCGCAACGGCTGGCACACGCAGATCAACAGCATGGAGTACGACCTCGGTGCCGACCTCGACGAGGTGGACGAGTGGGAGACGCTGCGCATCCAGAACTGCACGCTGCTGATCGCGCCCGATGGCGAGCTGGTCTGCGCGCACGCCAAGCGCGAGCTGGTGCCGGTCGGCGAGTACGTGCCGTTCGGCGAATCGACGCACATCTTCCGCGATCTGACGACGCAGATTTCCGGCCTCGCCGACCCGCCGGACTACAAGCCCGGCACGCAGTCGACGATCTTCGAGCTGCCCGTCAATGGCCGGCGCATCCAGTACGGCGTGGCGATCTGCTTCGAGACCGTGTTCCCCGATCTGTGCCGGCAGTTCACCGCGGCCGGGTCGCGCATGCTGCTGGTGCAGTCCAACGACGCGTGGTTCATGAAGGAGCCGATGGACGAGCCGGGGCAGATCTGGCTCGGCGCGCGCTACCGCGCCATCGAGTCGCGCGTGAGCGTGGTGCGCTGCGTGAACAGCGGCATCAGCGGCGTGTGCCGGCCCGACGGCAGCATGCTCGATGTGTTCAACGTCGAGACGTCGCCGGGCGTGCGCGAGCAGCATGGTGTGCCGGGTGCGTTGATCACGCGCGTGCCGCTGGGGCCGGGTGGCTCGCTGTACGTGCGGATCGGCGATGTGCTGCCGATGTCCATGTTCTGGCTGATCGCCGCGATGGTCGCCGCCAGCTTCGTGTTTCCGTTGCGGTCGCGACGCGCGAGCGAGCCGGCAGCCGCGGCGCCGCAGCCGGCCGTTGTGGCGAAGGGCCCGCGCCCACCGGACACGCGCAAGCTGGGCGGTGACATTCCGTTCACCGAGGTGGGTTCGGGCGACGAGCACATTCCGCCGTCGGAGCGCGTACCGCAGGTGCCGTTCGACGATGAGCCTCCGGGCGAGGACGACCCGTAGGACGCCGCGCGTCACGCGTCCGGGCAAGAGCCGCGAGCGCAAGCGACCGGGCCGCGGGGGGCGCTCGATCCCGAATCCGCCGCTCGCTGCTGCCCGCGTCAATGCG
>JBFWQT010000666.1:0-3363 GCA_050249295.1 Planctomycetota bacterium
TCGGGGATCATGCCGCTGAGCACGTAGCCGCGGAACAGGATCTCCTCGAAGAAGCCGGGCACCACGGCGAACAGCAGGAACAGCACCGCCCACTGCGGTTCGCCGGAGCCCAGCAACTGGTCGACACCACTGCCGCCGGACGGGTCGGCGCCGCTGAGCTGGACGATCCAGGCGAGCAGTTGCATGCCCCAGAGGTTGAGCGCGGGCATCAGCAGCAGCACGCCGAGCAGCGCGAGCGCGGCCCGCGGCGCGATGCGGAAGCGGAACACCGAGAGCAGGTCGTACTTGTTGAGGCGCGCCATGATCACGCAGGGCAGCGCGATCAGCAGCAGCTGCGTCATGATGTGCGCGCGCGCGAACGCGGCCTGCTTCGCGGCGTCGGTGCCTTCGTGCATCGCCGCCAGCTGCCAGCTCTGGCCGACAAAGAAGAACAGGATCAGCGAGATGACAAACGCGAACAGCGCGGCGCCACTGCTCGGCGTGAGGCGCGGCGGGCCGGGTTGCTGCCAGAAGCGCCAGTTGAACTCCTCGGCTTCGCGGAACAGGATGTCCTCGCGATAGAAGATGCTCGTGGCCCAGCGCAGCGCGAGCCACGCGTACAGCGCGGTGACGCAGACGACCTCGGCGATGTACGCCCACATCACCGGCGGCAGCGCGTCGCCGGCCGTCACGCGCGTCATGATGTCGCGGAACAGCAGGGCGAAGTTGCTGATCGGCACCAGGCCCCACTGCCAGTTGAAGTCGATGCCCGGCAGCAGCGAGATCATGCTCAACGGCAGCGCGATCATCATCACCGGCGTGATGTAGTACTGGCCTTCCTTGTAGCTCTTGGCGAACGACGAGATCGCCAGCGAGACCGCGCCGAACAGGGCCGCGGCCGGGACCATCAAGAGGAAGACCAGCGGATAGAGGTAGATCGGGATCGACGGGAACATGCTCTCGGCCGGCACGTCGGGCAGGTTCATCGCGGCCTTGTCGTTGTTGGGCGCGGTCTGCACCGGCGGCGTCGGCGTCTCGCGCTGCTGCGCGGCGGCGATGCGCTGCTGCGCCTCGGGCGTGAGCTGCACGCCGGCCGGTGCCATTGGCGCCTGGTTGGCCGCGGCCTGCACCTGCACGGCCGCCATGCTCGCGACGGAATTGCCGATGTACGCCACCGTGAGCCCCAGCGACGCCAGGTTGAGCGCCGCCGCGGCCACCGCCACTGTCGTTACACACAGGAACTTTCCGGCGATGATCTCCTTCCGCGAGGCCGGCGAGATCAGCAGTGTCTCGATCGTGCCGCGCTCCTTCTCGCCCGCCATCAGGTCGATCGCCGGCGTGAACGCCGCGGCCAGCACCATCAGGATGATCAGGTACGGGATGAACCGCGCGACTTCCTTGATGCCCTTGCTGCCCGTCTTCACGTCGGTGTCCTGCAGTTCCATCGGCGTCCACGGCTCGACGAACGACCGCAGGATGTTGCGGATGTGCGACGTGGCCGCGTCGGACGAGTCGCTGCTGCCGAGGTGCAGCACTTCGGGCATTTGCTTCGACACGCCCTTGCGCAGGTTCTCCTCGAAGTCCGGCGGGAAGATGATCGCGACGTCGAGCTCGCCGGCCTTGAGCATGCGGATCGCCAGGGCGCGCCAGATCTCGTGCGAGTCGAGGTAGCCGTCGCGGTTGCGATCGAGTTTCGCGAAGGTCCGTGCCCAGTGCGCGTCGTCGCGCTTCTCCAGCGCCACGGCATCTTCCTCGCCGAGCAGATCAACGGAGTGCGCGCGCAGGTCGGCCAGTTCGATGCCGGGCCGCGTGGGCGTGGGGCCGCCGACGGTGCCGGGCAGGCCGAACTCGGTGACCCACCACTCGGGGTACAGGACGGCCACGCGCGTCGAGCGCGGCACGTCGGTGGCGTCGACGATCGAGACGATGTCCTCGGCCTTGAGGTCGCGTCCGCCGGGCACGACGACGGGCTGGCCGAGCGCGCGTGGCGTGACGAAGTTGCTGACCATCTTCGTCAGCACCGGCGCGCTGTCGTCGCGGCCGATTGCCACGTTGAAGCCGAGCGCGCGCTGCTTGGCGGTCTGCGAGCTCATCAGCGTGAACAGGCCGATGAACAGCAGCGGGTTGATCAGGATCGGCAGGATGATGGCCGCGTACAGCGTGCGCCGGTCGCGCATCGTGTCGCGCAGTTCCTTGATGAAGACGGTGACGATGTTCCGTCGCGCGAGATGATTGAGCGCCATGCGTCGGTCGGAGGCTGTGCGAGCCCGTGCAGCGGGGGCCGCAGCCTGGCACTGCGGTGGGCCGGTTGCAATACCAGGGCAGGCACAGCTCGAATCAGAGCCGCCCGTGACCAGCGTGACCAGCGTGACCAGCAACACCCCACATCAATCGCCGCTGCTGCTCGCACTCGCATCCGGCAGCCTGAAGTCGCGGCCAAGGTAGAACTCGCGCACCGCCTCGTTCGCCACCACCTCGTCGGGGCTGCCGCTGAAGATCACACGGCCCTCGTGGATGATGTACGCGCGATCGAGAATCGGCAGCACCTTCTCCACGTTGTGCTCGGTGATCAGAATGCCGATGTCGCGACGGCGCAAGCTGTGGATCAGCTTGATGATCTCGCTGACGGCGATCGGGTCCACACCATACAGCGGCTCGTCGAGCAGCATGATCTGCGGGTTCGTGCTCAGCGCGCGGGCAATTTCCAGGCGCCGGCGCTCGCCGCCGGACAGGCTGCCGGCCTTGTTGTTGCGCACCATCTGCAGGCCGAACTCGGCGAGCAACTCGTCGACGCGCTTCTTGATGTCCTTGCGCTTCCAGCCGCGCAGCTCGAGGATCGCGGCGATGTTCTGCTCGACGCTCAGGCGGCGGAACACGGCCGGCTCCTGGGCGAGGTAGCCGAGGCCGCGTTGCGCACGGCGGTACATCGGCTGCTCGGTGACGTCCTCGCCGTTGAGGATCACGATGCCGCTGCGCGGGCGGATCATGCCGATCGCCATGCGGAACGACGTGGTCTTGCCGGCACCGTTGCGGCCGAGCAGGCCGATCACCTCGCCCGAGCGCAGCCGGAATGAGACGCGGTCGACGACCGTGCGGCCGGCGTAGGTCTTCACGAGCTGTCGGACTTCGAGCGTACCGGCCATGAAAGAAGGAGGGCGGCCCCGCGTGCGCGGCATATCGAAACACGTCGGGCGCGTGGCAGCAAGCGGCGTCGTGGGCCTGCCGCCCGGGCCGCGGTGCAGACTGCGCTGATGCAACCTTCAGACAGCCACCCGCCAGGGTTGCGCATGACTCGCCCTCTGGTCTAGACTGCCGTCCCTTGCCACTCCGGTCCGCTCAGGCGCCTGTACCCGGGTCGTGGAACGTATTGCGACATGGCCGAGA
>JBFWQT010000667.1:0-3349 GCA_050249295.1 Planctomycetota bacterium
GGAGGTTTCGTGAACGCGCTTGTCAGCGTTCAACCGGTGGGCTTGCCGGCGTGACCCCACCGAGGCCCGCTCGCTTGCGATCGCGGCTCTTGTGTTAGCGCCCATCGGGCGCACACTCCGGCTCGCCCGGAATCGGAATTCGACCGCGCTGGCTGGCTGTCAGCGCCGGAAGATACTTGGCGTCGATTCATTAAACTTCAGAAATACAAGGCTGTTTGCCCGACGAAAAACGGATAGCCGGGCCCGATTGCCGATAATAACCCCAGACATCGGTCCAATTTAGCTAACATTGGCACTAACCACCTGGTGCCAATCGAGTTGTAGTCAAAAAACAGGGCCTGACCCCGGACAATCCTCAATACAGAGGGAGGATGTTGTTCTGGATTGCGTCGGTTCGGACCAGATTGGCGAGGTGTCGCGTGCTGCTGAACTCATTTATTCTTGTCGTCATTTTTGGAGTAGGTCGTGGTGCCGGCTCCGCGGTGAGCCGGGGGCGCAGCTGCCCGGCGACGCACGCCGTTGCCGTTCCGACTGGCTGTCAGCGTGCCCGGGCTTGCGCAGCCGTGAGCATCCGCTGCAACGAAGAAGATGATTGGACACGGAGGGCACGGAGGACACGGAGGACGCCGGGAGAGCTACAACGAAGCTCCTGGCCGCCTCTGTGTCCTCCGGGTCCTCTGTGTCCAATCCGCTTCTCATCGCGTCTTGAGCGAGCGGGCCCGATACGCGCTTCGATCGCGACTATCCGCGTTGCGCTCATTGCATGCGTCGAATGCGAGGCGAGCCGGGGACGGAAGTCCCCGGAGTCTGCATCCGGTGTTGGCTTCCGGGACCAGCCCCGACCGGTCTCGGCAACAGCCTCTGCGGATTCCGTCGCCCGGCTCGCCCCGGAGACAGCGGCTGCGAAGGCTGCGGAACGAACCCATTTCCGTAGAAGTCTTCGCAGCACCTCGGGTTGCGACTCGCCCGGAATCCGCGCGCAGTCGTTATCGGTCGCCGCCTCGATTTCTCCCACTGTCGCCCTGGAAGCCCCATAAACACAGGGCTCATTTGGAGTGAAGTGGCGTGAAGCGTCGAGAAGTGCCCGTGAAAGTCCGGTGCGATTGCTTCGGCCGGGCGTCACCGATGTGAGACAGCGCAGTCAACTCCGGATACCCACCAGGGTGCCAAACCTGGCTTTTCTGGCCATCACGTTTGTGCTACTGAATATGGTGGTCCCGCTCGCCCACCCATCAGACCAGACCAGCGACTCCCATGAAGCGTTCCGCCCCTCGGCACCGTCCTTCTATCGCGTCTCTGCTCGTTGGCGTCCTCGCGTTGGTGGCCATCGCGCTGCCCGCCGCCACGGTCGCGGCCCAGTCGACCAATCCCGGTACCCGGATTGTCGAAATCACCGGTGACCCGATCGACGCGCCGAGCCAGCCCGACCTCGTACCGGCCACAGCCAACGGCTACGCCTGGCGCGCGAGCGGCACGGGCATGAGCGCCGACTTCCCGGAGAACCCGACGGCCGCGCCGTTCCGCGTGTGGGCCGTGGGCGGGCAGCCGGTGGCGTTCGCGCCGGTGGCGCTCGAACAGCGCGACGCCTCGGGCGCGGTGATCAGCAGCCTGACGCCGACCAGCGCCAGCGCCGCGATTGCCGGCAACACCGTGCGCTACGCGGGCCTGTGGGCCAACGTCGACGACGTGTTCACGCCCGGCCCGACGCGCGTGAAGCACGACACCATTGTGAAGGTCGCGCCCGCGCTGCTTGGCCAGGCCGCCTGGTACGGCACGCAATGGCAGGTCACGCTGCCGGCCGGCATGTCGTTCTACCCCGCGGTCACCGAGGCCCGCGTGATCGCCGACGCCGGGCTGATGGTCGTCGATGAGCATGGCACCGCCTGCTACAGCTTCGGCCGCGTCACGCTGCTCGACGCTGCCAACCAGACGATCGACGGCCAGCTGCGGATCGAGCCGGCGGGCGATGGCTACCGTCTGAGCATCGAGGCTCCGGCCAGCTTCATGCGCACGGCCGCGTACCCGGTGACGATCGACCCGACGATCACGATCCTGATGAACACCGACGAGGCCAACGCCTGGCCGTGGGGCGGCAGCAACCCGCAGGGCTGCGTCTGCAATCGCTACGACGCCTCGCAGATCGGCCAGGCCGGCACGATCACGGCGGTGGCCGTGCGCGCGGCGTGGACCAACTACCCGGCGCTCAGCTATCCGCGCGTGGTGATCCTGATGGGTGAGACCACGAAGACGGCCGCGACGTTCAGCGCCACCTATGCACAGAACTACGACGCGGCCGCGCAGGTGACCTGCTACGACGGCGCCGTGGCGTTCAACGCGCACAACAATGGCGAGTGGTTCGAGAACATCGTGCTGACCACGCCGTTCAGCTACTCGGGCAGCAACGCGCTGACCGTGGAGATGCGGCTCTACGGGCCGAACGCGCAGGGCCTCACCGTCTACGTGCACAAGGGCCAGAACCCGCTCAACGTGCGCGTCTACCAGGCCAACACCACGATCGGCGCGAGCGGCACCAAGGACCAGGGCAACTGCAACAGCATCCGCCTCGAGATGACCGACACGCCGTCGATCACCTCGCCCGCGGCCGGCCCGATGCCCGACGGCTACGTGGGCACCGGCTACAACGTGGACGTGGACGCGAGCGGCGGTCAGGCCCCGCTGGCGTTCGACATCAGCGCGGGCTCGCTGCCGCCGGGCCTGAGCATCGCAAGCGGCACCGGCATCATCAGCGGCAACCCGACCACGCCGGGCAACTATTCGTTCACGGTGCGCGTGACCGACAACGCGGCCAAGACCGACACGCGCGCCTACACCATTGCGGTGTACGCCGCGGTGACGATCAACAGCCCGGCCGCCGGTGCGCTCGCGGCCGGCGTGCAGAACATCGCGTACGGACCGGTGAACATCTCGGCCAGCGGCGGCAAGCCGTTGCTCGTCTACAGCATCGTGAGCGGGTCGCTGCCGGCCGGGCTGTCGATCAACTCGAACAGCGGCGCGATCAGCGGCACGCCGACGGCCACCGGCACGTCGAACTTCACGGTGCGCGCCAGTGACGCGAACGCGGTGTTCGCCGATCGCGCGTACTCGATCACGGTGGTCGATCTGCCGACGATCCTGTCGCCGAGCGCCGGCGCGCTGACCGAGGGCTACGTCGGCGATGCGTACACGCAGAACTTCACGGCGGCGGGTGGCCAGCCCGCGTACAGCTGGTCGATTTCGGCTGGCGCGCTGCCGGCCGGGCTGTCGATCAACTCCGGCACCGGTGCGATCAGCGGGTCGCCGTCGGCCTCCGGCAACTTCAACTTCACGGTGCGCGTGCAGGACCAGAACG